>VBJD01000081.1 GCA_005887995.1 Chloroflexota bacterium
TGTGGCAGAGCCGCGCCAGCGCGGCGATCTGCGATGAGCTGCGTTCGCGCGGCCTCGAGCCGCTCGTTCGCGAGCGGACGGGACTCGTCATCGACGCGTACTTCTCCGCCACGAAGATCCGCTGGATCCTCGATCGCGTGCCTGGCGCGCAGCAGCGCGCCGAGAGAGGCGAGCTCTGCTTCGGCACCGTCGACTCGTGGCTCATCTGGAACCTCACCGGCGGACGCGCGCACGTCACCGACGTGTCGAACGCGTCGCGCACGCTCGTCTTCGACATCCATCGCGGCACGTGGGACGACGAGCTCCTCGCCGCGCTCGACATCCCGCGCGCGATCCTGCCGAAGCCGGTGCGCTCGAGCGGTGTCGTCGCGGACTGCGACGCGTCGCACTTCGGTGCAGCCATCCCGATCGCCGGCATCGCTGGCGATCAGCAGGCCGCGCTCTTCGGACAGACGTGTTTCTCACCGGGCCAGGCGAAGAACACCTACGGCACCGGCTGCTTCTTCCTCGAGAACACCGGCGTTCGCGCCGCACCACCACCGAAGGGACTGCTCACGACGATCGCCTGGGACATCGGCGAGGGGCCGCGCTACGCGCTCGAAGGCAGCGCCTTCATCACCGGCGCGGCGGTGCAATGGCTGCGTGACGGTCTTGGCCTGATCAAGAGCGCCGAGGAGACCGATGCGATCGCGCGGAGCATCAAGACCAACGACAACGTGTACTTCGTGCCGGCGTTCACCGGATTGGGCGCGCCGTACTGGGATCCGCGCGCGCGCGGCGTGCTCATCGGCCTCGAGCGCGGCACGACGCGCGCGCACGTCGTTCGCGCGACGCTCGAGAGCATCGCGTTCCAGACGCGCGACCTCATCGACGCGATGCGCGCCGTGACGCCGGCGCTCACGGTGCTGCGCGCCGACGGTGGCGGGACCGCGAACGCCTTCCTCATGCAGTTCCAGGCGGACCTGCTGGCCATCCCGGTCGAGGTTGCGGCGATCCGCGAGACGACCGCACTCGGTGCGGCGTCGCTCGCCGGTCTTGGCGTGAAGCTCTGGCGCTCGACAAAGGATCTCGAGCAGCGCCGCGCGGTCGCGGCGCGGTATGAGCCGCGGATGTCGGCAGACGAGCGCGAGACGCTCTACGCGGGATGGCGCCGCGCGGTCGAGCGCGCGCGGGAGTGGGTTATTTAGGGATCCGCTCGGGGAAGTCGGACATGAGCCCGTCGACCCCGAGAGCCGCGAAGCGCGTGATCTCCGCCGGATCGTTCACCGTCCACGCCTGCACTTTCATCCCCGCGGAGTGCGTGTCGCGCACGAGCCTCTCCGTCACGAACGCGCGGTTCGGGTGCAGCGCCCAGAGTGCCGTCCGTCGCGACTCGTGGATCAGTCCGGCGAGCGGCGGCGACGACGCGAACAGATAGGCGCGACGGACGGACGGCGCCGCCTCGCGCACCGCATCGAGCGCGGTCCACCAGAAGGACGAGACATAGATGTCGGGATCGCCGCCCTTCGCGAGGTGCGCGCCGACGCGCGAGCCGGTCTCGTACGCGGCGGTCTCGCTGAATTCGCACTTCAGCTCGACGTTCACGCCCATCCGTCCGCGGCAGAAGTCGAGGACGTCATCAAGAGCGAGGAGTCCCGACGCCGACGCCGGCCGATCATGCGCGATGACCATTCGGCCGCCGGGCAAGACCCACACATCCGTCTCGACTTCGTCGCATCCGAGTTCGAGCGCCTTCTGAAAAGACTCGATCGTGTTGTCCGGCGCGTGTCCCTTCGCGCCGCGATGTCCGATCCGCCGCACGACACGTGAGGGTATCGTGGCGCGTCGATGAAGTTCCCCGCCTTCGAGATGGAGCGCATGCAGTCCGTCTGGGAGCACAAGGTCAAGTACGACCTCTCCGAGTCGGGCGTCGAACCGCTCACGCTCGAGGAAGCCGCGCGCGACGTGAAGGAGCTACTGAAGACGAAGCTCGGGTACGCCGAAGGTGTGGGCCTCGAGTCCACTCGCACGTTCGTCTCGGAGTTCCACTGGAAGAGCACCGCCGAGAACGTCGTCATCACGACGGGCACGAGCGAAGCGAACTTCCTCACGCTGCTCGCCCTTGTCAACGCCGGCGACGAGGTCGTCGTCGTCATGCCGAACTACATGCAGGTGCACGGCGTCGCGCAGGGACTCGGCGCGCGCGTGCGCGAGGTGTGGCTGCGCGAGGAGCGCGGCTGGACGATCGACCTCGAAGCACTGACAGCGGCGGTGAACGCGAAGACCAAGGTCGTCTGCGTCTGCACGCCGAACAACCCCACTGGGCAGGTGCTCTCATCGCGTGAGGTCGACGAGATCTGCCGCGTCGCCACGCGACACGGCGCGTGGATCCTCGCCGACGAGGTCTATCGCGGCGCCGAGCGCGAGGGCAGCGAGAGCGCGAGCTTCGCCGGACGCGGCGAGCGCATCGTCGTCACGGGCGGACTCTCGAAGGCGTACGGGCTGCCCGGTTTGCGCGTCGGCTGGGTCGTCGCGCCGGTCGAGACCGCTCAGGCGGTGCTGAAGCTGAAGGACTACAGCACGATCGCGCCCTCCAGCGTGTCCGAGGTGCTCGCCGACATCGCGCTCGCGCGACGGCCGAAGCTCCTCGAGCGCACGCGCTTCCTTGTGAACGAACGTTGGCCGGCGCTCGAGGATTGGGCGTCAGGGCGCTCGCGCGAGCTGCACTGGACGCCGCCGGTCGCGGGCGCGATCTGCTTCTTCTCCTATCGCTATCCGATCGACTCGATGCCCCTTGTCGACCGGCTCATCCGCGACTACTCGACGATGATCGTGCCCGGCGTCCACTTCAAAGCGGAACGGCACCTGCGCATCGGCTTCGGCGGCCCGTCGCACATCCTGCACGCCGGGCTCGCAGCGCTCGACCGCCTCCTCGCCACCATCGGCGACTGACGGCCTCGGAGCCGCGCAGGGCATGGGCCTTGCACGCTCGCCCAGCGAACACGCGCACGGAGGTCGACATGACCCTGACGATCTCGCTCTTGCTCGCGCTCATCGCACTCATCTGCGGCATCCTCATGCTGATCTCGGGCCGCTGGTCGAGATTCCCGCTTTCGGCCATCGCGATCATCTGCCTCGCACTCAACCAGAGCGGTCTCATTAAATAGCGTCGGTCTAGTCGGTCGCATGCCTGTACGGCTAGCATGCGACCGCAAATGGCGGCACGACCGCTCCATCTGTTCGAGGCCGGTGTGGTCAGCGAACAGCGCTTCGCCGGCCTTGCCTCTGCGCCTGCGGTGCTCGCGCAGTCGTTCGCCGACGCGCTGTCGCCCGAGAAGCACATCCGGGTCCCGTTCAACCCGCGCGATCGCTGGCTCTCCTCGGCGCGCGAGTCGTGCCGCACGCTCGCCGACGGCGTCGCCTCGTCGCTGCGCGCTGGCGCGCAGGTTGGCGTACTCGGGGGCGAGTGCACGCTCATCGCAGGGAGCCTCTCCGGCGCGATCGCCGTCGAGCCGGACATCGCGCTCGTGTACGCGGACGCGCACGGTGACTTCAACACGCTCGCCACGACCCCGTCGCACTACGTGAGCGGGATGTGCCTCGCACACGTGTGCGGCCGGCAGGTCGCGCCACTGCTCTGGCCCGGCGCGCGGAAGATCGCCGAGGAACGCGTCGCGCTCGTGGGCGGGCGCGCGCTCGATCCCGGCGAACGCGTGAACCTCGAGCGCTCGAAGGTCACGCGGATCGCTTTCGATTCCGAGAGGGCCGACGTCGCGGCGGTCGTCGCGTTCGCGCGCCGCAGGAAGATCTGGTTGCACATCGACGTCGACGTCCTCGAGCCCGCGGCGATGCCGGCCGTCGTGTTCGCCGCACCGGGCGGCGCGCCGCTGTCCGCGCTCGCCGACCTCATCGCGCAGCTCGCTGCCGTCGCGGACGTCCGCGGTTTCGAGGTCTGCGGATACGACCCGACGCAGGACGAACGTCATCGTCTCGCGCCACGTGTCGCGGGTCTTTTCACCGCATTCGCATCGCGTCCCGTCGCCGCGTAAGTCACACACCGTTACTGCGGCGTGGGCTGAAGGCCCACACGCCAAGCAGCAGGCCGCAAGCCTGAAAGGCGGGTCCTACGAAGTCTTGTCGCTTGGCCCGCTAACCTGCTCGCATGACCGACGACGCGCTGCGCAACGAGTTCGCGCGCGATTTCAAGCGGCTCATCGACGCGATGAACGCCGGGACGTTCGCCGAGCAGACCCCGCTGATGAAGCGGCTCGAGGCACATCTCGGCGGCAACCCGTCGACGATGCCGATCGTCGCGGAGGAGTTCGAGGCCTACGAGCACCCGAACGTCCAGGTCGCCCTCGACGCGCTGTTCGGACCGAAGAGCGGCCGCACGGTCGACCTCGTCGGCATCGCGATGCAGAACAAACGCTGGGGCCAGATGACCTTCTCCGACCTGCTCGCCTCGACCGGACCCTGGGGCCGTCTTGCCGAAGGGCCGGTCGACTACACGAACTTCGAGCTCGAGGGCGACCGCGTCATCGCGTGCGTGCAGTTCGGGCTGTTCATCGTGAGCGACGGGGCGAAGCGCTACGGCGTGTACGTCGGCGGACCGCCCAATCCGCAGATGGGACCGCGCGTACGCCTGCGCGTCGAGGTCATCGCCGGCGACCGCGACGTCGCCGTCGCGTTCCTGCGCGAGATGAAGGCCGCGATGGCGGAGCGCAACGTCTACCGCGGGCAGGTCATCTCGGTCGCGCCGGAGCAGTTCGGCGTGCTCTCGCTCGTGAAGTTCCACAAGCTGCCGAAGATCGCGCGCGACGACATCGTGCTCCCAGAGGGCGCCCTCGAGCGCGTCGACCGGCACGCCATCGCGTTCTCGGAGCACGCGAGCGCGCTCACGAAGGCGGGGCGCTCGCTGCACCGCGGCGTGCTCATGTACGGGCCGCCGGGTACCGGGAAGACGCTCACGGTCATGTACCTGGCGGGCCGCATGACCGGGCGGACCGTCATTCTCATGAGCGGTCCGTCGATGGGCTGGATCGGCCGCATCGGCCAGTTCGTTCGCGACCTCGCGCCGGCGACCATCGTCGTCGAGGACGTTGACATGATCGCGCAAGAGAGGGGCCTGCCCGGCCAGCAGGCGCATCCGCTCCTCTTCGAGCTCATGAATCAGATGGACGGCCTCGCCGAGGACATCGACGTCCTGTTCATCCTCACGACGAACCGGCCGGACATCCTCGAGCCGGCGCTCGCGGCGCGCCCGGGCCGCGTGGACCTCGCTGTCGAGTTACCCGTACCCGATGCCAGCGGGCGCGCGCGGCTGCTGAAGCTCTACGCGCGCGGTCTCGACCTCGATGGCGTGCGGCTCGAGAACTACGTCGAGCCGACCGAGGGCGCGAGCCCGGCGTACATAAAGGAGCTGCTGCGACGCGCGGCGCTCATCGCGACGATCGAGACCGGCGGCGCGAAGATCCGCGACGCGCACATGCGTCAGGCGATGGAGGAGCTGTCGGCGGGCGGCGAGCTCGCAAAGCGGATCGTTGGCTTCGGCACGTCGGCGTATCTGCCGCCAGCGCCATCGGTCGGTCCGATGCGGCCAGCCGGCTATCCGGTGTCTGCGGTCACGATCACGAGGGACGCGAAGAAGACTTAGTCGGCGTCGATCGTCGACGCGACGCTCAGATCGTGCAGCCACTCCTCGAGCGCGCGCCCGGTGCGGTCCTTCGGCTTCGGCGCGGACTTCGACTCGTGGCGGAAGCGTGGAGGCTCGGGGAGCGGCAGGTGGAAGTGCTTGCGCGGAAGACCGCCTCGCCAGTCGTGGACCTCGGTCATCGGAGCCTCCTTTCCCACTTGAGCATCCGCGTCCAGCGTGCCAGCGTGAATCGGCCCTCCGTCGCGGTTCGGTGCCCGAACGGTGATGGGTGACGACCCAACGCAGTTCGTCCACCTTTTCCACGTTCCGGGACGCCAAGGCGGAACGGATGTCGAGCCCGTCGAGTTCACCGATTTCTCAATGGTCGCGAGCACCGAAGCGCAACCTTCGTAGCCCCGAATCGTCGCTGTCCGAGGCACGCTGCACGCTCACCCTTGGCGCATGGACAAGATCAACACCGGCGACACCGCCTGGCTCCTCGCATCCGCCGCGCTCGTGATGCTCATGACCCCGGCGCTCGGCTTCTTCTACGGCGGCCTCGTCCGCCGGAAGAACGTCCTCGCGACGATCATGCACTCGTTCTTCATCCTCGCGCTCATCAGCGTGCAGTGGGTGCTGTGGGGCTACTCCCTCGCGTTCGGGCCCGACCACGGCGGTCTCATCGGCGGGCTCGACTGGCTCTCACTGAAAGGTGTCGGTCAGGAGCCCAACGCGGACTACGCGCCCACCGTCCCGGCGCTCGCGTTCATGGTCTTCCAGATGATGTTCGCGGTCATCACACCCGCGCTCATCACCGGCGCGTTCGCCGAGCGCAAGCGCTTCAAGGCGTTCGTCGTGTTCACGCTCCTCTGGGCGACGCTCGTGTACGACCCGGTCGCGCACTGGGTCTGGGGCGTCGGCGGGTGGCTGCGCGTTCTCGGCACGCTCGACTTCGCGGGCGGCACGGTCGTGCACATCACGAGCGGCGTCTCCGCGCTCGTCGCGGCGCTCGTCCTCGGCCGCCGTCGGGGCTACGGCCTCGAGCCGATCGAGCCGCACGACGCGACGATGACCGTGCTCGGCGCGTCGCTCCTCTGGTTCGGCTGGTTCGGCTTCAACGCGGGCAGCGCCCTCGCGTCGGGCGGGCTCGCGGCGAACGCCTTCGTCGTCACGAACACCGCGGCGGCGATGGCGGCGCTCACGTGGATGACCGTCTCGTGGCTGCACAAGGGCGCGCCGAGCGTCCTCGGTGCCGCCGCCGGCGCGGTCGCGGGCCTCGTCGCGATCACGCCCGCATCTGGATTCGTCGACGTCTCGGCCTCGATCCTCATCGGCCTCGGCGCGGGCACGTTCTGCTACGTCGGCATCCAGCTCGCGAAGCGCCTGAAGGTCGACGACGCGCTCGATGTCTTCGGCGTGCACGGCGTCGGCGGCATGTGGGGCGCGCTCGCGACCGGCATCTTCGCGACCGTCGCGGTGAACGCCGCGGGCGCGAACGGAGCGGCGTATGGGAACCTCGCGCAGCTCGGCACGCAGGCCATCGCGGTCATCGCGTCGGCCACCTACTCCGCCGTGATGACGTTCGTGATCCTCAAGGTCATCGGCATCTTCGTCGGACTCCGCGTGCCCGAGCAGGAAGAAGTACTCGGCCTCGACGCGTCACAGCACCGCGAAGCGGCGTACCAGATCTAAATTCCAGGAGGGAACGTGGACATACTCGCTATCGGCTCGTTCGCGATCCTCGTCATCGCGTGGCTCGTCGCTCCGACCGCATCGGTCGCCGCCGAGCACCCCGCCACCGAGGAACGCGCGGCCGCCTGATACCCTTGTCCTGACAACTTCATACGACGGGGGAGCGCCCGGCAGTGGGGCGCTGAGAGTGCGGTAGACCGCAGACCCCTGAACCTGATCTGAGTCATATCAGCGTAGGGAGTCGAACGCGTGGATCCCAGCTGCGGCGCTCAGATGCGCCGCTTTTCTTTTCTTCGCCGCTCGTGGAACTCGCTCCTCGCGAGTGAATCGCTCGTCGCTCGCGCCAGGAGTTCTGAGTGAAGACCGTCGTCGTCGCGCACGGCGACGTCACGGCGTCCGACCGCGAGGAGGCGGCGAGCGCGGACATGGTCATCGCCGCCGACGGCGGAGCGTTCGCGCTGGAGCGCTGGGGTATCACCCCGCAGCTCGTCGTCGGCGACCTCGATTCGCTCGGCACCAAGCGCGCCACCCAGCTCGGGCGGCTCGGCGCGAAAGTCGTCGAGTTCCCTGCGGAGAAGGATGAATCCGACCTCGAGCTCGCGCTCCGCCATGCGCTCGCGACCGGCGCCGATGACATCGTCCTCCTCGGTATCTTCGGCGGCGCGCGGCTCGACCACGCGCTCGCGAACGCGACGCTCGTCGCCGATCCGTCGTACCGCGGCGCAGGGCTGCGCGCCGTGTATGGCACGACGCAGGTCCGCGCGATCCACGCCGGCGAACGGCTGGATATCGACGCGCCAACCGGGACGACGGTCACGCTCCTCCCAGTCGGCGGTGACGCGACCGGCGTGCGCACGAAGGGCCTGCGCTATCCGCTCGACGACGAGACGCTGCGCTTCGGCCGGTCGCGCGGCCTCTCGAACATCGTCACGAAAGGGGCCGCGTCGGTCTCGGTAGAGAACGGAATCTTGCTCGTCATCGAAATTCGCGATGGAGGTCAGTCATGAACATGAATTCCTGGCGAACCGTCGACATCGTCGTCACCGCCGCGATCGCGGTCGCCTTCGGCGTCGTGTACTGGGCTTGGATCCAGGTCTACAACGCCGCGGGTGTCGCGACGGCGGGGTTCCCACCGGCGCAGAACATCGTCGATGGCATGTGGCTCGTCGCGGGCGTCCTTGCCGGACTCGTCGTCCGCAAGCCCGGCGCGGCGCTTTTCGCCGAGCTCGTCGCGGCATCGATCGAAGCGCTGCTCGGGGGCACGTGGGGTCTGGACACGCTCGCGTCGGGAGCGATCCAGGGATTCGGCGCAGAGCTCGTGTTCGCCGCGACGCGCTACCGCGTCTGGTCCCTCACCATCGCGATCATCGCGGCCGCCGTGTCCGCCGCGGCCGGATGGATCCACGATGTCCCGCTCTACTACGCCGACCTGAGCGTGACCGATTGGATCACGCTGCTCGTGATCTACGTCGTCTCAGCGGTCGTCATCGCCGGCATCGGTTCGTGGTGGCTCATGCGCGCGCTCGCGCAGTCGGGCGTGCTCGCGCAGTTCCCCTCCGGTCGAGCGCAAACGCGCGTCTGATCGGCGCGTGCCCGTGATCGAAGCGCGCGGCTGGGGCTGGCGCCACGCCGGCCGCCGGGCGTGGGCGCTACGCGGCGTCGATCTCCGGATCGACGAGGGCGAGCGCGTCCTCCTGCTGGGCGCGTCCGGCGCGGGCAAGAGCACGCTCCTGCTCGCGCTCGCGGGACTGCTCGACGAGAGCGGCGGCGGCGAAGCCGAAGGCGAGCTGCGCGTCGCGGGCCGCCCGGCGGCGCAGGCCCGCGACGAGACGGGGATCGTGTTCCAGGATCCCGAGACAGCGCTCGTCATGGCACGTGCCGGCGACGATGTCGCGTTCGGCCTCGAGAACCGCTGCGTCCCCACGGAGCGCATCTGGCCGCGCGTCCACGCGGCGCTCGCGTCGGTGTCGTTCCCCTACCCCGAAGACCACCGGACCGACGCGCTCTCGGGCGGCGAGAAGCAGCGACTCGCGATCGCCGGGACGATCGCGCTTCGTCCGCGCCTGCTCCTGCTCGACGAGCCGACCGCGAATCTGGATCCGGAAGGCGCGGCGCTCGTGCGGTCGGTCCTCGCGCGCCTCGCCGAGGAGCGCTCGCGGACGCTCGTGCTCGTCGAGCACCGCATCGCCGACGCGTTGCCGCTCGTCGACCGCGTGGTCGTCATCGAGGCGGGCGGCGGCGTCATTGCTGATGGCACACCGTCGAAGGTCTTCGCGGGCGAACGCGCGCGACTCGACGCGCTCGGCGTCTGGGTGCCCGGCTCGCCGCCGTCCGCCGTCGCCCACCCGCGAGACGGCGCGGGCCGCGTGCTCGGTACGGCGCGCGACGTCGCGTACCGCTATCCGGGCAGCGACGCGTGGGCGCTCGATGGCATGGATCTCGAGGTTCGTGAGGGCGAGGCGATCGCGCTCGTCGGGCCGAACGGTTCGGGCAAGTCGACGCTCGCGATGATCGTCGCCGGACTCTTGCGTCCTGCACGCGGCGACGCTCGGCTCGGCCGCGATGATGCGTGGCGGCTGGCCGCGCGGCAGCTCATCACGCGCGTCGGCACCGTGTTCCAGAACCCCGAGCACCAATTCGTCGCCTCCCGCGTCGACGATGAGCTCGCAACGGGTCCGCGGCGCGCCGGTCGCTCCGCGGAGGAGGCCGGCCGCGTCGTCGCAGCGCTACTCGAGCGACTGCATCTCTCGCATCTTGCGGCGGCGAATCCGTTCACGCTGTCGGGCGGCGAGCAGCGACGGCTCTCGGTGGCGACCGCGCTCGCGACCGCGCCGCCGCTGCTCGTCCTGGACGAGCCGACGTTCGGTCAGGATCGCCGCACGTATCGCGAGCTCGTGGAGCTCCTCGCCATGCACCGCGCCTCGGCCGGCGGCGTCCTGTTCGCGACGCACGACACGGACCTGGTCGCGTCATTCGCGGATCGCACGATCACCCTGCGCGCGGGACGTGCGGCATGAGGCTCCTCGCGCCGCTCGTCGCCGACCCGAACGCACCGCTTTCGCGGACGCACCCGCTCGCGCGCATCGCCGCGGGCTTCGTCGTGATGCTCGGGCTCTTCGTCACCATCGACGCCGTGACGAGCGCGATCGTCCTCGTCGCCCTGTTCGTCGCCATCCTGGTGAGCGGCCTTCCGCCCCGAGCGCTCGCCGTGCGCGCCATCCCGCTCCTCATCAGCGCGGCGGGCATCGGTCTGTTCAACGCGCTTCTCGGTTCTGGCGGGATCGCGAGCGGCGTCGCCATCGCGCTACGCCTCGTCGGGATCAGCATCGCCGGGGTGCTCGCGATCGCGACCGTCGATCCGACCGAGCTCGCGGACGGGCTCGTCGAACATGTCCACGCGCCTCCGCGGTTCGTCGTCGGCGCGCTCGCGGCGTTCCGCCTCTTCCCGCTCTTCTCGCGGGAGTGGGACACCATCGGGCTCGCGCGGCGGGCTCGTGGGATCGAGGCGGATCGCGCGCTCGGCCGTCTTGCCGCGTTCCCCGGGCGCTCGCTCGGCCTGCTCATCGCCGCGATCCGTCGCGCGACGCGCCTCGCTCTCGCGATGGACGCGCGCGGCTTCGCCTCGCGCTCGTGCCGCACGCTCGCGCGCCCTCGCGCGTTCGCGCGTGGCGACGTCGCGTTCGTACTTGTGGCAGTCCTCGTCGTGACGGTTGCGACGGCGACGAGCATCTCGATCGGCTCGTGGCGCCCGCTCGTCACGTTCTAAGCGCGCACGATCGCGATGCCCACCCCGCCCAGGCGCGCGAACAGCTCCTCAGGATCGACCTGCGCGTTCGGCAGCACGACGCCTGGCGGCGGCATCGCGCCGCGCGCCAGTGCTTCGGCGGCCATTACCGCCGGCTCGACCGCGATGCGATAGCTGCCGCGCGCGGCGCGGAAGGTGAAGGCCGCGACGCGTTCGGCGGCGCGCACGACGGTCGCGAACTCGCCATCGCGCCGGCCGACAAGGCGCGCCGGGACGATAGGCGCGACGCCCCGTGCGATCCCCGCGAGGAGTGGGAGCTCTGCGATCGCGCTGAGCACCGGTCGGCCGAGTGCCATGTTGGGGTCGACCCAGAACTCCGCGCGGCGCAGGCTCGGCCAGGCACGCGGAAGCAGGACCGCGTGCGCACCCTCGACGATGCCGCCCGTGCGCACCGACGCGGGGAAGGGTCGCGACTCGGTGAACCCGCGCACCTGGACGATGCGCCGGTCGCGGAAGGTCTTGATCGCGAGGCCGATCGACCCGGCGAATGCGTGCACCGTCGCGCCGCTCGCGGTCTGGGCGCTCGCCGGCGCGAGGAAGAGATCCACCTCTTCGGGTGCGGCGATGCCCGACGCGGTGACGCACGCGCCCGCGACCGCTGCCACCGCGCTGCACGCCGGATACAGGCGCACGCGGGCCGCGCGCGCGACCGTGTCGAGCGCGAGGATCGCGTCGCTCCATGCGAGCGATTCCGCGAGATCGATGACGTCCGCGCCGACGTCGATCGCGACGCGCGCGAGACGCGTCGTGCGGTCGGCGAATGGCCCAGCGGTGTCGATGACGACGTCATCTCGCTCCAGCACGGCGCGCAGCTCCGCGTCATCCTCGGCGTCGAGCCGAACGTCGGCGCCGCGACGCGTCGCGACGAGCGGAGTGAAGCCGCGATCGCGCAGGCGAGCGGCGACCAGCCGGCCGAAGAATCCCGCGCCGACGACGATGACGCGCCTCACCGCAGGCGTCGCCCGAGCCACACGCACCACGGGATGAACATCGCGAAGAGCCACGCGGTCGCGATCGCGACGAGGAGCGGGAAGGAGACCAGCGCCGCGAAGGACAGGGTCGCGCCGGCCGCCCACATGAGCGACGCGTACGCGCGCGCGAGCGGACCGAGCGGCGTCGAGAGCGTGAGCATGATCCCCGCCGCGGTGTAAAGGCCGTTCGCGACCGCGCCGGTGAGGAGGAACGCGAGCGGCGCGATGGCGCGGTATCCGTCCGCGCCGGTCACGATGAGCGCGATCTCCGCAGACCAATCCGCCGCGATACCGATCGCGGCGACAGTGACGGCCACATCCGGTCCCCGCACGCGTGCGCGCCACCACGCGTACATCCAGAGAAGCGACGCAGCCGCAAGCATCCACGTGGCCCACCCCGCGCGCCACTCGAAGAGATGCGATGCGACGTACTGCTCGCGAGCCGCGACGCTCGTGACGACTGGCGTGCCCGGCGCGAGGACGAAGGCGAGCACGACGACGGCGATGAGGTTGAGGACGGCGCACGCGAGCGGTGCCACCGCTCGCGACTCTAGCGCGGGGCGTCACACACCTGTCACCGGCTCACGCGATACTCCCGATATGCCTCGCTCACGCGCCGTGCGCGGCGCGGCGATCGTCGCCGCGATCCTCCTCGTCATCGTCGGGTGGTACCTCGGCTCGCCGCTCTTCATCCGCACCACCGCGAACGAGGCCCTACCCATCACACTCGCGACGGCGCCGTCGTCGACCGCAACGAGCGCGGCCTCGATCTCGTCACCCGCGGCGACGCCACGTACTGCGATAACGACCGTGCTCCGGCGCGGTGAGCTGCACTACGTCGACACGCTGCACAACGGGAAGGGCGACGTGCTTCTGATCGCTGTCGATGCGAAGCAGTTCCTACGCTTCGAGGATGTTGCGATCACGAACGCCCCCGACGTGCACGTCTATCTGTCGAAGGACAGCGGCGGGAAATGGTCCGACGCGTCGAGCACGTATGTCGGAGCGCTGAAGGCGACGAACGGCTCGTTCAACTACGAGCTTGCGTCCCCCTTCGACCTGGCTGGCTACTCGAGCGTGATCGTGTGGTGTCGCGCGTTCTCCGTGCTCGTGACCTGGGCCGATCTCGAGAAGCCTTAGCCGAGCCGGTACCCCACCCCGCGCACGTTCACGAGCTCGGGCGCGCCCTTCTCGATGAGCTTCGTGCGCAGCCGCGCGAGGTGCGCTTTCAGCCACTCGGGATCGGGATCGCGCTCGTCGGGCCACCCCGCGCGCAGCAGCGCCTTGCGGTCGATGACCTCGCCGGGGCGCGACGCGAGCGCCGCGAGGAGGCGAAACTCCGTCGGCGTGAGCTCGAGCGCCTCGCCGTTCACCGACGCGCGGTGCGTTCGCGGATCGACCGAGAGCTTCCCGATCTTCGCCGTCGCGTCCGCGCGCACCGCCGGTCCCGCGCGCCGGAGTAACGCGCGCACGCGCGCGGAGAGCTCCTTTTTGCCGAACGGCTTCTCGAGGTAGTCGTCCGCGCCGAGGTCGAGCAAGCGCGCGCGCTCCTCGCTGCCTCTCTCGCCGGTGAGCATGAGGATCGGCGTGTTCGACACGGCGCGGATGCCACGCACGACGTCGTCGCCGGACATCCGCGGCAGCTTGCGGTCGAGGATGACGAGGTCCGGACGCTCCTCGGCGTGACGGCGCAGCGCGACCTCACCGTCGTACGCCGTCACGATCTGATGGCCTTCCTCACCGAGGAGCGCGCCGACCATGCCGACCATCGCGGGCTCGTCGTCGACGACAAGGATGGTGCTCATCTCTTCGCGCTCGTTGAGCTCGCTTCGTCGCGGGTGAACCGCTCCTCGCTCGCTCTCACTTCTTTGATTTGTCGAGCGGCACGCTGAACGCGAACGTCGCCCCTTTGCTCTCCTCGTACCAGATGTCGCCGCCGAGCGCTTCCACGACGCCGCGCGCCGCGAAGAGACCGATCCCCGTGCCCGGCACCTCGGTGTGATCGCCGCGCGCGTACGGCTCGAAGAGGCGCGGCCGCTCGTGGGGCGGGACGCCCGGACCTTCGTCGGAGACACGCACGATCGCGCGATCTGGACCCTTCTCGATGCGCGCGGTGATCCGCGTGCGCTCGGGCGCGTACTTCGTCGCGTTGTGCACGAGCCCCGCGAGCACCTCGCCGACGCGGCGACGGTCCGCGCGCACCCATACCGCCGATCCCGCGCGCGGTCCGATGAGCCGATGGCGCCGGGCGACCGGCGCGAGCTCGGCGAGCGTCGCGGCGACCGCCGCGCGCAGCTCGAAGCGCGTTGCACGGACGAGCTCCGTCTTGTCCTGGCGCACGCCGTTGAGGATGTGATCGACGAGCTGGTCGAGCCGACCGACCTGCGCGACCGCCTCGTCGATCGGCACCTTGCTCTTTCCGTTCCTCTCGGCGATGAGGTCGAGGTAGCCGCGGATCACCGAGAGCGGCGTGCGCAGGTCGTGCGTGACGACGGCGACGAACTCGTTCCGCGCGCGCTCGAGCTCGCGCAGGCGGTCGGTGGTCTGACGCTCGAGCGCATACAGGGAGGCCTTGTCGATCGCGAGCGCTGCCTGATTCGCGAGCGCGCCGACGAACGCGACCTCCTCATCGGCGAGCTCGGTGCCCGCCGGCACACGCAGGGCGACCGCGCCGAGGAGGCGCTCGCCCGCGAGGAGCGGCAGCGCGAGACGATCGCCCGCGACGATGGGCCGCGCTTCGTTGAGCGCCTGACGCGCGGTCTGCGCCATCGCCTTTCCCGGCTCCCCCGATCGCGCGCGCTCGCGCAGCTCGTCGCCATCGCGCAGGAACACCGCGCCGGCCGATCCGGGGTACACGCGCACAAGACGCGCGACCAGGAGCGAGAGCACCTCGTCAAGCTCGAGCGTCGAGGTGAGGATGTTCGAGACCTCGAAGAGCGCGGAGACCTCGCGCAGCTTGCGCTCGGCCTCGCGCTGCAGCCGGCCTTTCTCGATGATGCCCGCGACGAGGTTCGCGATCGTCTGCAGGTATTCGATCTCGTCGAGGTCGAAGCCGCGCTCGGCGACCGACTGCACGTTCACGACGCCGACGACCTCGTCGTGGATGAGGAGCGGGACCGACAGCATCGAGGTGAAGCGCTCCTCGTCGACGCCGGGCACCCACTTGAAGCGCGGATCGGCGCGCACCTGGCGCACGGCAGCCGGTACGCGCGCGTTCGCGACCCAGCCGGTGATCCCCTCGCCGACGCGCAGCGTCGCCTTCCCTATGAACTTTCGGTTCAGGCCGTTCGTCGCGACGAGGCGCAGGACGCCCTCGCGGCGCTCGAGTAGATACAGCGATGACACCTCGACGCGCATCGCATCCGTTGTTCGATCGATGACGATGCGCAGCATCTCGTCCCAATCGCGCGCCGACGACGCCAATTGGGCCACTTCGTGGAGGAACGAGAGCTCGCGGAGCCTGCGCTCCGCGTCGATGGGAGGGTTCAATCAGCGAATCCTACAAAGAGGGGTGTCGGGTGAGGAGCACGCGCAAGAGAGGTATCGAGTGAGGAGCGGCTCAGGGGCAGGGGCCCCTGTTCAGCGAGCGAAGCGAGCGTGAGCGACGAACGAGTCCGCGTACTCGGAGACGAGCGCGACACATAGACTCGATCGCGTCGTGAAGACGGTCCTCCGCACCGAGAAGCTGACCAAGCGATTCGGCGCGCTCACCGCGGTCGACGGCGTCGATCTCGAGGTGCGCGAGGGCGAGGTCTTCGGCTACCTCGGACCGAACGGCGCGGGGAAGACGACGACGCTGCGTCTACTGTGCGCGCTCATCGCGCCGACGTCGGGTGGCGCCGAGGTCGCGGGGTTCCGCCTCGGCCGCGAGGACGCGCAGATCCGCGCGCAGGTCGGCATCCTCACCGAGCAGCCCGGCCTCTACGAGCGCCAGTCGGCATGGGAGAACCTCATCTTCTACGCGACGCTCTACGGCCTCAACGGTCCGACCGCGCGTGCGCAGTCGGAGCGTTTTTTGCGCCTGATGGGACTGTGGGAGCGCCGCTTCGAGGCGGTGGCGACGTTCTCGCGCGGCATGAAGCAGAAGATGGCCATTGCGCGGTCTGCGCTGCACGAGCCGCGCATCCTGTTCCTCGACGAGCCGACGACCGGCCTCGATCCCGACGCCGCGAAGACGGTGCGCGAGTTCATCGTCGCGCTTCGCGGCGAGGGACGCACCGTCTTCCTCTGCACGCACAACCTCGACGAGGCCGATCGCCTGTGCGATCGCATCGCGTTCTTCCGCCACAAGATCATCCGCATCGACACGCCGGACCACCTGCGCGCCGAGCTATACGGACGCGCGACGGAGTTCCGGCTCATGCCGTCCCCGCGCCCGGAGGATCTCGTTCGGGTGAAAGCCGTCCCGGGCGTGCACGACGCGCGACTCGAGAACGGCTCGATCATCGTCGAGGCACCGGACCCGCTCCGCACCAACCCGCTGCTCATCCGCACGCTCATCGACGGTGGCGCGCAGATCGCATTCGTCACCGAGCGCAAGCCTCACCTCGAGGACGTGTACCTGAAGATCGTCGAGGGACACGCATGACCGCGATCGCGATCGCGCGCCGACCGGATCGGCCCGCGCTCGTACGCGCGGTATGCGTGCGCGAGTGGCGCGAGGCGCTCGCGAACAAGCTCCTCGTCGGAATGACATTGCTCCCGCCGTTCGTCATCCTGCTGGCGGGCATCACCGCGGTGGCCGCCGCGGCGGTCAATCCGCCGAGCGAGCGCGACGTGCAGGCGCTCTACGCCGCCGCGCCCGCGGTCCAGGGCCTCGATCCGAAGGAGGCCGTGCAAGGCTTCATCGCGACGTACTTCCTCATCCTCTTCATGCTCATCCCTACCGTCGTGCCGCTCACGATGGCGATCTACTCGGTCATCGGCGAGAAACAGATGCGCACGCTGGAGCCGCTTCTCGCGGCGCCAGTCGGCGTCGGCGAGCTGCTGTTCGCGAAGAGCATCGCCTCGACCGTGCCATCGGTCATCGTCACGTGGACCGCGTACGCGATCTACCTCGCGTCCGTCGCGTCGCTCGGGAGCCGGGCCGCGGTGAACGCGGTCACCGCGCCGCGCTGGATCCTCGCGATCGTCGTGATGGTGCCGCTCCTTACGCTCCTGTCGGTGAACCTCGGGATCCTCATCTCGACGCGCGTGAATGACGTTCGCGTTGCGCAGCAGATCGGCGGCCTCGTCGTCGTCCCGGTCGTCGGCATCGGCATCGCGCAGGTCACCGGGCGCGTCGTCATCAACAACGAGGGTTTCCTGCAGTTCAGCCTCTTCCTCATCGCGGCCGACCTCGTCGTGTTCTGGCTCGCGAAGCTCGCGTTCCAGCGCGAGAACATCCTCGTCCGTTGGCGCTGACTTAGCGCCGCCAGCTCTCCGCGAGCGCAAGCATCACCGGACGCACTCGCCGCTCGAGCGCACGATCGACGTGTCCGATCTCCTCGAGGGCCAACGCCGTCGCGGCGCGGAACGCTCGCCCGATCTCGTCGGCGGACATGCCGCAGACGAGTGCATCTTCGTAACGCGCGCGCAAGTCCTCGGGCAGTCGATCCAAGCCGCGGCCCTCGCGCGCCGGCAGGTCGCGACGCAGACACGCGAGTGCGAACGACTGGTCGCGCATCGCACTCACCATGTACTCGGCCTGCCAGAGCTTGCCGCGCGCGAGCGACGAGCGCACGTGCAACGCGTAGAGCCAGGCATAGCCGATGAGTACAGCCGCGTCCGGCGGCGGAACGTGCGTGATCTCCGCAGACTCGCCGAACAGCAGCCGGAATGTCGGCGCTCTGGCTCCGAACTCGGCCGCCGGCGCGAATGCGAGATCGACCTGCAGCGTGTTCGGTAGAAGGAAGACGCGATAGACCCACGCACCCGCCGTCACGTCGACGTGATGCGTGACCGCGTGCGTCTCGTACATGTACGAGGAGTAGTCCGCGAGCACGCTCGAGACGTCCGAGGCGCTCTTCACGCCGAATGCGAGGTCGATATCAGACCAGTCGTCCTCGTTGTCCGCGGCTGCCGAGCCGGTGAGCGCGCCGCCGCTGATATGCGGATCTTCACGTGCCCGCGCGAGGATGCCGGCGCGGATGCGCTCGCGCTCGGACGGCGTGTACATGGGCGGGAAGGCTACGGGCACAGGGAATGCGGCGGCGCGACACATTGTTCCCGCGTACTGAGTCCTCTCACGGAGGTTCACATGACCGTTGATCTTGCGTATTTTGTGCTGCGCCTCGTTATCGGCGGCGTCGTCATGCAGCACGGCCTTCTCAAGCTCGGGCTCGTCGGTAAGGGCGGATCGGTCCCTGGGGTCGCCGGCTGGTTCGACAGCATCGGCCTGCGGCCGGGGCTGTTCTGGGCAATCGTCGCGGTGGCTGCCGAGGCCGGTGGTGGCATCCTCACGGTCCTCGGTCTCGGGGGCCCGCTCGGCCCCGGGATCATGGCTGGCGACCTTGTCGTCGTGACGTACGTCGCGCACTGGTCGCAAGGCTTCTGGGTCGGTGGCGGCAAGGCCGGATGGGAGTTTCCGCTCCCACTCGCGGCCGCATCGTTCTCCCTCGCGCTCCTCGGTTTCGGCACATGGTCGCTCGACAGTCTTCTGAACATCGCGTACAGCCAGAACCTGCGCTGGGCGTGGCTCGGGATCGTCGCGGTCGGCACGATCGCCGCGCTCGCGTCGAAGACGATGAACGCGCCGAAGCCGAAGGCGCCTAGCGCGGCGTAGGCGTCGGTTTCCCGCGCGGCGTCGGCAGCGACGGGAGGTTGAGGCTCGGCACGACGTTCCCGGTCGGCGACGGGAACGGGATGCGCAGGCGCGGTGTCGGCTGTGGCGTGATCGTGATCGGGCCCGGCGTGCGCCCGCCTTCGTCGTCGGGGTACGTCCGAGGTTGATTGATGGTCACGTTCGTCGTCGCCGTCTCAGAGACGGCGACATCGCCCTCGCGCAGCTCGTAGGTGAGCTTGTACGAGCCGCGGATGTTCGGCGCGAGGAACGGCGCGTAGAAGAAGCCATCCGCGCCGGGCTTGAGGACGCCGATCGCCGTCGTTCCCTGAATGACGGTTCGTGACGTGCGCACGTCGATCGCTTGCCACGCCAGGATGAGGTTGTGGTCGACGATGCCCGACGTCGCGAGCGCGACGTACTTCACGACGAGGAGACTCGCCTCGCCGCGATGGAGCGCGATCGGGATGTTCACGGATGCGTTCACGAGGAACGGCAGGTGGGTCTTCACATCGAATGACGCGGTCGCGGCGCCGAGCGCGGAGAGGCCGCGTCCGGCGCTGTCGACGAGCCCGATCGTCACGTGATAGAGGCCGGGGATGCCCGGCGTCGCGATCTGCAGGCCGACGTTCGTCGATCGGCCCGGCGCGAGCGCCGGCATTCGCGTCGCACCCGGCGATGACGTCACGAGGCTGCCGTCATCGTCGCGCAACTCCCAGATGAGCCCTACCGAGTCGACGCCGCTGCCGGCCCACGCCTTCTCACCGGCGTTCGCCACCGTGACGGTCACGCGCAGCTTCGCGTCGGTATCGCCGACGACGGCGGCTCGCGGCACGGAGTAGCGCGCATTCGCCGGCGGCTCGAGCACAGCGCTGTACACGAGCGCGCCGACGTTCGCGATGAACGCGTTCGCGTCCTCGTCGTACGCGTCCCAGGTCATCGCGACGACGATCCGCGGGCCGGACGGCGTGAAGATGATCCCGGCGTCGTGCGCGAGCCCGAGGAGATTGCCGGTCTTGTGCGCGACGACGACGCCGTCGGGGAGCGCGGCTGGGAGGCGGTCGTTGATCTCCTGCCGCTCGAGCCGTGCGAGCATGCGCTCCGACGCCGCCAACGAGACGAGCTGTTTCTTCGCGAGAAGCGTGAAGAACTGGGCGATCGCGCGCGGCGTCGCGACGTTGTCCTCGCTCGAGTCGAAGGCGACGTGGAAGTCTGGGATGCCGACCTTCGCGAGCGTCGCGTCGATGTTCGCACCGCCCAGGAGGTGCCAGAGCGCCTGCGCCGTGCCGTTGTCCGAGATCGTGATCATCGCCTCGAGCGCCTGGTCGATCGTGAGCTCGGTGCCGACAGCCTCGAACGATCCGTCCTCGCTCACGTCCTCCGGTTGGATCGTGATGATGTCGTTGTAGTGGAGCTCGCCCGCCTCGACCCGTCGCTCGGTCTCCATGAGGACGCCGAGCTTGTACAGCGAGGCGGTGATGACCTGCTCGTCGGGGTTGCGCGTGTACAGCGGCTTCGAGGCGTTCGGGTCGGAGATCCAGAGGCCGACGCCGCCGGGGAACGCCTCGGACAGCTGATCGAGGTGCGCGACGAGGTCGGCGGTGCTCGCGTCGGCAGGGCGGCCCGAAAAGACCGAAGCCGCGATGAAGAGCGCCGCCAATCCGATCCTCACTGCCGACATAGATGAACGGTGAGGGTAGGTCCGCGTTTCAGCGTTTTACAGACTGTTGACGCGCGATTGCCACCGCAGCGCGACCGAGAGCGAGCATCTCGCGGTAGCCAGCCCGCGTCTGGTCGTCGAAGCCGAGCAAATGGAGCGTGCCGTGGGCGGCGAGGAACGCGAGCTCCGCGGCCAGCGGCCAGCGACGCCTCCTCGCCTGGCGCGCCGCCTGCGCGCCACTGATGACGACGTCGCCGAGGCGCACGACGCCGTCGGGTCCGGGCTCGAGGCGCGCGGCCGCGTCGCGGCCCTTCGTCTCCGTCGGCCACGGCTCGCCGAAGGAGAGGACGTCCGTCGTCGTGTCCTTCCGCCGGTAGCGTCGATTCAGCGCGCGCATCTCGCTGTCGTCCACGAACGCGAGCGACACCGCGGTGCCGCGCGGCAATCGATAGGGCCGCGCGGCAGCCTGCATCGCACGCCGCGCAAGAGAGAGGTCAGCGGGTGGCTCGCCGGTTATGGCGATCTTCATTCTTCGCGCTCGTCGCAGGGCGAGCTGTCAGCGGGCGGCGGCGTCGCGCTGCGGGAGGCGCGCGATGCGGTCCTCCGGATACGGGATGCGCTCGTGGTACACGCCGAGCAGGAGCTCGCAGAATGCGTCCTTCACGCGCTGCACGTCGCGCAGCGTGAGGTCACTGTCGTCCAGTTGACCGTCCGCGAGGCGCTCGCCGACGATCTTGTCGACCATCGAGCGGATGCTCTCGGGGTTCTTCTCCTCGAGCGACCGCACCGACGCCTCGGTTCCGTCGGCGAGCATGACGATCGCGCACTCCTTCGATCGCGGCTTCGGACCGGGGTAGCGGAACTTCGACTCGTCGGGGTCCTGACCGCGCTGCTGCGCGATCTGAAAGAAGTACTTCACGACGAGCGTGCCGTGGTGCCCGGGGATCATCTCGCGGATCACCGCCGGCAGGTGGTAGCGCTCGGCGAGCGCGAGCCCGTCCTTGATGTGCGCCGCGACGATGCCCGCGGACACGAGCGGATCGAGATCGTCGTGCGGGTTCGTCCCCGTCTGGTTCTCGATGAAGGCCGACGGGTTCCTCATCTTGCCGATGTCGTGGTAGTACGCGCCGACACGCGCGAGCAGCGGATCGGCGCCGATGACCTCCGCCGCGCGCTCCGCGAGATTCGCGACGAGCAGCGAGTGATGGTAGGTGCCCGGCGTGCGCAACAGCAGCTGGCGCAGCAGCGGATGGGTCGGATCGGCGAGCTCGCGCAGCTCGAACACCGTCGTGATGCGGAAGAGGTGACCGATCATCGCCATCGCTGCGAACGCGAGCAGGCCCGCGCCTGCCGCGGAGGTCACGGCAGCAATGAGCAGCTGCGCGGCGCCGAACGGGTCGGTCGCGCGGCCGACGAGGGTGAAGGCGGCGAGCACCCCGACATTGCCGATCGCGACGAACGACGCCCCCGCGGCGAACTCGCGCGCCGTCGTCGCGCGGCGCACCGCCGCGATGCCGAGGAGCGCCGGCACGAGGACGTAGGCGATGAGGTCGACCTGGTTCGACATGATCCCCGCGTGCAGCGCGCCCGCGATCTGCGTCGCGAGCGCGGCGCGTCCCGAGACGAGCACGGTGAGCATCATCGCGGCGGCCGCGTACGGGATGAAGTACACGAGCAACGTGTGACCGGGCACGAGCGCACGCGTGACGGCGGTGAGCGCGAGGAGCGTGAGCGAGATGAGCGCGAGCTTGCGATCGTCGGTCCACGCCTCGGTGGCGTAGCGCTCGATGTACGTCCCGAGCACGCCCGCGATGAGGATCGCCCAAAGCAGGAGACCGATCGCGCCTCGCCAATCGACACCCGGACTCGCGAGACCGAGCGCGCGCAGCTTCTCGATGTCCTGCGCGGTGACGACACTGCCCTCGCGCACGATGACCTCGCCGGCGACGACCTGGACCTGCACCGGCCCGACGGCGTTGCGCGCGAACTGTTGCGCGACGGATGTCGCGACGGAATCGAGCTGCACGTTCGCGTCGAGGAACTGCGTGACGATCGCTGTGCCGACGCGCTTCTGGCGGTCGTTCCACGCCGGTGGCAGCGCCTTCGCGGCGTCCGCCTTCGTCGCGTCGAGCTGCTCGACGCGGATGCCCGTGCCGTAAAGGCTGCGGAGCGTGTTGTCGAGCTCCTTCTGTACGGCGTCCCACTCCGCACCCGTCAGGTCGACGGTGTCCGTGGCGGTCGCCGTGGCGACGATGACTTCCTGCGCGCGCTGAAGCGCGGCGAGCTTCTGATCGCGTGAGAGTGTGGGGTCGCCACGGATGCGCGAGATCGTCGAGAGCGCCTGCGCAAGGCGCTCACGCGACGAGGCGACGATGGCCGGATTTGGCGCGAACTGTTTCGGCACCGCGGCTGCGGCGCGGTCC
>VBJD01000136.1 GCA_005887995.1 Chloroflexota bacterium
CTCGGTGGCGCGGCTCACTCGCTCGCTCCCGTCGTACGCCTGCGCGAGCCGCTCGAGCGCCCGAGCCTGGAGCAGCCGTAGTCCGGATGAGGATGCGAGATCAGCCGCGGCTTGCAGCGCTGCGCGCGCCGCGGTCACCCGCCGTGCCGCGAGCGCGACGAGCCCTCGGGCATATGACGCATGAGCGGATGCGACCGTGGTACCGAGCGATTCGGCGAGGACCTGCGACCGCTCCGCCGACTCGCTTGCCCCATTGAGGTCACCGACAGCGACTCGAACCTCGACGAGATCCGGCAGGAGGAGCGCCTCGATGGCGCGCGCGCCCATCGCGGACGCGCGCGCCGCGGCGTGCGTGAGCCGCGACCTGGCCTCGCGCGTGTCCTCTGTGAGAGCGCGAGCGACGCCGAACGCCCAGTCATTGAGGACGCTCATGTAATAGAAATCGGCCCCCGCGTAGAGGCGCCCGCCCTGCTCGAGGTGACGCTTCGCGGCCGCATCGCGCAGCGTCGCGGCCTCGATGAGACCGGCGAGCGTCACGGTCAATCCGGCGTACGCCGGCAGCGTGCCGGGGTGGAGCGCCTGCACTGCCGCGCAGTCGGCGAGTGCGTCTTCCCAACGCCCGACGAACCAGTTGAGCAGTGCTCGGTTGACGTATGGGATCGCCGAGGGAGACGGCCCGTCTTCGATCGCCGCGTCGAGAACGCGGCCGGCCTCGTCGATGCGGCCGGCGCACAGCAGCGCGAGACCGAGCGCCCCCGTGTGCCAGGCGCTCTGCGCGCGGTCCCCCCTCGCCGTCGCGATCGCGCGACCGCGACGCAGCACGTCCACGGCCTCTTCGCCGCGACCGATCCCCGCGTACGCGTAACCAAGCGATCCGAGGGCGTGCAAGGTCAGCGTCTCGTCGCCGAGCGCTTCGGCTCGAGCGAGCGCGTCGCGGCTCCCCTCGATCTGCGCCGAGATGTCGCCGGCCTCGCCGCGTATCCACGCGAGCTCGTTGAGCGCCGATGCGACGCGGTCATCAGCTCCAGCGGCGACGAATGCCGCCACCGCCGCTTTCGCTTCGGCTTCGGCTGACGCGAGGTCGCCGGGACCAGAAGAAAGGAGCGAGGCGAGTCGCATGTGCACCGAGCCGCGCTCGCGAGGCTCGGTCCGAAGAGCGAGCAGCTCCCGCAGTGCCTCGATGCCCACGGCGTGCTCGCCGGCCTCCGCGCCCTGCCAACCGATCTCGTCGAGCACCGTCGCACGATCGACCGACCCGCTCGGTATGAGACGCCGCAGCGCGGCGAGGTGTTGCAGAGCCTCGCCGTGAGCCTGCGTCCGCTCCGCCTCTCGTGCCGCGGCCCAGATGAGCTCGATCGCCGCCTCGTCACCAGGCAGTGCGCCTCGTATCGCGTGATACGCCCGGACCTCGAGCGGCTCTCCGACGAGCATCCGCGCGAGCCGCTCGTGGAGCTCCCGCCGCCGCGCCGCGCCGAGCGAGTCGTACGTCACTTCTTGTACGAGCGGGTGTCCGAAGTCGTATGTCGTCTCACCGTCACGCACGCGCTCGTGCAGGACCCCGCGTCGCACCAGGTCGTCGAGCCAATGGCCCGCGTCGGCCGGGATGAGACGCGCGATCGTTCTTAGCGAGAACGAGTGGCCGAGCGCTGCGGCCGTCGCGAGCACGTCGCGCCCCTCCGGCTCGAGGGTCGCGGACAGTGCCTCGACGTGCGCACGCACGCTCCGCGGCGCCTCGCGGCGATCTGGATCCTGGGCCAGATCCTCGAGCACCGCCGTCGCAAAGAGGGCGTTGCCACGCGTTCGCTCGTACAGCCAATCCGCGAGCGCGGCCTGCGTGACCTCCGGTCCAAGCACCTGCGTCGCGAGCGCGCTCAGGTCATCGCGTCCGAATGGCTCGAGGTGCAGCTCGGTCGCGATGCCGTCCTTCAGAAGCAGACCGATCGTCGCGTCGACGTGTTCGCCGCGCTCGGCCGTTCCCTCACGGACCGCGGCGAGCATGAGGATCGGGGCGCGGACGACGTTGCGCGCGAGATAGTGAACGAGCTCCCACGTCGACGGGTCCGCGCGATGTGCGTCGTCGAGGACGACCACGAGGGTTCTGTCGCGCGCGATGCCCTCGAGGAGGCAGATGAACGCCTCGAACGTCGCAAGACGCGACGGCAGATCGCCGCCGTCAGGCGGGAGTGCCGCCGCCACACTTGGGAGGACGCCGCGGAGCGCGGCGAGTCGCGCGCCGCAAAGCGCACGCACCTCATCCGCCGGAAGCGACCGCAGGTGCGACTCGAGCGCCTCGACGATGAGCGAGAACGCGATCGTCGTGCCGAGCGGCGACCCGCGGCCGACGAGGCATCGGGCCCGCGGCCGCGCGAGGTTCTGGAACTCTGAAAGCAGCCGGGTCTTGCCGACGCCGGCGTCGCCTCGGACGAGCACAAGGCGGGCGCCATCGTGTGCGGCGTTGAGCTCATCCCGTAGGCGCGACAGCTCGGCGCTTCGACCGACAAATGGGACTGATCTCACGGGGCGCTGAGTGTACGGGCCGATCAGTGCGCGTCTCAGTACACGTCTCGGTACCGAGCACGGATGTCACGGATCGCCCGGGACGCGACGATCCCGCCATAACAAATCCTCTTGAAAGGAGGCAGGGAAACAAAATGCCAGTTGGAGGGTTTCTTGACTCGATCCCCGTGGCGGTGTTCGTCGCCGTCCACATCGCCGAGCTCGGCATCGGGCTCTGGGCGATCCGCACGCTGACGAACGGCAGGGCGCCGTACGCGTACGCCTTCGCGCTCTACGCGATCTCGCAGATCGGATTCCTCACCGTCTTCGGCGGCGCGATCACGCTGAAGTTCGGCGTGCTCGTCGAGCAGATGCTCGTGCTCGCGATGGTGCTCTGGATCGCGGTCCGCTCGCAGCGCGCGACGGCCTAGGCCACGGTCTCGAAAGGGGTTTCACATATGGACCAGCAAGCGCTCGAACACGATCAGCAGCACGAAGAATGGCTCGCGGCCATCGCGTCGCAGCTTGCACCCATCTTCGATAACTCGCGTGAAGGCGTGTACGTCTACTTGGACGACCGCCACAAGATCTGCAATGACCGCCTCGCCAAGATGTGGGGGTATCGGTCGGCTGCGGAGTGGGCCGCGACACCCGACTTCCTCGAGACGTTCGTGGCAGGCCAGCCGGACCGCGTGCAGGTCTCCACGACGTACCACAAGCACGTCCATCGCGAGCTCACGGCGTATCGCCTGCGCTACACGGTCAAGCGCAAGGACGGCCGGAAGATCCGTGTCGAATCGCAGACGGTGCCGTTCGCGTACGACGGCCAACTTTTCGCGTACGCCTTCGTCCGAGAGGTCGCGGAGCGCACGACAAAGAGCTGACGTTCATCAGTGAGAAGGCCTGTGTGCGGCGTCCGCCCAGGCCTTCTCACGCGTCCAAGACCGCAGCGAGGTCAATGACGTCTCGCTGCTCGATCCGAGTCGCGTCGCCATAGAGGCCGACGCGGTCGAGCACGTCGTCGTATCGCGCACGCAATCGACGTCCGAGCTGCGTATACGTCGGGGCGCGCGTCACGAACGCCTCGAGCATCGGCTCTGTGACGAACGCGGGGAGGGCGTCGAAACGGCCGGCGTGCGCGAGCTTCGACAGCTCCTCGCCGACGTTGCCCCAGCCGTGGTGGTCAAGCACGGCACGGTAACTCGGCGTCGACGCGTAAAAGGCGAGCTGCTGCCGCACGTAGGCCGCGTCCGCGGCGAACGTCGGCGACGACTCCACCAGCGTGAAGACCGGGCACGCGACGATGAGCGCCGACCGGTCGCGTCCCGACCGCGCGAGCCCTCTCGCGATGGCGGGCAGCGCGACCTCGCGCAGGTACGCCGGCGTCGAGAAGGGATGCGCCTCGATGCCGTCGGCGACCTCTGCGGCCGCGCGAAACATCCGCTCGTTCACCGCGGCGAGGTAGATCGGGATGCGCGGGTGATCGATCGGTCCCGGATCGAAGAACGGCGACATGAGGTCGAAGTGATAGAAGTCGCCCTTGAACGAGAGGCGATGCTCGTGCTGGAAGGCGCCCCAGATGTGGCGGAGCGCGGCCACGTACTCCTTGATGCGCTTCGCCGGTCGGTCGTACGGCATGGAGAAGCGGCGCTCGATGTGCGCGCGGACCTGCGTGCCGAGCCCGAGATCGAGACGGCCGCGGCTCGCCTTCTGGATGGCCCAGGCGTCCATCGCGGTGACCATTGGGCTGCGCGCGAGCGCGACGGTGATCCCGGTCCCGAGGCGCACGCGCTCCGTTGTCGTGGAGGCGACGGCCAGCGCCAGGAGGGGATCGATCTGCGTCTCCGTGACCCAGAGCCCGTGGTAGCCGCCGGCGTCGATGTGCGAGGCGTAGGCGCTCACCCGATCGAGGGAGATCGACGTGATGAACGCGTCGAGCTTCACCGCGCGAAGGCTAGGCGAATGCCTCGTCCACGACGTTCTGAAACAAACGGCCGCCGCCGTTCGTCCTGGTGAACAGAAAGGAACACGCCATGCTCGACCCCCGCTACCTCCGCTACATGAGCCTGGAGGCTCACGCGCTCAGCGAGCGGCAGCCCCGTCCCGTCGTCGAGAAGGACGAGGCGGCGGTCAACGCCGCGCTCATCCACGACGGCAAGGACCAGAACCCTCCCGAGGCCGCCTAAGCCTGGCGAGCGGGCCTCGTTGGGCAGCTCAGCTAGTCGTCAAAAGTGAAGCGCGCCGCCGAGCTGTTGAACGTGCGCACGTCGAACGCGATGAGCTTCTGCGGCTTCGCGCGGAACACGTAGCCCTTCTCATACTGCTCGGGCTTCGGCCGGTACTTGAACGTGCGCCCGTACTTCGCCGCGTACTGCTTTGCGATCTTCGTCGCGAGGGCGCGATCGGGACCGCGCAGCACGTCGACCGTCGCCTCCCCGTACGCCGCCTTGGCGCCAACGTTCACCCCGAACGCGAGGCGCGGATCGCGCGCGAGATTGCGCGCCCAACGCGTCCGCTCGCTGCCCTCGAAGTAGAGGATGTCGTCGATCCAGACGCCCCATTGCTGCACCATGTGCGGCCGGCCGTCCTCGTCCGTCGTCGCGATCCATAAGTAGGGGAACGTGGTGAGGATCTTCTTCACGGCGAGCCAGCCGAGCATCCCCTTGGGCGCCCTCGAGATGTAGCCCTTCGGCAGCTGCGGGCGGTCGCGCTTGGGCTGCGGCATCGCTCAATGGTGCGACAGACTGAGCGGGTGAGGATCCTCGGGCTGCGGCCGGATCTCTGGGTCGGCCCGCGCCCGTTCGGCGTCGGCCTGACGAAGCCCCATCCGCTCACCGGTGCCGCGCGCGATGCGATCTTCATGTCGAGCGAGGATGCCGCGTCGCTTGGCGTGGACGAGGGCGACGCGGTCAACGTGCGATCGGAGACGGGCGAGGTCCGCGCGCGCGTGCACATCATGGCGATCCGCCCGCGCAACGTGCAGACGTTCTTCCCCGAGGCGAACGCGCTCATCGCCGCGGGCCGCCGTGACCCGATCGGACTTGTGCCCGACTACAACGCTGTCGTCACGATCACGCGCGTATGACGCCGTCCGCGATGAAGGTCGCCTACCAAGGCGCGCGCGGTGCGTACTCAGAAGGGGCAGCCGCGGCGCTCTTCCCAGCCCTCGAGCCCGTCCCGCAGCGCGCGTTCGCCGACGTTTTCTCGGCGCTCGGATCAGGGCGCGTACGCGCTGCCGTCGTGCCGGTCGAGAACACGCTCGCCGGATCGGTCGTCGACGTCTATGACCTGCTCCGCGAGCACGAGGACATACGTGTGCTCGGCGAGTACGTGATGCGGATACGCCACTGCCTCATCGGGTTACGCGGCGCGATCCTCGACGAGGTGCGGATCGCCCGGTCACATCCGGTCGCCCTCGCGCAGGTCGACGAGTACCTGCAGGCGCATGGCATCAGGCCGGAGATCGCCTACGACACGGCGGGAGCCGCCGAGGAAGTCGCGCGGATCGGCGATCCGATCGTTGCGGCGGTCGCCGGCAAAGGAGCCGCGGAGACGTACGGCCTCGCCGTGCTCGCCGAAGGCATCGAGACGCTGCCGCACAACTACACGCGGTTCTTCGCCATCGCGCGGCGCGACGACGACGAGATCGCGCGATCGCTCGCGCCGCTGTCGGGTCCCGTGAAGACGAGCCTCGTGTACGTGACGAAGAACGTGCCTGGCGCGCTCGTTCGCTCGCTGCAGCCGTTCGCGACCGCGGGGATACAGCTCACGAAGATCGAGTCGCGTCCGAGCCGCGCCGCGGCGTGGGACTACGTCTTCTACCTGGATTTCGAGGGCGATCCCGCGGAGAGTCCGGCGCGCGAGGCGCTCGCGCTCATGCGCACGTGTTGCGAGTGGATCACCGTGCTCGGGACGTATCGCTCCTCGCGGTCGGAGAGCTGACCGGCTCGTCTCTTGCAGCCACTTTGGCGAACAGTTGGAGGTGCGCGATGTCTGCGACACGCAAGGCGCGCGCGACATGGCACGGCGATCTTCTTAAGGGACAGGGCACGGTGAGTGGAGGCTCGAGCGAACACCTGCGCGAGGCGCCGATCAGCTGGCCGGCGCGCACGGAGTCAGCCGACGGCAAGACGAGCCCGGAAGAGCTGCTCGCCGCGGCGCACGCGAGCTGCTACGCGATGGCGTTCTCGGCGGGCCTTGCGAAGAACGGCACGCCGCCCG
>VBJD01000137.1 GCA_005887995.1 Chloroflexota bacterium
CGTGTCGCGCTTAGCGTTCACCGCGTTCTCGCGGGGGCGGACGGCCGCGGACGGGGACGGCAACCTCTCAGCAAGAACTTCGCTGGAGGTGCGAGATGAGGGAGCTGCTGCAAGTCATCGCGGTGTCAGTGGCGGACGCGCGCCGGGCGGAGGAGCTGCTTGCGCGGGGCGCGCGCAGCACGGCGACGAGCGATCCCGAACGGTTCCTCGCGATGTTCCGCCTGTGGCGTTCGCTCGGACGTATCCGCGTGGTGAGGGAGATGCCGCGTCGCGCGCTCGGAGCGCGCTCGACCGCGGCCTAACGTCAGCGACCGGCGGCGCGGCGGCGCCGCCGGTGCTCGCGGATCGGTTCGTCCTCAAGCTCTTCCCACTCCCGTGAGCTGTACATGTTCGCGGCGAGTCCGGCGTCCACGATCAATACGACGAGTGCCGCGATGGTGAGCAGGAACGGCGCCGGTGAAGGAGCGGCGTTCCCGAGCTCCGCGCTCCGCAGCACCGCGGACGCGCCATACAGGACGACGAGCGCGATGCCCGCGAGGATGTCGATCTGGGCGAGGCCGCGCTCCTCGGCGATGACGTCCCAGCGTTCGGCGACCGCCGCGATCGCGGCGACGCCAACGACGAGCAGGTTCACGACGCACAGCCACTGCGCGACGACCACGTAGCCATTCGTCTCTCTTGCGCCCGCACCGGTCCACGCCATCAGGTCGGCCAGCGTCACGGCGAGACCGATCCCCAGAGCGAGGAACGCGAGATGCGAACGAAGGGCGAAGCCCAGACGGCGGCCCTGGAGGAAATCCTTCACGGGATGGCCATGCTATCGAATCGAACGGAGCGGAGGACCCTCCGCCGGCTCCGGCAGTCAGCAGCCCGGCTCGCCGTCGTGGCCGCAGCAGAGCTGACGCCTGCCGAGACGGAGCCAGAGGTTGCGCGACGCAACGACGACGCGGCGTGGCAGCGGGATCTCCGAGTCGGTGAAATTGCGGATCGCGCGCCAGAAGGTGCCGCGGCGACGGTGCTTCACGTCCGTACTATCGCCGCCATGTCCACCGATCCCAAACGCGTGAAGACGAGCGACGCCGAGCTGTCGCTCGAGCAGATCGCCGAGCTCCTTCCCGGGACCGGCGAGATCATGCAGAGCGTCGGCAACGCGTGGTGGAAGTGCGCGTACGCCGCGCGCGGCGGGAACTTCGACCTCGCGGCGTACTTCGCGCGGCGCGTGCGAAGCCTCCAGCACAAGCTCGCCATCGTGCGGCCGAAGTACGCCGAGGATCTCGCGTCATTCGAGCGAGACCACATCGCACCGGTGCTTTCGGCGTGTGACGCCGGCGACCTGGGCGCGTTCGAACGCGCGCACGCGCGGGCCGTCGACGCGGCGAACGAGCTGCATGTCAAATGGGGCAAGGCGTACATCCGCTGGACCCTTCCGGAGGAAGCGCCTACCGACCTCGACCTTCGGCCTGATGCCGGGCAGGACGCGAGGAGGTCAAAGCGTTGAGGTCGTCCCACACGTAGCCTGACTCGGTCACCGCCACTCCTTCTATGTCGCGGTCCTCGTCACGGTCCGCGAGATGGCGGCCGCCCATCCGCACGTAGAACTCGCGCGACGGATGGTTCTCACGCAGGACCCAGATGACCATGCCGCGCCAGCCGCGCGCGCGAAGTTCTCGCGCGCCCGCCCGCATCAGCGCAGAGCCGTGACCGTGCCCCTGATGCGAGGGGAGGACGTAGACCGCGTAGATCTCGCCGGGATGCGCGTCGTCGCTGACGCGCGCCGGGCCGCCGTAGCAGAAGCCGACGACCGCTCCGTCGTGTTCGGCGACGAGCGCGAAGCGGTCTGCGCCCATCGCCGCCATCCCGAGGCGTCGGCGCGTGCCGTCGTACCCGAGGCGATCGAGGACGAGATCGGGTAGGAGACCGCGATACGCCGCGCGCCACGTGTCGGTGCGAACGCGCTCGATCGCGTCAGCGTCGTCCGGCGTCGCGGTGCGCACGGTCATGGTCTGCGAAATCCTAGGCTTGACCGCAGCGAACCTAGGCTCTCGTCGATGCTCGGCGACTGGGTCACGTTCTTCCTCGCGCTCCTCCTCGTCCCCGTGTTGGTCATCGAGGAGACGAGCGACGATCCGGTCGTCGTCGCGGTCGCGACCGCGGCCAACGCCGCGATCTGGCTGGCCTTCGCGCTCGATTACGCGGTCGACCTCTGGCGGGCACGCGACCGTCGCGCGTACATCGGCGGTCACTGGGCCGATCTCGCACTCATCGTCGTGTCGCCGCCGCTCCTCGTGCCGCCGGAGGCTCAGGCGCTCCGCGTCCTCCGCATGTTCCGACTCCTTCGTGCCCTCGCCGTCGTGGGGATCGTCGGGGAGCGTCTCGGACGACCGCTCACGCGCCGGGCGCTGCTCGTCGTCCTCGCGCTCCTCGGGTTCGTGCTCGTCGCCGGCGGCCTCCTCATCGTCGCCGTCGAGCCGCAGACGATCACGACGGTCGCGCAGGGCTACGCGTGGGCGATCGCGACGCTCATGACCGCGGGACACGCCGATCCAGCGCCGGTGACCGTGCTCGGTCGGGCGATCTCCACCCTCATCGCCGTCGTCGGGCTCGGCACATTCGCGGCGCTCGCCGCGAGCATCGCCTCGATGCGGTAGCTACCTGTGGCTGTCGAACCAGTCCGCGATGCGGCGCGCATGCTCGACGCGGTTGCGCGGCTTGCCACCGCGCGTGAGGTCGTGGTTGTCCTCAGGAAAGCGGACGAACTGCGTCTCGGCGCCGTGCAGGCGCAGCGCGGTGAAGAACTGCTCGGCCTGCTCGATCGGGCAGCGCAGGTCGCGCTCGGCGTGGAGGATCAGCAGCGGCGTCTTTACCTTCGCCGCGTAGGTGAGCGGCGAGCGCTCGACGAGCTTCGCCGGATCCTTCCACGGTGAGGCGTCGCCCATCTCGTGCTCCCAGAAGTGCCAGCCGATGTCCGAGACGCCGAACGCCGAGATGTTGTTGCTGATGCTCCGCTGCGTCGCGGCGGCGCGGAAGCGATCGGTGTGACCGACGATCCAGTTCGTCATGAAGCCGCCGTAGCTGCCGCCGGTGACGTAGAGCCGCTCCGGATCGACCCATCCCCAGCCCAGCGCGTGATCGACGCCGGCCATGAGGTCCTCATAGTCCTTGCCGCCCCAGTCGCCGACGCACGCCGTCGAGAACTTCTCGCCGTACGCGTGGCTGCCCCGCGGATTCGTGTAGAGGACGGCGTAGCCGCGGCCGGCGAGCATCTGGAATTCGTGGAAGAAGCCGTGACCGTACGCGCCGTGCGGTCCGCCGTGCACCTCGAGCACGAGCGGCCACTTCTTCGCCGGATCAAAACCGCGCGGCTTCAGCACCCAGCCTTCGATCTTCCAGCCATCGGCGCCGGTGAACTCGACGCGCTCTGGCGACGCGATGTGCCGCGCGCGGAGCAGCTCGCCGTTGATGTCCGTGAGTTGCCGCAGCGTGCCCTTGAGCTCGCCAGCGGCGACGTCCCCGGGGAGCGTCGCGTTCGAGTAGACGCACGCGAAGCGCCTCGCGTCGGATGCGAGCGAGAGGCTGACGATCTGATGCGAGCCCATCGTCTCGGCGCGCACGTCGCCGCCAGAGACCGGCACGCTGTACACGTTCGCCGTTCCCTGATCGGAGCCGACGAAGATGATCCGCGAACGGTCGCCGCTCCAGGTCGGTGGCAGCGTCTGGGCCTGTGAGCGCATGTCGCTCATGACCGTCGAGCCGACGGTGCGGTCCCACGTCGCGGTGAGGTCCCGTCCGGGACCACCGGTCGCCGGGAACGTGAAGACCCGCACGTTCTTCGCCGACGAGCCGATCGCCTTCGCGACGCCGTAGCACGCGATCGTGCGGCCGTCCGGGGAGAAGCGCGGGTTGCCATACGAGCCGACCTCGTCGGTGATCCGCCGTGTTGACGCGGACTCGACGTCGACGATCCAGATGTCGGCGACGGTGTTCGTCTCGCGACCCGCCGTGCGATTCGACACGAACGCGATCGACCTCCCGTCGGGTGACCACGACGGCTGCAGGTCGTCCCAGTCGCCGTCGGTCAGGCGGCGCGTGCCGCCGCCGCTGATGTCGGCGATCCAAACGTGCTTGCGGCGACCGTCGAGCAGGAAGCCCTCATCGGTCTTGTAGCGAAGCCGGTCATACACGCGTATGCCGCCGTCGTCCGCGGCGTCCTTGGGCTTTGGGTCCTTGACGACGAAGGCGATGCGCGTGCCATCCGGCGACCACATCGGGTCGCCACAGTCGTCGCTGAAGGTGGTGAGCTGGCGCGCCTCGCCGCCGTCGAGGCTCAGGACGAAGAGGTTCTTCGGCTTCTTCTTGGTCTTCTCGTCCTCCTGCGCGTTCCGGTCCGAGGCGAACGCGACCATGCGACCGTCGGGCGACCAGCGCGGCTGTGCATCCTGGCCGGTCCCGTACGTGAGCCGCTGGCCGGGCGCGCCGCCGTCGAACGGCACGAGCCAGATCGCCGATCGATAGGTGTTCTTCTCGCGATCGATCTCGCGCATCGCGTACGCGATGCGTGTGCCATCCGGCGAGATCTGCGCGTCGGTCAGGAAGCGGAAGGCGTACAGGTCCTCGGCCGCCATCGGCGGGAGCATCTCGGGCGCAGTCAGCGAACGTCCGGTGCGTTCAGCGGGAAGTACTGACAACGCGTCGTATCGTGCCATACATGCGCCGCATCGATTCGCGGACGCGCACCGGCCTCCTCGTCGGCGGCCTCGCGATGTTCCTCGCGCTCGATGTCGCGTTCCTCGTGTCCCTCGCCGGACTCCCGTTCGCGCCGTTCGCGTTGGGCCAGGCGATCATCGACGTGCTGCCCGGATTCATCTCGATCCCGCTCATCGAGACCCTGCAGTACTGGGCGAAGGGCCTGCTCGTGCTGGGCGTCATCGCTCTCTTCCTCATCGACGGAGCGTGGGCCGGCGCGGTCGCGGTCATGCCGAGCCGGCGCGATGCGAGCGTCGTCGCGATCGTGGCCCTGCCGTGGCTCGTCGCGGTCGCGCTCGGACAGCTTTTCGCGGGTCTGCGCATCGATCTCGCGACGAGCGTCATCGACGCCTCCGTCGGACTGATCGTCAACGCGCTCGCCCTCGCATTCCTCGCGCCGGCGTCCCTCGACCGTGCGGCGGTGCCCGCGCCATCACGGCGCCGCGTGCTGATGGGCGCCGCCGGCATCGCCGCGCTCTTCGCGCTCGGCGCGCTACCCGTGTCGCGCGTGCTCGCGAACGCCGGCACGCAGCTCGGCGGCGTCGCGCGGCAGGCGAAGAAGCTCGTCGAGCGCGCAACGATCCCGCCGGCGGACCCGTCCATCGATGGACTGCCCGGCATCACGACACGCATCACGCCGAGCGAGGAGCACTACACCGTCGACACGACGCTGGTGAAGCCGCGCGTCGACATCACGACGTGGCGCCTGGGCGTCGTCGGCAACGTCGAGCGTCCGTTCTCGCTCACGTACGACGAGCTGCTCGACCTCGACGCGATCGAGCAGGTTCGCACGCTCGAATGCATCAGCAACCCGGTCGGCGGTGACCTCATCTCCACCGCGGTGTGGACGGGCGTGCGCATGAAGGACCTGCTCGATCGCGCCGGCGTGAAGCCGAACTCCTTCGACGTCGTGCTCACCTCGGTCGACGGGTACAGCGACTCGTTCCCGGTCGCGAAGGCGATGGAGCCCGACACGTTTCTCGCGTACCTCATGAACGGGACGACATTGCCGCAGGACCACGGCTATCCAGTGCGCGCCCTCGTTCCGAACATCTACGGCATGAAGAACGTGAAGTGGCTGCAGCAGATCAAGGTGGAGACGTTCGACTTCAAGGGATACTGGCAGGAGCAGGGCTGGGATGACGGCGCGATCGTGAACACGAACACGCGCATCGACGTCCCCGGGCGGAACGTGCGGTGGAACGGCAGCGACGTCGTCATCGCCGGCATCGCGTTCGCGGGCGCGCGCGGCATCAAGCAGGTCGAGCTGTCATTCGACGAGGGCAAGACGTGGCAGGCGGCGACGCTCGAGCCGCCACCTGGCGCGATCGCATGGACGCGCTGGGCGCTGCGGTGGACGCCGCCGGGCCCGGGCAACCGCACGATCTGGGCGCGCGCGACCGACGGGCGCGGCGACACGCAGACGCCGGT
>VBJD01000138.1 GCA_005887995.1 Chloroflexota bacterium
ACCCCTGCGGATGTAGCGGACTAAGGGTGGCCGCGAGAACAAGGTCGCCGTTGAAGTGGTGGATCTGGCACGCCGCGGTGGACGGTGGTCTGATCCGGTATTTGAAGGTCGCGACCGCGCCCGGTGTGACGGTGTCTTGGACGTGCGTCGCGTATGCGATCGTCGACAGCCAACCGTCGTTCCATGATGCCCACGGCGAGAAGACGTTGCAGGTCACCTTATCCTCGCGACAGATCGCGAGATTCACCTGCGTCGACGTGTTCCTCACCCACGGCGTCGAACCGGTGTTGCCGAAGAACACGGTGAACTCGTAGCTCTGCCCCGGCACGACGTTCAGGAAGGCCGACTCACCGAAATATTCGGAGTCGAACGGTGCGGTCGCGGCGTCGGCGGAACTCGCCGGTATGGACCAGAGGATCAACGCCGGCACGCAGGCGAGCACGAGCGACCTCATGCCCAGCGCATCCGCAAGACACGGGCCTACTGACCGGTCGCGGCGCGGAGCCTCGCGAGGTCGTCCTGCAGCAGCTGGATCTGGCGGCCGTACTCGGCGAAGTCGCCCGCCTTGAGCGCGGCCTGCGCAGCGTCGTAGTGCTGCGACGCCGAGCGCACGAGGTCGGCGATCGTCTGCGACGCCGCCGGCGTCGGCGACGGCGTCGCGCCGGAGGGTCGCGGCGTCGCGGTCGCGCCAGGTGAGGGTGACGGCGCGGGCGTCGGCGTGGGTTGCGGCGTCGGCTGCGTCGTGGTGCCGAAGAGCAGATCAAGCGCCTTGGCGAACGTCTCGCCCATGACGACCTTGTCCTGCGTCGCGAGGATGATCCGCTGCAGCTCGGGGATCTTCACCTGGCTCGACTGGATGAAGAGCGGCTTGATGTAGACAAACGACGAGCCGACAGGCAGCACGAGGAGGTTGCCGCGCTGACACGTGGTGCCCGTGTTGCCGACGGGGCAGAGCAGCGAGAGCTGCTGGCGGATGGTCGCGTCGTTGTCGATGCGCCCTTCGACCTGCAGCGGTCCGAAGATCGTGCGGTCTTTCGGGAACCGCAGCACGCGCAGCTTCCCGTAGTCGGGCGCATCCGCGCGTCCCGCGATCCAGGCGACCATGTTGTCGCGCTCGCCGCCGGCCGGCGTCATCGGGACGAAGAGGATGAACTCACGACGGTCCGAGCCAGGAAGGCGCGTCGTCACGTAGTACGGCTCGACGGGCTGCTTCTGCGATCCCTGGAACTGCAGCTCGTTCGCGATGCGCCACGCGTCGATGCGGTTGTAGAACTCATCGGGGTTCGTCATGTGGAACAGCGAGAAGACCTGCGCCTGCACGCTGAAGATCCCCTCGGGATAGCGGATGTGCGCCTTGAGGCTCTCCGGCATCTGCGCGATGGACTTGAAGAGCGCCGGGTAGATCGCGCGCAGGTTCTTCACGACGGGATCGCTCTCGTCGACGACGTAGAACTGGATCGTGCCGTCATATGCGTTCTGCACGACCTTCACGCTGTTGCGGATGTAGTTGAAGTCGCCGCGTCCGACCGACGTCGAGCCCGAGAGAAGCGCCCCGTAGCGCTCGCTGTAGGGATAGCGGTCGCCAGTGGTGTACGCGTCGTTGATCCACCAGAGCCCACCGTCGGCGATGACGAGGTACGGATCGGGGTCGAACGAGAGGAACGGTGCGATGAGCCGCTCGCGCTCGACGATCTGCCGGTGGAAGAGGACGCGGCTCTTGTCGGTGGTCTGGTTCGTGAAGAGGAGGTTCGAGTCGCCGAAGCGGATCGAGAAGAGGATGCGATCCCAGAGCGAGCCGACGGATACCCCGCCCGCGCCGATGCCGCTGTAGCGCGTGCGCGCGTCGGTGCCCTCCTGCGCGTAGTCGAACTCCTCTGAGACGCCGTCGACGATGACGTAGTCCGTCGTCTGCTCGCCGAAGTAGATGCGCGGCTGATCGATTTTCGGCTCGCCCACCGGCGGGATGTCCTTCACAAGCAGCTCCGGACGTCCCTCAGCGGCGACGCCGCCGGTCGCGGTGAGCACGGCACCGTAGCCGTGGGTGAAGACGAGGTGGCGGTTCACCCACGTCGCCTGCGGCAGGCGTGACGACGTGAGCTCGCGCGCGGAGAGCATCACCGGGACCTCGCGTCCACCGATCTGGTAGCGGTCGACGTCGACGTCGTTGAACGTGTACTGCTGACGGAGCGCTTGCGGGTCGAACGCCGAGAGCAGCGGGCGGTAGTCCCAGAGGCGGATGGACTCCGTATCCGCGAGATCGCGGCGCGCCTCGGCGGCGCTTGGCGTGTCGCCCACGTTGAAGAGTGACTCCTCGACGTTGTCGAGCCGGTACGCCGCACGCGTCGCGTTGATGTTGCGCTCGAGGAAGGGCCGCTCCTTGTTCAGCTCATCAGGCTTGACGATGAAGTTCTGCACGATGCCCGGGTACACGCCGGCGAAGAGGATGCTCGCGGCGAACCACACGACGATCGCGCCCCCGAGCACCCAGATCGTGCGCGCGAACGCGTTCGCGAAGCACGCGAGCGCGGCGATGGCGACGATGATCGCGAGCACGGTGAGCGCGGGCAGGCGTGCGTTGATGCTCGCGTAGCCCGCGCCGGTGAGGACGCTCTCCTGACGGAAGAGCAGGTCGTACCGATCGAGCGCGTACCCGAACGCGATGAGCAGCAGGAAGATCCCGCCGAGCACCGAGAGATGCGCGCGCGCCGGACGTGCGAGCGCGAGCGCTGTGCGGCCCGCGACCGCGAGGTCGCCGCGAGTGAACGAGTCCGACGCGACACCGATGACGCCGCGCAGCACGTAGATGAGGACGACGCCGATGGCGATCGCGATGACCGCGGTGATCGCCCAGCCACGGAAGAAATCGAGGACCGGGAGGGTGAAGAAGTAGAAGCCGATGTCCAGTCCGAACACGTCGTCCTTGACACCGAACGGCACCGCGTTCAGCCAGCGGAGGAGCTGGTCCCACTGGCTCGAGCCCGCGAGGCCAAAGAAGAACGCGGGTACGAGGAGCAGCCACATGATGCGTGCCGTGCCCGCGAGCGCGGAGCCGCGGGGGCGCTCGGCATCGACGACGACGCGCGGCACCTGCGGCCGCAGCGCGAAGTACAGGTTCGGCACTGCGAGGACGAAGAAGATGAGAAGGAACGCGATGAACGCCCAGAACCCCGCCGTGTAACGGCGCAGGTAGACGTCCTCGAGCCCGAGGCTGCGGAACCAGAGGAGATCGGTGAGGAACGCGACGAGCGGGCTGAAGACGATCGGGATGAGAAAGATGAGGACGAGGACGACGATGACCGCGATGCTCCGCCGCGCGGGCGGTCGCGCAATGCGTCCGCCGCGACCACCGAGCTGACGGATGTCGAAGTTCTGCCAGTCGATGTTGCCCCAGTCGGGGCCGCCGTCCCCGCGCCTTCCCATCAAATGGAGTATGACGCGCGAATGTGCACGATCAGTTCGGTGTCACCATCGCGGGCCTGACCCGGGCGCGCAGCGCCCTCGATACAATTCGCCGGCCGCCGCGTTTTGTTGAGGAATGGGAGTTCGTTCTTGATCGCACCGAGTCGCGCGCTCATGGGCGCCGTCGTGTGCGCGCTGAGCACCCTTGTCGGGTGCATCCAGCCCGCGACGGTCATCGACAACAGCCCGTCGCCGCTCGGCCTCGCGAACACGACCGCCGTGCCGACGACGGCGGCTACGCCCGCTGCGACCACCGCTCCGACGACGGTGCAGACGACCGCGCCGGCCGAGAGCCCGACGACAGCGCCGACCCAGGAGCCGACGCCCGAGCCGACGCAGCCGCCGACACCGCGGCCGACGCCTGTGCCGACGCCGCGACCGACACCGGTCCCGGCGCCGACACCGACGCCGCCACCCGCGCCGACCGGCAACGTGAACATCCAGCCGACGCCGCCGAACACGACGCTCGGCGTGTACGGCAAGGTTACTGACAGCGCGACCGGCGCGCCGCTCGGCAACGTGTGCATCACCGTCGGGGTCCCGGGCGCGATCTGCTGGGGTAAGACGGATGTGAACGGCAACTTCAAGATCGACATGGTGAACCCGTGGCAGGCGTCACCGGGACAGTTCGAGCTCTACTTCATCCTGCAGCCGTACGCGGTCGACCACAGCCCCAAGCAGCTGATCAGCAGCGTCGTGCGCATCGACTTCAAGATGCACCCGTAGCGCGATCGCTCGAAGGAACTGGAGAGCGCCGAGAGATCGGCGCTCTTTCATTTCCGCGGCAAGCCATCGCCGTTCGTACGAGCAGTGCCGGTCGTCCTCCGGACTCGTGGCTACGTCTTCAGGTTTCGCGCGATCGACCGCAGCGAGCCGCCGCACGTGCACGTGAACGGTAACGGCGGCTCCGCGAAAGTATGGCTACGACCAGTCAGAGTCGCGCAACAGCGGGGATACAGTGGGAGGCGCATTGAAGAGATCCGTCGCATCGTCCAAGCGCACAGCGCTGATTTTGAAGCCGCGTGGTTCAGCTTCTTTGCGCGCTAAAGGCGCAGCCCTCGCGGCGTCGGTGCGGTGCGACGACAAGCGCATCTATGTCGCATTCGATGACGGCCGAGAAGTATCCAAGCCACTGCTGCCGTTCCTTCGCGAGGCGAGTGCACGAGAGCGTCGTAATTGCCGCATCACTGACTACAAGACCGCCATCTATTGGCCTGACCTTGATGAGCAAGTCGGCGTCGACTGGATCCTGGATGTACCGGAGGACGATGTCTTAGAGCTTGCAGGTTTCAAGACGATGATCTTCAAGCGTTCCTAGCGCGGACCTCCGCGAACATGTCGAGATACGTCTCCACGATCCGCGGCCAGCGATACGTGCGCTCGACGAACGCGCGGCCCGACGCACCGAGGCGGTCGCGCAGGCCGCGATCGTCGGTGAGCATCGCGACGATCTCGCCGAACTCCGCCGCGCTCTTGTAGGCGAGCCCGCCGCCCGCCCGGCGTGCCATGCCCCACACGACGTTCGACTCGGCATCGCAGATGACCGGACGGCCGCACGACCACGCCTCGAGCGTGGCCATCGACATCGACGAGAGCACCTCGGGCACGGCGAGCGCGACGGATGCCTCGAGCGCGTCGTACTTTTCCTCCTCGTTCACGACGCCGAGATGGACGACG
>VBJD01000139.1 GCA_005887995.1 Chloroflexota bacterium
ATCGGCCCGGGCCGGAAGATCTCGTGGCGGCGTGCAAAGGCGCGGACGGCCGAGATGATTTGGCGTGGCGACGGGGATGCCACTGGTGGCTGGGGTGGGATTCGGACCCACGATCTGCCGGTTATGAGTCGGCTGCTCTAGGCCAGCTGAGCTACCCAGCCCTGCTAGTCAAATTCTAGGTTGTCGCGCTGCTGCAACTCGAGACGCGCGCGGAACTCATCTTCCGTCATGTTCGCTTTCTCCGCATTGCAGCGTCGACACGCCGGCAGGATGTTGTCGATCCCGTTCGAACCGCCGCGCGAAAGCGGAATGCGGTGATCTGCCTGAAGTGGTCCTTCTTCGCCGCGATACGCACAGCGCCCTCCGTACCGCACGACCAGTTGGAGCCACTCTGCTGCCGTGAAGGACGGACCGCCGCCGAGCTTCCACACGCGCCGGCGGCTGTCGCTCGCTTTGCGCACCTCTCGGTGAGCGCGGTGATACGCGAGATTCTTGGCGAGCTCCGACTCGCGATGGCGTCGGTAATAGGCTCGTCGTTCGGCCTTGTGTTCGTCAGGGTGTGCCGCTCGCCAGCGTCGCATCGCCGCGCGCGCTTTCTCGGGGTTTCGCTTCATCCACTCGCGCCCGTAGGCACGTCGCCTGGCGGGATCTTTGTATGCCATGCACGGTCTCATACCGGACGACCGACCGGGAATCAATAGCACGCAAAGAAAGACCCGGGCCTCAGCCCGGGTCCGCTGTTGCGGGGAAAGGATTCGAACCTCTGACCTCAGGGTTATGAGCCCTGCGAGCTACCACTGCTCCACCCCGCGACGAACATTGTAGCCCTTCACTTCGCGCCGAGGAACACCGCGATCCATCGCATCAGTCGGCTCGGTCGCTCGACTTGTGCCGCATTCGCATCACGTGAATTCGGATTCCGCTGCACCGCGATGAGCGCCTCCCACGGCCACACCCACCCAAGCTGCTTCGCCTTCTCGATGACATAGTCGGTCCCCTTCTTCTCCGCGAGCGACGCCTGGAGCTGGCCGTTGCGCGCCTGCTCACTCGCGATCGATGCCTTCGTCGCATCGATGTCGCGCGCGAGCGCGTTCTCCTGGATCGTCACCGTCGCGAACGACCACGACAGCGCGAGTCCGACCGCGAACACACCTGCCGCGGCAAGCACGCGCGATCGATCAGTCGATCGGCGCCGCCTTGCGTGAACGCTCATGCGGCAATCATCGAAGAGCCACGGTCAGAACGAAAGAGGCAATGCTCGGACAGGGCGCCGGGCCGCGGTTCGTTCAGTCGCCGAACGGCAGCGGCGGCACCGCCAAGCCCGCGGCCACGGCCGCGCACCGTCCGAGGATGCCGAGCAGGTGCTCGGCCGCGAGATGGTCCTCGACGTGGCTCGTGAACGCCGCGACGAGCACGGTCCGCTCGGGACCGCGGAATACCGCGACGTCGTTGCGCGAGGCGTCGAGCGTGCCGCTCTTGCTCGGCACCATCGTCCCCGGCGCGAGGAAGCGGCGCAGCATCGTGTCGTCCGCGCACCGCTCCATCACCGCGAGGACCGCATCCGACGTCGAGCGATCGCGGCATCGCCCCTCGACGAGGATCGCCAGCAACGACGCGAGCTCCCGCGCGGTCGCGACGTTCTCCAGCCCGCGCTTCGCGGCCTCGAAGTCGTACATCCGCCGGCGCAGCGCCGTCTTGCGGCACCCCCACTCCGCGAGCCGCTCGGCCACGCGCTCGACGCCGACCGCGTCGATGACGAGGTTGGTCGCGGTGTTGTCGGACAGGATCATCGTGAGCGCGGCGAGATCGCGGAGCGAGAGATCCGCGACATCGCGCAGGTCGCGCAGCACTCCGGAACCGTCGACGCGATCGCCCAAGCGCATCCGACGCTCGAGATCGATCCGACCGTCGGCGGCATCGGCGTAGAGGGTCATGACGAGCGGCACCTTGATCACCGACGCGGACGGGAGTGCCTGGTCGGGATCATGCTCGAGCAGCGTCTCGGCGTCGGCGGAGCGCGCGAACACACCGACGCGGAACGGCGCGCGCTCGATGAGCGCGCGAGCGGGACCGAAGTGATCCTGCACAGACGCGAGGCTACCGCCTAGGCTTCAGCCGGTGTCCCGCACGCGCATCGGATCGAGGACGCACTCGCGGCGACTGCTCGCGGTCCTCGCGGCGGCACTGCTCACCTCGTGCGGTCTCTTCGGCACACCCGCACCGAGTCCCGCACCGACGGAGACCGCGACCGCGACCGCGTCGACGTCGACGCGACCGCGGCTCGAGCTCTCGACCTACCAGTACGCGCTCCAGACGAAAGGCAAGATCCGCGTCGCGGTGAAGGACGGCGGAATGCCGATCATCATGAGGACCGCCGGCGGGTACGACGGCTTCGAGGCCGAGCTCGCGCGCGAGGTCGCGAAGGCGATCTGGGGCGAGAAGGACGATCCGAATACGCACATCGAGTGGGTCTCAGTCGATGACTCCACGCGCGTGTCCGCGCTCACGAGCGCTCAGGCCGACATCACGATCGCGCAGCTCGTCACGTCTGATGATCTGAGGAAGACGATCGATCTGAGCGACACGTACCTCAAGACCGGCCAACGCTTCCTGGTGAAGAAGTCGAACGAAGACATCAAGGAGACGGCCGACGTCGCGAGCGGCGAGGAGACGGTGTGCGCGATCAAGGGGTCGGCCGCGGAAGCGAACCTGCGCCGCATCACGAACGATCGCGCGAAGATCCTGAGCCTCGACACGCTCGAGTTTTGCCTTCAGGCGCTGGCGAGCGGCGCCGCGGACGCGTTCACGTCCGAGGAGATCGTGCTCATCGGCCTCGCGTTCAAAGACCCCAACCTGAAGATCGTGGCGAAGCCATTCACCGAGGACCTTCTCGCCATCGGGATCAAGAAGAGCTCGAACGCCGACCGCCAGGGCTTCCGCGAGTTCGTGAACGGCGCGCTCCTGCGCATCGTCGCGGATCGCACCTGGGCGCGCCTCTACGCGAACTACCTGCTGCCGGTCTCTGGTCTCGCGAAGCAGATCCCTACCGACTAGCGCGTTCGCGCGGTCTCGCGATCCGACGCTAGCCCCGCATCCGCGCCTCCACGCGCGCGCGATCGGCGAGTCCGTCCGTCCCGACGGCCTCGACCGCGAACGAGGCGACCGCGTGCGCGAATCGCACCCCGTCGATGAGCTCGCGGCCTTCCGATAGTGCGATCGACAGCCCGGCGGCGAACGCGTCGCCGGCGCCGGTCGGATCGACGACGCGATCCGCGTGGTACGCGGGGATCATCCGTTCCGTGCCATCGACGAGCACGAGCGACCCGCGCTCGGCGAACGTGACGATCACCGGTGTGTGCAGGGGGAGGGGCCCCTGGGCGCGCAGCGACGCCCAGCGTCGCGGCTCGTCGAGGTCGCCGCCGACGTCCTCCCCGCTCAGCACGATGGCCGAGGCCTTCGCGGTGACCTCGGCGACATCGTCCCACCGCCGCGGATGGATCGTCCCGTCGGCGGCCCATTCGCGCAGGTATCCCTGCGCCGTGACGACCGTCGCAGCGTGACCGAACGCGCCCAGGAGCGACCGATCGATCTCGTGCGCGACCGATCCGAGGACGACGGCATCGGCCGCACGGAGATCGACCGGCACATCGGCGAGCGTCAGCCCGCGGGCACGCGCGCGCAGCGTGAGGATGCGATGGCCGTCCTCGTAGCGGAACGCGAACGTCGTCGTCACCTCTCCCGCGACAGCGAAGAGTTCGATCCCGAGGGCGCGGCAGCGCTCCTCGAGCCGCGCGCGCTCCTTCGGCCCGACGCGCGTGACGAGCGCGGCGTGCGCCCCGAGACGCGCGGCCGTCGCCGAGGTGTACGTGACCGTGCCCCCGAGGCGCCAGTCCTCCTCGCTCAGCACGATCGCCGAGGCCTTCGCGGTGACCTCGGCGACATCGTCCCACCGCCGCGGATGGATCGTCCCGTCGGCGGCCCATTCGCGCAGGTATCCCTGCGCCGTGACGACCGTCGCAGCGTGACCGAACGCGCCCAGGAGCGACCGATCGATCTCGTGCGCGACCGATCCGAGGACGACGGCATCGGCCGCACGGAGATCGACCGGCACATCGGCGAGCGTCAGCCCGCGGGCACGCGCGCGCAGCGGGCGAGTCCGTCCGTCCCGACGGCCTCGACCGCGAACGAGGCGACCGCGTGCGCGAATCGCACCCCGTCGATGAGCTCGCGGCCTTCCGATAGTGCGATCGACAGCCCGGCGGCGAACGCGTCGCCGGCGCCGGTCGGATCGACGACGCGATCCGCGTGGTACGCGGGGATCATCCGTTCCGTGCCATCGACGAGCACGAGCGACCCGCGCTCGGCGAACGTGACGATCACCGGTGTGTGCAGGGGGAGGGGCCCCTGGGCGCGCAGCGACGCCCAGCGTCGCGGCTCGTCGAGGTCGCCGCCGACGTCCTCCCCGCTCAGCACGATGGCCGAGGCCTTCGCGGTGACCTCGGCGACATCGTCCCACCGCCGCGGATGGATCGTCCCGTCGGCGGCCCATTCGCGCAGGTATCCCTGCGCCGTGACGACCGTCGCAGCGTGACCGAACGCGCCCAGGAGCGACCGATCGATCTCGTGCGCGACCGATCCGAGGACGACGGCATCGGCCGCACGGAGATCGACCGGCACATCGGCGAGCGTCAGCCCGCGGGCACGCGCGCGCAGCGTGAGGATGCGATGGCCGTCCTCGTAGCGGAACGCGAACGTCGTCGTCACCTCTCCCGCGACAGCGAAGAGTTCGATCCCGAGGGCGCGGCAGCGCTCCTCGAGCCGCGCGCGCTCCTTCGGCCCGACGCGCGTGACGAGCGCGGCGTGCGCCCCGAGACGCGCGGCCGTCGCCGAGGTGTACGTGACCGTGCCCCCGAGGCGCCAGTCCTCCTCGCCGGGAAAGACATCGCGCGTCACATGACCGACGGCAAGGAAGCGCGTCATGCGGAGGCCACGCTGCTAGACGTTAAAAAGCACGTGGAGGCAATCGCCGTCGGCGACGGGATACTGCTTCCCTTCCGTGCGCATCGTCCCGGCCTTCTTCGCGTTCGCCTCCGACCCCGCTTTGAGCAGCTCATCCCAACGGATCACCTCGGCGCGGATGAAGCCACGTTCGAGATCGCTGTGGATGGCGCCCGCGGCCTGCTGCGCCGGCGTGTTCGCCGGGATCGTCCACGCGCGCACCTCGTCCTCGCCGGTCGTGAAGAACGAGATGAGGCCGAGGAGCTCATAGGTCGCGTGGATGACGCGAGAGAGCGCCGGCTCCCTCACGCCGAGATCCGCGCGGAACGCCTCCGCCTCATCGGCCGGCAGCTCGGCGATCTCGGCCTCGAGCTTCGCGCACACGGGCACCACTGCGGCGCGCCTGTGCTTCGCCGCCGCCGCGCGTAGCGGTGCGAGGACAGCATCGGGCGATGGCACATCCGCCTCGTCGATGTTCGCGACGATGAGCTGCGGCTGGAGCGTGAGAAAGCGGAAGCCGCGCACCGCCTTGCGCTCCTCGTCATCGAGATCGAGATCGCGCAGCGGCGTCTCGCTATCGAGCGCCGCCATCGCCTTCTGAAGCACGGCCTTCTCGCGCTCTCGCGCCTCGCGCTCCGCGCCCTTCGCGGACCGGAGCTCGGGTTCGATGCGTTCGAGCCGTCGCTCCACGACGCCGTGGTCGGCGAAGAGCAGCTCGAGCTCGAGGCTCTGCAGATCGCGCACTGGATCGACGGTCGAGTCGACATGCGGGACCGACGGATCGCGGAACGCTCGCACGACGTGCACGAGCGCGTCGGAGCTGCGCAGGTCGCCCAGCTTCTGTGCGCTGATGCTCGAAGTCGCGGACCCGATGCTCGCGAGCGCGGCGCGATCAACAGAGTGCGTGAGGCCGAGGTCGCGGTACATCACTTCCGCGTATGTCGTCTTCTTCGGTCTGAAGAGTGCCGCGAGCTTGGCGACGCGCTCGTCGGGCACCTTCGCGACGCCGACGTTCGTCTCGGCCTCGGCGCCAGCGAAGGCACCGGTCGCGGCGTGACCGCCGGTGAGGAGATTGAAGAGCGTCGTCTTGCCGGTGTACGGGAGGCCCGTGATCGTGGAGACGAGATTCAAAGCTGCGTTTCGCTCACGTCCACGTCTTCGCCGAAGATCGTGCGGGCGACCTGCTTGAAGCGCTGCGTCGGACCGGTGGCGTACACCTCGTGCCGCGGCACCGTCGGCGATGCGAGAAGATGATGCGAGGCCAGCACTTCGCGGACCGCGAGCGCGGTCGTCGTTGCCGAGTCGACGACCCGCACACCCGGGCCGGCGACCTTCGAGAACTCCTCGCGCAGCAGCGGGTAATGCGTGCAGCCGAGGAGCAGCGTGTCGACCGCGGGCGTGACCACCGCGCCCTCGCTCAGCAGGGGCTCGACGTACTCCTTCACGGCGGCGAGCGCCTCGGGCGTGCCCGCCTTCCCCGCCTCGACGATCGGAACGAGCTTCGGGCAAGCCTGCTGCACGCAGTCGGCGAACGGATCGAGATCGCGCACGGCGCGCACGTACGCGCCCGAGCGCACGGTGCCGACGGTCGCGAGCACGCCGATCGCGCGCCGCTGCGACGCCGCGACCGCGGCCGCTGCACCCGGCCGCACGACGCCGATGACCGGCAAGCTCACCTCATCGCGTACCGTTTCGAGCGCAGCGCTCGTCGCGGTGTTGCACGCGATGACGATGAGCTTGCAATCGCGCGCCGCGAACCAGCGCATCGCCTGCCGCACGAAGTCGAGCACTTCGGCCTGCGCCCGCGGCCCGTACGGCATGCGCGCCTCATCACCGAGGTAGATCGTTGTCTCGCTCGGCAGCTGCCTCCGGAGCTCCTTGAGGACGGTGAGCCCGCCGACGCCCGAATCGAACACGCCCATGGGCCGCGCGCTTCGCTCGGGCACGCGGAGGTTATTTGCGCTGCTGCGCGACGAGGCTGTTGGCGAGGTTCTCGATCGCCTTCGAGATCGCCGTGTTCGGGTTCGAGATGACGAACGGCTGCTGCTTGTTGAGCGACTCGCTCACGACCTTCCAGTCCGTGGGAAGCTCGCCGAGGATCGGCAGGTTCAGCGCGTGCTCGATCCCGCCGCGCGACATGCCGCCGGGCGTGTCGGCCTGGTTCACGACGAGCAGGATCGGCTTCGCGCCCTTGTAGCCGAGCGCGTCGAACGTGTCGATCGCGGCGCGCGAGTTCGCGACGGTCGCGCTCATGTACGTGACGACGATGAGGATCATCGATGCCGCGTCGAGGATCGCGAGCGTGTCCTCGCTCAGTCGTGTGGGCGTATCGACGATGACGTAGTCATGCGTCTCGGAAAGCAGATTCATCGCGGTCGCGACATCCGCCGCCTGCACGAGATCGGATTCCTCGGGTCGGCCGGGCGACAGCAACACGTGCACGCCGCCGGGTCCTTCCCACAGCACTTCATTGATGCTCACCTTCATCGCACCTGCCGCCGGCAGGTCGACGAACGAGCGCGCTGTCGGCGGCACCTGGAGAACATGGCGTAGCGCGCCGAACTGCATCACACCGTCGAGGAGCGCGACGGCCTTGCCCTGCCGGCGAAGGACGCACGCGATGTTGAGTGCGATCATCGTCTTGCCGGTGCCGCCCTTCGGCGAGTAGATCGCGACGATGTTGCCGTGGCGCGTCGTCTTCGCGTGGCGTCCGACGTTCATCGCGACGCCGAGCTCATTCATGCCGCCGGGAAGTACGAAGACGGCGTCGATCGCCTGCTCGGGCTTCGGCTCGATCGGGCGCTGTGGAACCGTGACGATCACGATCCGCGTCCCTGGCGAGACCTCGCGGATCTTCTTCGCGATGTCGAAGCCCGTGACCTTTCCCGACAACAGCGCGTCGATCATCACGATGTCCGGCTTCTCGGTCGTCACCTGCGCGATCGCGGCATCGGCGTGCGTCTGCACGCCGGCGATCTCGACTTCGTTCTCGCGCGCGAGCATCTGCTGGAGGTGCTGCGCGACCTGAGGCAGGTCCTCGATGAGGAGGACGCGTTTCATCTGCGGGCGAGTTTAGTCACTTCGCGACCCTGAGGCGCAAGAACGCGACGACCGCGAGGGCGACGCTGAGCCCGATGAACGACAGGCCCACCCGGAGCGTGATGCCCTCCCAGTACCAGTCCGGGTACACGCGGACGATGTTGCTCGTCGCCGGATCGAAGAGGAAGTTGCCCTGCGGGAAGAACACGTAGTGGAACGCGAGGAACAGCGGCTCGAACGCGACGATCGCGAGGACGCCGATGACCGCGACGATCCCGGCCCCGATGAGCGAGCCATCACCGACAAGCCGCCACATCTCGCCCGGGCCGCGGAGCCGCGCACGCCGCAAACGAGTGACGATGACGACGAGGCCGACGGGCACGAGGAACTTCGCCACATCGAACACATGGCGCACGTCCGCCATGTGCTGGTACTCGTCGTCGGTGAAGAGCGGGACGGGCTCGAATCTCGGCGGGTCCGCGATACCGCCGGTGACGTACGTCGACCATCGTTCGTGAATCGCGACGAGACCGTTGCGGTCGGTGACGTACGTCCCGCCTCCGGGGATGTGCGCGATGAGCGTCGTCCGATCCACGCCGTTAGCGCGCGCGAGATCTTCGTACGGACCGCGTCCCGACCACAGCAGCGCGAGCACGACCAGACCCGCGACAAGCAGTGCCGCGACGAAGAGCGCGAGCTCGATCGCGCGAACGGCGCGCGAGGGCCGCAGGCTCACGCGGGCACGACGCCGAGACCAGGTCGATCGGTGAAGACGAAGCGACCGTCGCGCACCGCGACCGCGCGGAATGGATCGTCGGTGATGAGCAGATTGCCGTCGAGGTCCGCCCACTCCACGGCGGGCGCGAGATGCGCGGCGGCCGCGATCGCGACGCTGGTCTCCGCCGCGCGGCATCCGAGCATGACCTTGAGCCCGAGCTCGTGCGCGCGATCGATCATCGCGCGGGCCTCGGCGATGCCTCCGCTCTTCTGCAGCTTCACGTTGATGCCGTCGCACGCCTCAGCGAGGCGATCGACGTCGGACACGCGTACCGCGGCTTCATCGGCCACGATCGGCAGCTCGCTGCGTTCGCGGACGCGGCGAAGCCCGTCGACGTCCTGCGGCGGCGTCGGCTGCTCGACGAACTCGATGTTGTGTCGGACGATCCGGCGTATCCGCCGAGGCGCCTCATCAGGTGTCCACGCCGCGTTGGGATCGACACGGATCGTGCCGGTAAATCGCTCGCGGATGCCACCGAGGATCGCATCGTCATCGCCATGGCCCAGCTTCACCTTCAGTACCTGGAAGCCCTTCGCGGCCGCGGCCGCGGCGCGATCGGCCATGACCTTCGGCTCGGCGATACCGATGGTGAACGATGTCGGCGGGGCTTTGCGGCTCGCGGTCGACGCGTTATCCGCCGTCCCGAGCAGCGCAAAGAGCGGCCTCCCCGCGGCATGCGCGGCACGGTCGTGGCCAAGGATGTCGAGGGCGCACGCGGCGGCGCCGCCGTGCGGAAAGCGCTCGTTGAGACGCGACCTGAGCGTCGCAAGGTCGGTCGGGTCTTCCGGGATGAGATCGAGTGCCGCGCGGACATCGGCCTCGATCGATTCGGTCGTCTCGCCGAAGAACGCATCGGGTGAGCCCTCGCCGCGGGCGACCTGGCCGCGCTCCTCGAGCTCGACGATGACCATGCGCTTCTCGGTCCGGACGGCGCGCGAGATCTGGAACGGCACCTCGAGGTGCGCGAGCAACGTGTAGACGCGGACGTTCACCGCGCCGTCGCCGTCGACGGTGGCGCGGCGCCCGCCGCGGCGAGGATCGCCTCCGCGAGACGGTCCGCGCCGGCGGCGCCTTCGCGTATCGGATCAGCCGCCACGAGGCTCGTGCGGTGCTCGATGTCGCGGCGGATGCCCTCGAATCGCTCGTCGTCGAGGTTGAGCGAGTCGCTGGTGTTGAGAGCGATCGCGACGACGCGAGCGCGCGGATGACCGGGCGGCCGACGCCACGCCGCCGCGTCTTCGTAGATCTTGACCAGCTCGCCGGGTGCGCGTACCGGTAAGCCCTCCAGTTCGTATCCCTTCATCGCCTGCCGGAACGTGTTATGGCACAGCACCATGAAGTCCGGCGCGGTGCCGTGGAGCAAACCGAGCGTGACGCCTGAGAACCCCGGATGCGTGAGCGACCCCTGTCCTTCGACGATGACGTAGTCGGCGGACTCGGCGGCGTCGCAGGTCATCTTCTCCGCCGCGCCGGCGATGAAATCCGCGACGACGGCATCGACAGCGATCCCCTCGCCCGCGATCGCGATGCCCGTTTGACCCGTTGCGACGAACGCGGCGCGCTTTCCCGCGCGGCGGCGTTGCCGCGCTTCGCCGCGGCCGCGAGCGCCGGATCGGAGAGCACGCGCTCGTGCAATCCGTTCCACACGGCGACGCCGCGTTCAAGAGCGCGCGCGAGAAGCGGCCGGTATTGATCGGCGATGCGACCGCCGGCCGCCGCGGTGCCGATGAGGATCGCTTCGGCGCCACGTGCGATGGCGTCGTCGACGCTTGCGACGACCGGTACGCCCTTGCCGACGCCCACGTGCTGCGCGGCGTCGGTGCCGGCGCGCGTCGAGTCGATGACCGCGACGACCTCGAACGGCGCATAGCGCAGGACACCGATCGCGGTCTTCGCAGTCGCGCGCGCGAACTGCCCCTCGGCGAGGATCGCGAGCTTCATGCGCCGCCGAGATCAGGGCCGAGACGGAGGAAGCGGCCGGCTCGCTCGTTGGTCGTCTCGCCCTGCTCGAGCGCGACCTGACCGTTCACGATCACGTGCTCGATGCCCGTCGGGTAGCGATGCGGATCCTCGTACGTCGCGGCGTCGTTCACGGTCGCGGGATCGAAGACGACGACGTCCGCCCCGGCGCCGACGGCGATCGTGCCGCGGTTGTGCAGCCGCAGGTGGCGCGCGGTCAGCGAGGTCATCTTTCGCACCGCATCCTCGAGCGTGAGGACACGCTCGTCGCGCGCGTACCGCCCGAGCACTCGCGGGAACGTGCCGTACGAGCGCGGATGCGGCTTGCCGAATGAGAGCGGACCATACGGCGCGTTCGCGCGCGAGTCGCTACCGATGGCGATCCAGGGCTGACGCATGACGAATTGCACATCGTCCTCGCTCATCGAGTGATGGATGATGTCGACCGCGCCCTCGTGCTCGACGAGCGTGTCACAGGTCCACTCGAGAGGATCCTTCCCCGCCTCGCGCGCGAGATCTGCGACGCTTCGGCCGCTGTACTCCGGGTGGCGCCGCGCGCGCGCGATCACGATGCGGTCCCACGCGCGGCCGGTCTCGGTGTCTTCGTCACGGATGCGTTGTCGCACCGCGGGATCGCGCAGTCGTTCGGTGAGCTTCGCGCTACCGCCCTCGTGCACCCAGTTCGGGATGGTCACGGCAAGGCCGGTGGATGAGGCCGTGTACGGGTACTGATCCGCCTGCACGTCCACGCCCGATGCCCGGGCGGCCTCGATGCGCGCGACCGACTCCTTCACCTTGCCCCAGTTCTTCTGGCCTGACGCCTTGTGATGCGACAGCTGCACACGCGCCTTCGACCGCCGTCCGATCTCGATGTTCTCCTCGACCGCATCGAGGAGCCTCGCGCCCTCGTTGCGGATGTGGCTCGCGTAGAGGCCGCCGTTCGCGTGCACGACCTCGCAGAGCGCGGCGAGCTCGTCGGTCGTCCCGTACGCGCTCGGTGGATAGATGAGTCCGGAGGCGAGGCCGACCGCGCCCTCGTCCATCGCGCGGCTGAGGAGCGCGCGCATCTCGTCGAGCTCGGCGGGCGTCGGCGGACGGTCGGCTGCGCCCATGACGCACATGCGCAGCGTGCCGTGACCGACGTAAGAGCAGACGTTTATGGCCATCCCGTTCTGCTCGACGGCTTCGACGTACTCGTAGAACGCCGACCAGGTGCGCTTCACGCCAAGCCGTGAGTACTCGCGGTCGGCCTCCTCGGCGGCGAGGCCGCGGACCGGCGCAGCGGACCCGCCACAGTTGCCGCACACCACCAGGGTCACGCCCTGATGGAGCGCGCTCTCGAGCGCCGAGTTCACGAGCATCGACTCGTCGGAGTGGCTGTGGACGTCGATGAAGCCCGGCGCGACGACCTTGCCGCGCGCGTCGATCATGCGCAGCGCGCGGCGTCCGATGAGCTGCCCGATATCGGTGATGCGATTGCCCGTGATCGCGACGTCGCCGCGCGTCGCCGGCGCGCCGCTGCCGTCGATCACCATACCGCCGCGTATGAGGAGGTCGGTCACCGGCGGCGTCGTTCGATCCGCGCGCCGCGTTCGCGACGGCGGAGAACGAAGAGCAACTTCGGCGAGCTGCTCGTGGCGTCTGAGCCTGCGTAGTCGCCGTGGAGCGAATCGAGGTCGAAGCCCGCCGCGGAGAAGAGCAGTTCGCCCTCGCGACGGTAGAGGTAGTTGAGGCGGGTCTCGCGCGCGATGCGTCGCACGCCACCATCCTCGAGCTCCTCGTCGAACCACCAGTGGATCGTGACGCCATCGACGTTCGCGCGCTCGCTCGCGAACTTGGTCACCGTTCGCTTCGTGTCGGGATCGGTGCGTCGCCACTCCTCGCGCACCGCGCCCTCGAGCGTCGCGATGATGTTCGGGTCCGGCTGGAACACGTCCACCGCGAGCCTTCCGGTCGGCGTGAGGTGTTCGCGGCAGCGCGCGAGGCACGCCCAGCGATCGTCCGCGCTCAGCATGAGAAATGTGTTGAAAGCGATCGTGATGAGCGCGAACGCGCGATCGAGCGAGAAGCTGCGCATATCTGCCTCGACGAGCCGCACGTTCACGCGCGAGCGCCGCGCGTTCTGTTCGGCGCGTCTCAGCATCGCTGCGGAGCGATCGATGCCGATGACCTCGTGCCCGTCTTTCGCGAGTGGCACCGCGACGCGACCCGAACCGACGCCGAGCTCGAGGATCGGGCCACCGGTCATGCGCGCGAGGCCGCGGAACCAATCGATCGCGGGATCGTCGAAGCGGACGTCGAGGTCGTACAGCGCCGCGAGGCGCTCATCGTCAGCCGGAGTGCTGCTCTGCCCGTACCAGTCGATCGCGGTGGACGGCTCCATGAGGTGCCGCCGAGGTTAGCGCTGCGAGTGCGGTCGCGCCGAGAGCACCGCCTCGCCGACGACGAGCGTTCCGATCACGAACGCCGCGGTTACGACCGAGAGCCCGTCGATCGCGCGGAGCCACAGGAGAAGCGCAACGGCCACGCCCATCTCCACGCCGCGGCGCACCGCGAGCGTCCGGCGCGGCCGCGGCGCACGCCTGCGTCCGCGCGGGGAGCCCCCCTGCCAGGCGATCGCACCCGCGCCGACAGCGATGCCGATGAGCGCGATGAGCGCCGCGACCGCCCACGGCTGTTCAGGATCTGCGGCGAGCACGACCGCGACCGTGCCGAGGACGGCCGCGACGACGACGAGGCCGGCCGCTCTCACCTGTGCAGGCGCACCGTCACTGCGGCTCGCTCGGAACGCGGAGCGGCAGCTCGGCCTGCTCGCCACCCGCCGCGAGCGGGACCTGCGCGAGACCCTCGATCGCGCCCGAGGCGCGCGCGAGCGCGCGCTCCGTCTCGTCGAACTTCTTCGTCGCGTTGTCGAGGTGCTTGCCAAGTTGATCGTGCAGCTCGACGAAGCGCTCGAATTCGCGCCGCACCTGCGAGATGCCGAGCTGCAGATCGCGTGTGCGCTCCTGCATCGCGAGCCCGCGCAGACCGAGCGCGACGACCTGCAGGTACGCGAGCAGCGTGTTCGGCGACGCTGGGATCACGTTGCGATCCGCGCAGTAGCGCAGGATGTCCGGCTCATCGTTCGTCGCATCGCCGAGCGTCAGCTCGAAGTAGATCGCCTCAGAGGGCAGATACATGAATCCATAGTCGATCGTCGAATCCGCGGGCGAGATGTAGCGCGCGACGGCGTCGACGTGGCGACGCACGTGCTGGAGGAACGCGCGCCGGCGCGCGCGACGGTCCGCGTCGTCGCGAGCGAGCGCGATCTGCGTGTAGCTCTCCGACGGGAACTTGCTGTCGATCGGGACGATCAGCGATCCGTAGCGGACGATCGCGTCGACGCGCGAGCCGTCGCGGTACGTGAACTGGATCTCGTATGCGCTCGCCGGCAGGCAGTCCTGCAGAAGCCGCTCGAGCATGAGCTCGCCGAAGCCCCCACGCGGCTTCGGCGCGCGAAGCAGGTCCTGCAGCGAGCCGATGTCCTTCGCAAGATCACCGATACGCACGCTCTGCTCTCCGAGCGTGCCAAGCTGTCGCGAGAGATCCGTGAGCGTGCGCTGCGTCGCCGTCGTCTGCGTGACGAGAGACTGCTCCGTCGCGCCGAGCGCGCGCTGCACCTCGCCACGCAGCTCACCCATGAGCGCCGCGTTCGCGACGCGTGTGTCCTCGACGCTGCGACGGAGGATCTCGAGCGCGGCACCGACGTCGGCGCCAGCGACCGCGGCCGGCACCTGCGGACGGCGTTGCAGCGCGATCGCCACCCCCACAAGTGCGATCGCGACCGCGAGGCCCGCCAGGACGGCGCTCAGATCCATCGGAACATCCGTTCTAGTCTACCCAGCGACCTCCCGTTCGGATACAACCCCGCGGATGAGCGTCACGCCACCACGGCCCCTCTCCTTCGCTGACAGCGCGCTCTACGCCTGCGGGATCTTCGGCGCGAACGTCGTCTACGCGTTCCTCAACCTCGCCGCCGGCCTTTACCTCGAGCGGTACCCGCAGGTCCCGACCTGGGCCGTCGGACTGCTCTCGCAGGAGCGTTCGCTGGCCGGCGCGGTCGTGCAACCAATTGTGGGTGCATGGTCCGATCGCACCCGGACGCCCATCGGACGGCGCAAGCCGTTCTTCATCGGCGGCGTCCTGCTCACCTGGGCATCGCTGCTCTTCCTCGCCGGGTTCCCGCCCCTGGTGCCGATGCTCATCGTGCTGTCGATCAACGCGTTCTTCCTGAACGTCGCGGTCGATCCCTACTACGCGCTCATGGCCGATCTTGTGCCCCTCGAGCAGCGCGGACGGGTCGGCGCGCTCCTCGCGGTGTTCAACATGGGCGGCCAGATCGTCGCGACCGTCGCCGGGCTGTTCCTCTGGGACCGCTCGCCCGAGCTGGTGTTCGTGATCGTCGCGACCGTTCTCGTCGTCTCGTTCGCGATCACCACGATCTTCGTGCACGAGCCGGAGGCACCGCCGCGCCCGACCGAGCCCGTCCGCCTCGACGTCGGCGCGTACGTCAGCGGCCTCTTCACGCACCGCGAGCTTGTGAAGTACATCCTCGCCGCGTCGCTCTTCTGGCTCGGCACGGGGGGCGTCCTTCCCTACCTCACACGCTTCGGCGTCCACGTGCTCGGCCTGTCAGAGGGCGAGGCCTTCCAGCTCTTCCTGCCCGCGCTCGGCGGGACGATCGTGGGCGCGATCCCAGCCGGCTACCTCGCGGACCGCCGCGGCAAGAAGCCGGTCCTCGCCGCGGGCATCCTCGGGTTCGGCCTCGTCGCACTCGTCGGGTCGCAGGTGGACAGCACGCCGCAGGCGCTCGTGGTGATGGGGATCGTCGGCCTGGCCAACGGCTTCTGGACGGCGCTGGCGATACCACTTCTGATCGACCTCGTGCCGCCTGAGCGCGCAGCGGAGATGACCGGCATCGGCTCCGCGGTGTGGTCGTTCGCGCAGCCTATCGGCGCGGTCGTCGCCGGGCTGCTCATCGATCGCTTCGATACGTACCGCGTGTCGTTCATCGGCGCCGCGATCTTCGTCCTCATCAGCTTCGCGCTCGTGCTCACCGTTCAGGCGCCGCGCGCTGTCCGTACGCAAGGACAGGCGGTCGCCGCGCAGGCGTAGCCCTCGGGGGGAACCGCTTCTCACCGCGGTTGTAGAGAGCTTGAGTGGCAGAGGGCCGGGCCATGACTACAACTCGGAGGGATGACATGTCTCGAGGGATCCTCACTGCGATCATCGCGGCCCTCGCGCTTCTCGCGTTCTCCGTGCCCGCGCTGGCGAAGGAGGGCGCGGTCACGAAGTTCGACTCGCTCCCCACTGACTGGCACGCCGGCCAGACGTACGCGCTCGGCTACACGATCAAGATGGACGGCGTCGAGCCGTACCAGGCTGACCGCACCGAGATCATCGCGAACACCATCGACGGCAAAACGAACCTCGTCTTCCCGGGCGTCGCCGCTGGTGCGCCCGGTCACTACGTCGCGCAGATCAACTTCCCCGCCGTCGGGACCTGGCACTGGAAGGTGATCCAGGGCTCGTACTTCGCGCCATTCGACCTCGGCACGATCAGCGTGCTTCCGGCGCTGCCCACGTCCGGTGGCACCGCGCCGTCAGCTCCGCTGACCGACGCGTTCGCCGGGGCGATCCCGTTCCTCGGCGCAGGCGCCGTCGCGATCGCGCTCATCTTCGCGCGCACGCAACGACGCCGTCTCATGCGCACCGCGTAGATCTCTGGGGATGTCATGTCGAAGCCCCGCGGCCATCCAGGTCGCGGGGCTTCTGCCTAGGTGACGGCGCGTCCACCAGCCGTGCTCCGAAACAGTGGCTCGCGGACGCGCGACGAATCGCGCCACCGCTATTGGCACCGTGGGATCGAGGAAGGTCATCGATGGCGGGAATGAGGGGCTTCGCTGTCTACGAGGTGCGTCCAAGATCCGGTCCTCGGGTGGCGACGGCTCGTCGATACCAATAATGAGTGCGTCCGTGCGCACGGACGATTCAGCCCCGAACGGTCAGCGAGCTCGGGCAGATCTGGTGGTACGCGCACTCGAAGCAGGTCTTGATGCCCTTCACCGGCGCGGGCGTGAAATCGCGCGAGCGGAT
>VBJD01000026.1 GCA_005887995.1 Chloroflexota bacterium
TTCATCGACCGAAACGGCAAGGAACAGGTGCGCGTCTCGCGCCTCGCGCTCAATCTCACGTGTCACGGACTTGATCGGTCGCGCGATCTCGAGTACGTGAGCACGCGCGCGGGCGCGACCTACTACGCGCCCGTCGACTTTCGCAACGGCTCCGAGCCCTTCTTCCGCGTCGCGGTACCCGAGGGAAAAGACGCCGGCGTCACCGTGGCGACGGTCAATCTGCGCTTCGTCCTCGAGCCCGTCTCATCGATCAAGATCGGCGACGCCGGCTACGCGTACGTGGTCGACGGATCGGGCCGGCTCATCGGCCATCCCGATAGCAGCCGCGTGCTGAAGCTCACGGACCTCTCCGGCCTTCCGCAGATACAACTAGCCCTGAGTGGCGCGCCGAGTGCGGCGCTCACCGCTCGCGACGCTGAAGACGCCGCCGTGCTCACGGCGTTCGAGCGCATCTCGTCGACCGGCTGGACCGTCTTCGTCGAGCAACCGCTGGACGAAGCGTTCGCGCCGCTCACGTCCTCGCTGTTGCGAGCGATCGGGATCATCGCGATCGGCCTTGCGGTCTCGCTCGCAGTCAGCCTGATGCTCACACGGCGGCTCATCGAGCCGATCGAGGCGCTTCGATCCGGAGCCGCGCAAATCGGCGCGGGCGCGCTCGGCCAACGGATCGACATCCACACCGACGACGAGCTCGAGGATCTCGCCGACGAGTTCAATCAGATGACCGCGCGACTCAGCGAGTCATACGCGACCCTGGAGCAGAAGGTCGAAGATCGCACCCGCGCTCTCGGCGTCGCGCTCGGCGAGATCGCCGAGAAGGGCCGTCAGCTCGAGGTCGCGAGCAAGAACAAGAGCGAGTTCCTCGCGAACATGAGCCACGAGCTCCGCACGCCACTCAACGCGATCATCGGATTCTCCGAGTTGCTCCTTGAGAAGCTATTCGGCGACCTCACGCCTCGACAGACCGAGTACCTCCACGATATCCACGACGCCGGCCGGCACCAACTGGCCGTGATCAACGACGTGCTCGATCTCGCGAAGGTCGAGGCGGGCTACCTCGAGCTCGAGCGCTCGAGTTTCGCGCTCTCTCGGACGATGAGTGATGCCGTCGCCTTCGTGCGTGCGCGCGCCGCGCAACATGGGATCGCGCTGAATGAGCAGTACGACCCCGCGATCGGCGACGTGAGCGCCGATCAGCGCAAGCTGAAGCAGGTGCTGGTGAATCTGCTCTCCAACGCGGTCAAGTTCACACCTGACGGCGGGCAGGTAGGCGTGAAGGCGGATCGGACGAACGGCGTTGTCACGATCGCCGTCAGCGACACCGGACCGGGCATCGCGGCAGATGACCTCGCGAAGCTCTTCCGGGAGTTCGGCCAGACCGCGTCAGCACGCGGTCATGAAGGCACGGGCCTCGGTCTCGTGCTCGCGAAGCGGATCGTCGAGCTCCATGGCGGTCGTATCTGGGTGGACAGCGAGCTTGGTCGCGGCAGCACGTTCCGGTTCACTCTCCCGGTCGGGGCGAAGTAGCAGCAGCGGCCGCATCAGCGGATGACTTCCGTCGCCTGAGCGAGGACCGCCGGCGGGATCGCCAGCCCGATCCGCTCCGCCGTCGTGAGGTTGAGGATCACGTCGAACTTTGTTGGGAGCTCGACCGGGAGGTCGGCGGGTCGCGCTCCGCGCAAGATCTTGTCAACGAATACCGCGGCGCGCTGCATCTCGGCGGCGGAGTTAGCGCCGATCTCCATGAGGCCACCGGCCGCTGCCCACGGGAGATCGCTGCTGAAAACATGGGGCAGCTTCGCGTCGATCGCGAAATTCGAGATGAGCTTCACATCGAAAGCGATGTTGAAGGCGGGCGCGATCAGGAGCCCGTCGGGCAAGGACGTTGCGATCTTCTCTAGCGCTTGGCTCAACTCCTGCGCGTCGTGGATCGCGAACGCGTCTATGCGCACATCCAGAGCCCGCGCTCCTTCTTCGATATCCCCGAGTTGGATCGCGGCGCCAGGGTTATTCGCATTCCACAAGACACTTATGCGTTTCAAGTTGGGCACCACCGCTTTGAGGAACTCGACCTGCTTCGGTCCGACTGAAGCCGCGGATATGCCGGTCAGATTGCCGCCGGGACGCGCAAGACTCGCGACAAGCCCCTGGCGGACGGGCGTGGACGCGCGGACGAAGACGACCGGAATGGTGGTCGTCGCTTGTCGCGCCGCGAGCGCGGCCGGACTGCCCGTCGTGACGATGACGTCCGACGGGAGTGCCACAAGCTCTTCGAACAGAGCAGGAATGCGGCTCAGATCCGCGTCCGCGGCCCGCGTGTCGACGCGGATGTCCCGTCCCTCAACGTATCCGAGAGCGACCAGCGATTGCCGCAGCGTCTCGGCGTTCGTCGCGATCTGTGCGGCAACGCCACCACCGAGATAACCGATGCGCTTTACTCTCACGCCGTTTGGCACGGCGGTCGGAGCGCAGCTTTGCACCAGCGCCGCCGCGCTCAGCGACGCGAACGCTCGCAGTACGCCGCGACGGGACAGTCCTCTGGTCATCGGATCACCGTGGTCGCTCGTGCAGCGCCGTTCAACGAGTCCACGCCGAGACGCGCGACGAGACCGAGGGCGGAATGGTGAGGCCGAGCGCTTGCGCCGTCGTGCTGTTGATGACGAGCTCGAAGTCGGTGGACTGCTCGATCGGCAGGCCCGCGGGGTTGACGCCGCGCAGGATCTTGTCGACGTAGATCGCGGCCCGGCGAAAAATCTCGGTGACGTTCTCTCCATAGGCCACAAGCACGCCCGACTCGACGTACTGCTTCTCGATCGCCATGGAGGGAAGCCGAGCCCTCACCGCGAGATCCGCGAGGATGCGCGTGCTCGTTACGGGCGCGCCGAACAGCGGGCCGTGGAGCGTCACTGCCTCGGCCCGCCCGCGACTCGCGGCCGCGACAGCGGCTTCGAAGTCACGGAGGGACTTCGCGGTCAGCACTTGGATCTGCAGGCCCAACCCCGGCGCCGCGGCCTGCGTCTCATCGAGCTGGAGCCCGGCCCCCGCGGAGAGGTCCCACAGCGCGGCGACACGGACGAGGCCGGGGAGCATCTCCTTCAGGATTTCCAGACGCTTCGCGGCGAGCTGCGCCGGGAGGCGCGCCAGCCCGGTGACGTTGCCGCCCGGATACGCCAAGCTTCCCACAAGGCCGACCGAGACGGGCTCGGCGACGCCGGCCAGGACGATCGGGGTCGTCCTCGTCGCCCGTTGGGCCGCTTGAGCGGCCGGGAGGTTCCCCGTCACGATCACATCCACAGGCAGACCCAGCAGCTCAGCCACGAGGCTCGGCAACTTAGTGGTGTCGCCCTCGGATGCACGGACCTCGAACGTCACGTTCTGACGCTCGACCCAGCCCAGGCCCCGCATGCCCTGGTAAAAGGCGTCGTTGTTGTGGCTTTGGATGGCTCCGCCAGCGAGGACGCCAACGCGCGCGACCTTGACCGAACGCGCGCCGCTGTTCGCAGGTCGCACGTCGCAGGCACTGAGCGCGCCGAGTCCCGCGGCTGAGGCGCCCAACATCGCCGCACCGCGCAAGAAGCTGCGCCGGTTCATCGAATCACTTCGGTGGCCTGCGCAAGAACGCTGTCTGGAACGGTGAGGCCGATCCGGCGGGCGGCTGCGAGATTGACGGCAAAGAGGAATTGGGTGGGCTGCTCCACGGGAAGGTCCGCCGGATGAGCGCCTTTGAGGATCTTGTCGACGAGGACGGCCGCCCGGCGATGCCCGTCCGCGTAGTCAGGGCTGCGATGCATGAGACCGCCAGCTCTGACGATCTGCACCTCCGAGTAGACAGCTGGTAGCTGAATCTTTGCCGCGAACTCAGGGACGTGACTGAAGTCGCGAATCACGGACAGCGTTGGCAGCATGAGCAGTCCGTCGGGCCGCGTCCGCGTGATGGCATCCAGCGCGGCGTCAGTCTCGGCCGGATTGTGGAGGCCGACCACCTGGGTTTCGATTCCGAGAACCCGAGCTGCCTTCTCGGTCGCGCTGACCTGCACATCCTGATCGGACTGATTCGCGTTCCACAGGAGGGCGACGCGCGCGAGCCGCGGCACCGTCTCGTTCAAGAGTTCCACGCGTTTCGCGGCCCCCTCAACGTTGCCGGTGGTCACGCCGGTGATGTTTCCGCCGGGCCGCGACAAGCTGGCAACGAGGCCCGATCCAACGGGATCAGCCGCGAGCGTGAAAACGATCGGGATCGTGGTTGTCGCGCTTTTGGCTACGCGCTGCGCCGGCCCGGCCTCGGCGACGATCACATCCACCGGGAGAGCGACGAGCTCGGCGGCCATCGCGGGTAACCGATCCATCTCTTGGTTCGCGATCCGGAAAAGGACTTCTACATCGCGACCCTCGACGTACCCAAGGTCGCGGAGCTTCTGGAGAAACGGCGCGCTGAACTCCTCGACCGATTTTTGTACGTTGCCGGAGAGGTAGCCAATCCTCCGTAGACGTCGCTGCGATGAGGTGCCGGCCGGCGCAGCGCATGCGAGAAGAGACGCGCCGACACCCGCGATGAATGCGCGCCGGGTCGCCATGGGTCGCCTTCCTCTGCCGACGGAAGGGCTCCGGGTCAGGCGCTGCCCCGCCGCCGACCGCTCCTGCACCCTGGAGCGCCGAAAGTCTACGCGCGGACCGTCTGTTGAAGGAGGCCGGACGGCGATCGGGTGCCGATCGCCGCCGACCTTACGTCGCTCGAGCGGCGTGGCCGGGGACGGCTCGGGGGTGCAGCCTCTGCCGCCACCGGCCACGCCGCTCGAACACCATTGCTAGGGGTCCTCATCGCAGAGGACCCCGCAGTAGGTCCCGTCCGGCATGAGCGTTCCGAAGGAGGAATCCGGCGGGTTTGTTGGGATGACGATCCAGACGTGTGCCGGCTGCGGCGCGGGGCTGGCTGCCTGAGTCTCGCCGGGCGTCGTCCATCCGGCGCCGAGTGCGAGCACTCCGCTGAACGCGAGCGTGAACGCTATCAAGAAGACTCGGCGCTGCATCTCTGTCCCGTCCCTTCGAGCCCGTCTGGGCTTCTATCCACTGGGCGTGGAGTGGGCTGGAACGGTCGTTCAGTCCGAACGAACGGCGGCTAAAGCTCCCATTTGAGAGCGGAACGAGGATCCGGCGCGTAGACGCAGAAGGTGCCGGTCTTCAGCGTCGACTCGAAGTGCTTCGCGAGCGCGGGGCTGTTCTCCGCGATCCGGTCCACGACCGCCTTGATCGCGCGCGTCACGTTGATCCGCGCGCGCTCGGCGTCGGAGACCGCCTTTCGGTCACGTCCGCCGAGCCCGACCGCAGCCGCGAGCTCGTGTGCGATCGCTTCGCGCTCATCGCGCGCGCGCCCCGCGCGCTCGGGATCGTTGAAGCGTTCGGCCTCGGCCATTTCGTCCTCGAGCTCGTCGAGCCGCGATTTGTACTGAGCCTTCGCCTCCGCATCAAGTACCGCGCCCGCGTCGCTGCCGGCCGGGATGGGCCGGTCGTCGGCGGGTGCAGATGTCACGAGATCGAGCGCGTGGATCTCGCGATCAGGTTGCCGCAGCAACGCCGCGATGTAGTGGAGGCCCTTTGTGTCCTTCAAACGGAATGCGCTGCCCTCGAAGGCGATCGTCCAGACCTCGCCCTCGCGACGGAAGAGAGCGGTGCCGCCGAGTCCGCGAAGAGAAAGGATCTCGTTGACCTGCGCCGCGACGCGTTGCTCAAGGGTCTGGTTCAGCGCGGTGAGCTCATGTGCTTGCCGCTCGATCGTGTCGTGGTAGCGCTTGATGCGCAACAGGGAGCGGATACGGGCGAGGAGCTCCTGCTTGTCGAACGGCTCGAGGACGAAGTCGTCCGCGCCTGCCTCGAGGGCTGCGATCTTGTCTTGGTCGGGGTTCGCGGTGACCATTACGATCGGCACGAACTTCGTCGCTTCGTTCGCTCGGAGCTGACGGCAGACGTCGTATCCGCCGATGCCCGGCATGACGACGTCGAGCAGGATGAGATCGGGCGTTTCAGTCGTCGCGGTGCGTATCGCCTCGTCACCGGAGGAGGCCGAACTCAGCCGATAACCGTACGGGCCGAGCATCGCTTCGAGCAGCCGAAGGTTCTGCGGCTGGTCGTCCACCAGCAGGATGCGCCCTTCCATCGCGGCGGAGCCTACGACGGAGTCACCGGTGTATCCGCCGCGCTGTCCTCATGCCCTCGTGGCGTGAGCTACGACGGAACGCTCGTTCACCGCCGGTGAACGAGCACTTGCAACGTCGGCGTAGGTTCTTCGCATGCGCGATCCGGTGCTTATGTCTCGACGCCTCCTGCTGAAGTCCGCGGCCGGAGCCGTTCTCGCGACGGCGTGCCGTACGGCGAACCCGTCGGCTCCGAAACGGCCGCGGCAGATCGGCTATCTGTCAACGGGCCCGCGCCTCCCGGCAGATCACCCGGCGTACGTCGCGTTCCGGGACGGCATGCGCGCCGAGTCGTTCGTGGAGGACACCAACTACGAGATGACATATCGCTATTGCGAGGGCGATCCGGATCGCGCCGTGCCGCTGGCCGTGGACCTCGTGTATGCCGGTGCCGAGGTGCTCGTGGTCACGTCAACCGGCGCGACGCAAGCAGCGCGCGTCGTGACGCCGAACGTGCCCATCGTGATGATCGCGAGCCATGACCCGATCGATGCCGGCGTCATCAAGGAGCTCGTGAAGCCGGGAGAGAACGTCACCGGTCAGAGCCTCGCCGGCGCGACGCTCATGCCAAAGCAGCTCGACTACCTGCTCCAGCTCGCACCCGTGCGCAGACTGGGCTATCTCTCGCCGACGTTCCCGACGTACGCGCAGGCGTACCCGAGCGTCACCGACGCATTCGAGCGCTCGATGCGCGCAGCAGGTAAGCCCCTGGGGATCGAGGTCATCTCACCGAAGGTGCCAAAGACAGGCGATGTGGGACAAGCGCTCGCGACGCTCGCCGCTGAATCGGTGGACGCGCTCTTTGTTATCGAGTCGCCGACGTGGTTCACCGGCGCGGTGTCGCAGAAGCCGATCAATCAGATCGTCGATTTCGCGACACGCCGGCGGCTTCCGCTGATAGGCGCGCAGCGCATGTATGCAGCGGACCAAGGATTCCTGCTCACGTACGGCGACGTCCGATCCGCCGTCGATATGCATCGCAGCGTCGCGCGCTACGTCGCCCGGATCCTTCGCGGCGAGCGGCCCGGCGACCTCGCTGTAGACGTGCCGAAATTCTGGGAACTCGTCGTCAACGCGAAGACCGCGTCGGCGATCGGTCTCGACGTGCCTCAGCCGGTCATCGCTGAGGCTGCGCTCGTCATCCACTGACACCCGCGCACAAGCCATAGACGCACCGTGATCTCGATGGCATGGATGCCGAATGCGGGGGACCTACCATGGCTCAACTTGTTCCCCCGTGATCCAAACCGGCAGGCGGAACGTCAGCTCAGCACACGAAGGCAGTTGTTGATCCGAACGCTGGCCACCGGCGCGACCGTCGCGGCGGGGGCTGCGCTCGCGTCGTGCGCGCCTAGCGGCGCGGCATCGGGCACCGCCGCGGAGCTCCCGCCGCCCGAGACGACGACACTGCGGATCACGAGCCCGTTCGCCTGCGATCCGCCGTTGTGGCTGGCGAAGGAATTCCTTGTCGACGAGGGCTTCCGAGACGTGCAGTACCTGGGCGGCTCGGGTCGCCCACGAGACTGGGCGACATCGGGGGCCGCAGACTTCGGCGCCGCCCACCCGGAGGAGCTGGTCGCGGCGATCGATGCCGGCGCACCGCTCGTGGCGCTCGCCGGTCTGCACGCCGGCTGTCAAGAGGTGTGGGTCGGGCCGGGCATCACATCCCTGCGCGACCTGCGTGGCAAACGGATCGGTGTCGGCCACAAGAGCACGGAGGATCAGTTCTTCACGTTCTTCGCGACCACGCTCGCCTACGTCGGCATCGACCCGGTGAAAGACGTGTCGTTCTTCGAGGTCGGACCGACGTACGAGGCAATGATGAAGGCCTTTACCGAGGGTCGCTCGGACGCGTTCCTTGCCGCTGCGGAAGGGGCGGCGGTCTTGCGGCGGAATCCCAGGAGTCAGAGCACGAAGATCCTCGATCAGTCGGCCGACAAGCCATGGTCGCAGTACGTCTGCTGCATGCTCGTCGCGAACCGCGACTGGACGCGGCAGAACCCGGTAGCGACCAAGCGCGTCACGCGCGCCATCATGCGGGCGGCCGACGCGACCGTGAAGGACCTGCCGCGCGCGGCACATGAGGGCGCGACGCGGCACTTTCAGCCCCTGCTCCAGCATCCGACCGCGTTGTCCGACGAGCAGGTCCTGAACGAGACGATCGCCACGATCTCCTATGACTGGCGGGAGCTTGACCCCGAGGAGACGCTGCGCTTCTTCGCGCTCCGTCTCGGAGATGTGAAGCTGATCAAGAGCACGCCGCAACAGATCATCAACCTCGGCTCGGACGTCGCGTACGTCCGCCAGCTCCGCACCCAGTTGAAGGCGTGAGACCGCTCGATCCCGTGGTGCGCGCGCTCGCGCGCTTCCACGCACCGATCCGGACGAAGCTCCTCACCGCCCTCGGTGTGCTCGCTGCGTTGCTCATCGCGCTCGGCATCATCGGGCTCGTCGTGCTTGCTCAGGCGAACGCGCGCGCCGAGCGCCTCGTGGAACTGCAGCGCCGGACGGCCGCGTACAGCGAGCTGCGGCTCGAGACGACGACCCAGCTGTATGCGCTCGCGAAGGCGCTCACCGCGCCGGAGCCGCGCGTCATCGACGATGCCGTCAGACAGCTGGCGCTGACGGGCTACGCGATCGACCGCCTGCAGTTCGTCTCCACCGAGGAGACGGACCTGGACCTCGTCGGGCGCGTCGCCACAGCGCACGCGGATTTCGCGGCCGCGACGACGCGGATGCTCCAGCTGCTCAGTGCCGGCAAGATTGCCGACGCGCAGCGGGCACAGCTGACGGACGTGACTCCGCTCGCCGAGCGGCTCCAGCGCCTCACCGGCGAGCTCGTGGATCGCGCCGAGGCCGAGGTCGCCCAGAGCGTCAGCGACACCCGCGACGCATATGAGCGGTCACAGCTCATCGTGCTCGCCTTCGCGGGCACCAGCCTGATCCTCGCGCTGCTGCTCGGCCTTGCGGTCGCCCTTTCGATCATTGGACCGATCCGCCTGATCGGCGCGCGTGTCGAGCGCATCGCGCAGGGCGACTTCACTGGTCATCTGCGTGTTGAGAACCGCGACGAGCTCGGAGCGCTTGCCGGGAACATCGATCGGATGAACGACCAACTCGGTCTCCTGTACGAGCAGCTCGCGGCTGCCAATAGGCACAAGTCGGAATTCCTATCGAACATGTCGCACGAGCTGCGCACGCCGCTCAACGCGATCATCGGCTTCTCGGAGGTCCTCCTGCAGGGGCTGTTCGGCGACATCAACGCGAAGCAGACCGAATACCTCCAGGACATCCTTTCATCCGGCAAGCACCAGCTCGCGCTGGTCAATGACATCCTCGACCTCTCGAAGGTCGAGGCGGGCCGGATGGAGCTCGAGCTCTCGTCGTTCTCGCTCCGGGCGGTCATCGATAGCGGCGTCACGATGCTGGGCGAACGAGCCACGCGACGAGGCATCGCCCTCGAGGTCGACGGCGATCCGAGCGTCGATGCCATCGAGGCCGACGAGCGAAAGGTGAAGCAGGTGCTCTTCAACCTGCTGTCGAACGCCGTGAAATTCACGCCGGAGGGCGGCACGATCACCGTGCGCACGCGTGGCGAGCCTGCCGCCGTCGAGGTCTCCGTCTGCGACACCGGTGTCGGCATCGCGCCCGAGGATCAGACGCGCATCTTCGAGGAGTTCCTGCAGGCGAAGTCGGCCAAGAGCAGCGAGGCGAGCACCGGGCTCGGGCTCGCGCTGGCGAAACGTTTCGTGGAGCTTCACGGCGGTGTGCTGAGCGTGAGGAGCGCGGTCGGCGCGGGAAGCACGTTCACGTTCTCGCTGCCACGCCACCTGGATACGACGGCCGCGGCCGCGTCCTGATCAGTTCGCGCGCGGATATTGGCGCTTCAGCTCCTGCAGGAAGGCGAAATTCGAAGCCAGCTTGACGAGCTGCTGAGGCGTGTTCTTCACGAGCTTCGCTTGTGACAGCTGCACTGCGTTGAAAAGGAGACTCGCCTCCGCGTCGAGTTCGCGCCACTCGAAGGTGCAGTTCTTGAGCGTCGCGAGATAGGTGTCATACGTCTCGGGACTGAACATTCCCGCCTTCACGCCCGCCATGACCGCGGCTGGCAGATCCTTGGCGACGCGATCGTTCGCGCGAAGGAGGGCTCTGGTGACGCGCTTCGTCGCGTTCGGGTTCTGCTGCGCCCAGTCGCGGTTCACGATGAGCTGGCAGCAGTAGTACCTCGACCAGGTCCCGTCGGTGTGCATGTCGATGAGCAGCTTGCCCGGATTTTTCGCTGAAGCGCGCAGGATGGGCACCTGATTGGACAGTGCCAGGATCGCGTCCGACCGGCCTTGCACGAAGGTGTCGACCGTATTGGTATCGAGAACGAAATTCACGTCCTTTCGCGGGTCGATCCCGACGTACGCGAACATCGCTGCCCAGACGCCATACCACGCGTCGACGACGGGATCGGTCGAATTCACCGTGATCGTCTTGCCTTTGAGGTCGCGGATCGAGGCGATCTCCGGCTTGGTCCACACCTCGCCACAGCCTGTATGCAACCCGCCAAGAGCCTGGATCGGCTTGCCCGCGTCGACATTGGCGACGACCCACTGCGCGTAGCCGATACCGATGTCGCCCTCGCCTCGCGCGACCGCCCCCACTGACAGGGGCAGGATCTTCGCGTCGAAGCCTTCCTCCGCGAGGTAGTCGCCGGCGCTCCAGAGAGCCGCGTCGCACGCCACCGACACGATCCGCACCGCGGTGGTCTCGGGCGGACCCAGCGTCCCGCCCACACCCGACGAAGGCGACGCTGGGCCGCACGCCGCGGCCAGGCCCGCGCCGATGACGCTGCCGCCTAAGGCGAGGCTCGAGCCAAGCAGCTGCCGCCTCCTCATGCGCGAAGCGTATGCGGCGATGACAGCGTCAACGTTTTCTAGCGCTTGGCATAGGTGTCGAGGAACGCGATCGCACGTCGGACTGCATCGTCAGTGGTTGCTGGGGCAACGAGGACAATGTGCGCGCCGCCGTCGTAGTAGTGCGACTCGACGACTGACCCATGAGCGCGCAACGAGCTCTCGAAGGCCTGGCCTTGCGCAACGCTATCGGCAATGACCCCATCACTCCGAGTGGCGAGGATCAGAACGGGTGCCGCCGGGTAGTCAAGTCCGACACCCGAATCGGCGACGATCGCCGAGATGTCACTTCGTCTTGCGGCCAGATAGAGAGCGCTGGTCGCGTTCGTCGAGGCGCCAACCAGCGCGACGCTCTGACCGCGAGCGCGTGGCGCACGCTTCGCGAGCTCGATGAATGCGGCATCCGTCTCGAACAGACTGCGCCGGCGCTGGCATTGCACCCGCGCGAAACCTTGGTCACAGCCCGCGACTACGACGAAGCCACCGTCAGCGATGCGGCGAGCGACATCGAGCTGCGCTTGCGTGAGTCCTGCGGCCTCTGACATGTAGACGACAGCGGGAAACGGACCTGAGCCGGGAGGCACGAAGATCGCCGCTGTTGTCGTGTAGCGATCGGGCCACGTTCCCTTGACCCACGAAGCGACTCCCGCCACCGCGGGGCCCGGAGGCTCGTCGATCCCCTCCCATACGACTCCCAGAGCATCGGTCAGGGTCGTAAAGCTCGGACGCACGGTGCCCGCGGACGTCGGGCTGGCGCTCGCGATTGCCGCGGTCGACGAGGGCGGTCGCTGCGCTGGGCTCAAGGCCGTGCACGAGGCGAGGAGAGCAACGACCACGTACGACAGCAGCGCAATGATGCGAAGCTCAGTGCGGCTCGAGCGCCGCTCCACGTCGCGAGTCTAAGCGCGCCGACTAGCGCGCTCCCACAACGCCGATACGCGGACAGAGATCGTTCACCGGACACCGCGAGCAGAGCGGACGGCGCGCGAGACAGACCTCGCGTCCATGGCGGATGAGCAGCATGTGCAGGTCATAGACCTCCGCGGGCGGCGCTCCTTCCTGGATGAGCTCCTGCGCGCGGACGGCGTCAGCGTCCTCGGGCACAAGGCCGAGACGCCGCGACACGCGATGCACATGCGTGTCGACCGGAAAGTATGGACGGCCGAGCGAGAAGAGCAGCACGCAGGCCGCGGTCTTCGGACCGACGCCTTTCAGGCCGACAAGCAGATCCCACAGAGCGGCAGAACGCATTCGCGCGAACGCGCGCTCGTCCAGCGGGATGCCGCGATCGCGTAGCGTCCGCAGGATCTCGCGCAGCCGCACCGACTTCGTCGGGCCGAGCCCACCGTGCCGGATCGCGCGCGCGATCGCGGGCAGCGGCGCATCGGCGACCTCATCCCACGTCGGGAGCTTCGCACGTAGGTCGGCGTAGGCGCGGTCGCGATTGACGTCGTTCGTGTTCTGCGACAGCACCGTGAGGATGAGCTCGTCGAGTGGCGCTAAACGCCTGGGGGCTGCTGGATCTCCGTAGGCGCGACGAAGCCGCCGCAGGATCGCAAGGAGACGTCGGCGCACCCTCCGAGTATCGACGCACCTGTAGGCTCTGCCGAATCTTCGGAATGTGGGGAGGGATCTATGCGATTCAAACGAGACCTGCTCATCGCGATCCTGGCGTTCACGCTCGGCAGCACGACGGTCATCGCCGCGGGCGGACTCATCGGTCCCGATGGCGTGATCCACGCGTGTGCCAACGGTGCCGGCGTCGTTCGCGTGCTCCAGCCCGGTGAATCGTGCCGGGGAAGCGAGACGGCGCTCTCGTGGAGCGCGTCGGGGTCGCAAGGCGGAACAGGGCCGACCGGTGCTACTGGTCCGACGGGTGCCACCGGTGCGAGCGGACCGACGGGGCCTTCTGGATCGTTCCCGCTCACCAGCCCGAATGGCCAGTACTCGATCCAACTGACGGACGCGGGGATCGTGCTCGGCGGACCAACCAGCTCGATCATGCTCGCGGGTGGTGTCGTGACCATCCGCGCGACGTACATCGACAACAGGTCGGATCTCGACTACCGAGTCAACGCTGGACGGACATTCAACGTGGACGCGGACAGCCAGGCCAACATCCGCGCGTCGGCGAGCGCAAGCCTGCAGGCGAGCGGGTCAGTTCTTGTCAGCGGCTCGCAAACGATCGTCGGCGCCGGGTCCTGCGGTCCCGCGCTGCGAACGTCAGACATCGCGCTGGTCGACGTGAACCACGGGAACGCGGTGTATCCCGTCCAGTACACATCGAGCTCACCGGACGTCCTCGTGTGCTAGCGGCGGAGCGAGGAGTACCCGTGAGGGTGCTCCTCGTTCGCGATACGGTCGGGAATGACCGGAGGGGCGACAGCTGTTGGCTACAGTGGGCAGGTGTCCAGCGACACGTTCGAGACCGAAGCGCTGTCCTTCCTCGACGCGCTGTACCGCACCGCCCTGCGGATGACCCGTTCAGAGGCGGACGCGGAGGACCTCGTGCAGGAGACCTACATCAAGGCGTTCCGGTTCCGCGAGCAGTTCACGCCGGGCACGAATCTCAAGGCGTGGCTCTTCCGCATCCTCACGAACACCTTTATCAACTCCTACCGCCGACGCCAGGCGCAGCCGGAGATGACCGAGCTCGACGACGTGAGCGAGTTCGACCTCTACCGGAAGATGTCCGATGCGCGGGCCACGTCGAGCGGCGATCCAGAGTCGGAATTCCTCGAACGGATCGTCGACACCGAGGTCAAGGACGCGCTTGGCGAGCTGCCTGAGAAGTTCCGGACGGTCGTGCTCCTCGACGTTGAGGGCTTCTCCTATAAGGAGATCGCCGAGATGCTCGAGATCCCGATCGGTACGGTCATGTCGCGCCTTCACCGGGGCCGGAAGTTCCTGCAGAAGCGTCTCTACGACCACGCGCAGGAGCACGGCATCGCGGCGCTGCGGACGCCGCAGAAGGGGTGAGCGATGGACTGCGATGACTGCGTCGAGCGGCTCTACGCCTTCCTCGACACTGAGTTGACCAAGGCCGAGATCATCGAAGTGCGCTCGCACCTCGAGGGCTGCGACGACTGCGACGACAACTTCCTCTTCGAAGCCCGCTTCCTCCAGCAACTACGCGACTGCTGCACCACCGATGTCGCTCCAGCGGAGCTCCGTCAGCGGGTCATCCTCAAGCTACGAGCAGCGTCAGCACCGCCGACGACGACATGACGGAGAGCGACGTAGTACCCACCAAGTGTTGACATTCGTGACGTAGATGTGTCTATATACCGAGAACGCGTGGCCAGAAGGAGGTGATCCTGGTGCCAGCGAAGAAGAAGAAGAGCTCGAAGAAGAAGCACTAAGGTCTGCGACGCCATCGCGTCGCTGTTTGAACCCAGACTCTCGACACCTTTCGCGAACCCACCGATCCGCGTAGGCCTCGCGGATCGGTTTCTTTTTGAGCGGGACATGACACGCGCTCACCTACTCTTCGATCCATCGAACGACGATCGCTCCCACGGCTTCGTTGGCGTGCGGTCCTCGCGGGGTTCGCGGTCGCGGTCATCGTCGTCGTTCTCGTGGAAACCCTTCTCGCTCCCATCCCTGGCATCGTCGCCACCATCCTCGGTGTCGCCCTCGGCGGGTTCGTGTCCGGAAAATGGGCCAATTACGCCGGTATTTACCACGGCGCGGTCGTCGGGATGGCCTGGATCGCGTTCGAGGCGCTCGGCCCCGTTCCTGGTGCGAGCTATTCGAATGACGTCCTCAGCGACACGGTGATCGTCATCGCGATCGACGCGCTGACCCTCGTCGCGGCTTCGCTCGGAGGTTGGCTCGCGCGGCCGGATCCTTCGTCTTCTTCGGGTACGGGCACAGCGCGTTGATCGGGCACTCGTAGCACTTCGGCCTCGGCTGACAAATGCGCCGGCCGTGCAGCACGAGACACCATGTCGCCTTCACCCAGTCCTTGCGCGGGAAGATCGCGCGCAGGTCCATCTCCGTCGCGTCCTCTTGCTTGGCCCTGCCTCCGACCTTGAGACGGAGCCGGTCCGCCACGCGGTAGACGTGGCGGTCGACGGCGACCGCGGGGACGCCGAAGGCGTTCCCAAGGACGATCGATGCCGTCTTGCGACCGACACCGTGGAGGCTGGTCAGCCCCTCCATGGTCGGAGGCACCTCTCCCGCGAAGCCGTCGAGGATCTGCTGGGACGCGGCGCGGATCGTCTTGGTCTTCTGCCGGAAGAAGCCGGTCGCGTGGATGTCCTGTTGGAGCTCGGTCTCGGGGACGCGGACGTAGTCCGCCGGTGACCGGTACTTCTTAAAGAGGTCGCGCGTCACGAGATTGATGCGTTCGTCCTGTGCCTGCGCCGCCAGGATCGTCGCGACGAGCAGCTCGAACGGGTTGCTGAACTCGAGCGTCGGCCCCCAGTCCGGGTACGCCCTGGCGAGGAGCCTCAGAATTGCGCGCGCGCGGGCGCGCACCTGCTGGAGGGTCTCTTTGGGCACGGGCCGAAGCCTAGCGGCCGGTCGCGTTGACGCTGGGCGGGCCGCTCCTTACGCTCGGAACCCACGCGGGCGCACGCTCGTACGGGGGGCAGGACCCGCAGAAGACACCCAAACTCGGAGGGAGGACTCCTTTGTCTAAGCGATTCATCAGAGGGCTCGGGCTCTTGCTTGCCGGCACCTTCCTCGCCGCCGCCTGTGCACAGGGCGGCGGGGCAGGCGGCGACAAGGGCGAGATCATCATCGCGACGAACTTCCCGACCTCGGGCGCCGACCGCGCGAGCGGCCGCGGCCCGGAGGCCGGCGCGAACTACGCGGTCCAGACGGCAGCGACGGTCAAGGGCTTCAAGCTGTCCGTCAAGAACTACGACGACGCGGTCAATGGCGTCCACGACCCGCAGAAGGGCGCGCAGAACTTCACCGATATGGTGAACAACAGCAAGATCCTCGGCGTCGTCGGGCCGTTCAACTCCAACGTGGCACGCGCGACGATCCCGGTCGCCAACAAGGCAAACCTCGTCATGATCAGCCCGTCGAACACGAACGAGTGCCTCACGCAGGACTTCCCGTACTGCGACCCGAAGCCAGCGGCACTCCGTGACGCAAGCCAGCCGAATAACTATTTCCGCATCGCCGCCCCGGACACCGTCCAGGGTCCCGCGATGGCGGACTTCGCGATCGACACACTGAAGATCACGAAGATCGCGGTGTGGTCGGACAACGAGACGTTCGGTAAGGGCGTCGCCGACAACTTCGCGAAGCGCTTCACCTCCAAGGGCGGCACCGTCGTCGTCCGTCAGGACTTCGACACGAAGACCACCTCGGACTTCAAGCCGTTCCTCCAGCGGGCCAAGGACGCGGGCGCGGCTGGCATCTACGCCGGCGCGACGTCGGCCACCAAGGGCTGCATCCCGAGGGCGCAGAGCAAGGGCATCCTCGACGTCCCGTACCTCGGACCCGACGGCATCGGCGACAGCCAGTGCGTCAAGGACGCGGGTGACCAGGCGACGGACAAGATGTACTTCACGAACGCGGCCGCAGATGCGTCGCAGGACGCGTCGAACAAGGACCTCATCGACGCGTTCAAGAAGGCCTTCCCGCAGAAGGACGACTCGGGCGCGTACACGTTCCCGGGTTACGACTGCGCGAAGATCCTCATCGACGCGATCGGTCGCGCGATCGACGCCGCGGGCGGCAACATGCCTACCCGCAAGCAGGTCCTTCAGGCGGTGCAGGACACCAAGAACCTGAAGTTGTCCACCGGCACGTACAGCTTCGACAAGAACGGCGACCCGACCTCAGCGACGATGGCCTTCTACCAGTACAAGCCCTCGAAGTCCGACTGGGACTTCGTGAAGCAGTTCGGAGTCGGCCAGTAGCGTTCAGCAACTGATCGCGACATTGAGAGAGGGGGCAGCGCAAGCTGCCCCCTTTCATTTGTGCGCACTGCCACGCCTACTCCCCTATAAAGGTGGCCGTGGGGGCCGTCGGGGAAGCGATCCGCCGTCGTCGGAGCGATCTTCGCTCTGGTCTGACGGGTCGGGCCCTCGACGTCGGGCTCTATGTCCTGATCCTCGCGTTCCTCTTCCTCCTTGGGACGCGCGTCATTGAGCACGGACCGGACTATCTCCTGCAGATCTTCTTCTTCGCGCTGGCGAACGGCGCGATCTACGCGCTCATCGCGCTGGGCTACACGATGGTCTACGGGATCATCGAGCTCATCAATTTCGCGCACGGCGACGTGTTCGCCTTCGGTGCCTTCGCGTCCGCGAGCCTCATCCCACTGTTCGGTCTTTCTGAGGGCCAGGTCTGGGGACCCTTCACCATCCTCCAGCTCCTCGCCGTGTTCGTCGTCACGATGCTGCTCTGCGCCGTCCTTAACGTCTCGATAGAGCGCATCGCCTACCGGCCGCTCCGCCACGCACCACGCCTGGCGCCGCTCATCACGGCGATCGGCATGTCGTTCTTCCTCGAAGGCGCGATGTTCCTGTGGAAGGGGCCGTCGAGCGTCCATTACCCAGACGTGCTGCCGGATCTGAGCTTCACCATCCTCGGGGCGCGCGTCGGCGTGAAGGAGATCACCGTCTGGATCACGACCATCGTCCTCGTGGTGGGGCTAGCCCTCTTCATCGACCGGTCGCGCCTCGGCAAGGCGATGCGCGCGACGGCGCAGGACCGCGATGCCGCTCAGCTCATGGGCATCGACATCGACCGGACGATCGCGGCGACGTTCTTCATCGGCGCGGTCCTCGCTGGCGCCGGCGGCATCATGTACGGCCTCTCATACAACACTGCCGTCTTCGACCTCGGCTTCTCGGCCGGTCTCGTCGCGTTCACCGCGGCGGTCTTCGGCGGGATCGGGAACATCTACGGGGCCGCCATCGGGGGACTCGTCCTCGGGCTCATCCGCACGTTCTGGGACGGCTACTTCGATTCGGCCTGGTCCGATGTCGTGATCTTCGCGATCCTCATCATGGTCCTCGTATTCCGTCCGACGGGCATCCTCGGCATGCGGGTCCCGGAGAAGTGACGTGATCGGCTGGTTCCGGCGGGTGTGGGAGAACGATCCGCGGAAGGACCCGAACGCCGTCGTCTACTTCCTCCTCGCGATCTTCGCGGTCCTTTTCCCGCTCTTCGCGAGCGTCGTCACCGGCGGCAGCCCAAACTTCCTGCTCTCGGTCGCCGGCGACGCCGGCGTCTACGTGCTGCTCACGCTCGGGCTCAATGTCGTCGTCGGCATGGCCGGGTTGCTCGACCTTGGCTACGCGGCGTTCTTCGCTATCGGCGCGTACACGTACGCGTTCATCGCGAGCGATCATCTCGCGGTCACGCCGCTGCAGACGACCCTGCATGTCCCGTTCTGGATCGTTCTGCTCATCGCCCTGTTCGTCGCCGCGTCGTTCGGCGTCATCCTCGGCGCGCCGACCCTGCGACTGCGCGGTGACTACCTCGCCATCGTGACGCTCGGATTCGGCGAGATCGTGCCGCGCGTGTTCAAGAACACGTCGACCTGGACGAGCGGCGTGAACGGTATCTCCGCGCTCGACACGCCCGAGCTGCCGATCTGGTTCAAGGGTCCCTGGTCAGGTGATCCGCTCGCCGTCGTGCAGAACTTCAAGATCTTCGACCCGCTTGGCTACTACGTGATCATGGTCGTCCTCCTCGTGATCTGCGTCGTTCTCGTGCGCAACCTGCAGAACTCGCGCATGGGCCGCGCGTGGGCCGCGATCCGCGAGGACGAGGTCGCCGCCGCGGCCATGGGCGTGAACACCGTGCAGGCGAAGCTCCTCGCCTTCGCGATCGGCGCCGCCTTCAGCGGTTTCGCGGGTACGTTCTACGGCGCGAAGCTCTCGCTCGTGTCGCCGGAGAACTTCGGCTTCTCGGTCTCGATCACGGTGCTCGTCATGGTCGTGCTGGGCGGCATGGGCAACATCCCCGGTGTGATGCTGGGCTCGCTGCTCATCTACCTCGTCATTTTCATGGTGCTTCCCAGCCTGCCGGATACCGTGACGAGCATCGCGAACGCGATCGGGCTCACCGGCCTGACGCAGGCGAGCGGCGACTTCCCCGGGATCGGTGAGTTCGCCGCGCGCCTGAAGTTCCTGATCTTCGGGTTGATCCTCGTACTCGTCATGCTCCTGAGGCCGCAGGGCCTCCTCCCCAGCCGTGAGCGCGAGCAGGAGCTCACGAAGGGGACGCACGACGACACGATCATCGAAGACGTCCAGGCGGAGACAGGCTAGTGAGCATGCAAACCGCGAGCGGACCCGCGAGCGACGCCGCCATCCTTCGGCTCGATCACGTGACGAAGCGCTTCGGCGGACTCGTCGCGGTCAACGACGTCACGTTCGATGTGAGAAAAGGCGAGGTGTTCGCGCTCATCGGGCCGAACGGCGCCGGCAAGACGACGCTCTTCAATGGCGTGACCGGCCTCATCCCGCCGACGAGCGGGTCGGTGGTCTTCGAGGGCCGCGAGATCGCCGGCACGAAGCCGTTCAAGGTCGCCGAGCTCGGAATCGCACGGACCTTCCAGAACATCCGACTCTTCGAGTACATGAGCGCGGTCGAGAACATCCTCGTCGGCGAGCACTGTCGCATGCACGCGAAGCTCTGGGACTCGCTCTTCAAGCTGCCACGCGAGCGGCGCGAGGAGAAAGAGGTCACCGACCACGCGATGGAGCTGCTCAGGTTCGTCGGCATCGAGCGCTGGGCGCACTCCTACGCCCGCAACCTCCCGTACGGCGGCCAGCGCCGTCTCGAGATCGCCCGCGCGCTCGCGACCAGGCCCCGCCTCCTGCTCCTGGACGAGCCGGCGGCCGGCTTCACGCCGCAGGAGAAGGTCGAGCTCATGCGCCTCGTCGGCAAGATCCTCGACTCGGGCGTGACCGTGTTCCTCATCGAGCACGACATGAAAGTGGTCATGGGCATCAGCAAGCGCATCGTGGTCCTCGACCACGGCGAGATGATCGCCCACGGCACGCCAGAGGAAGTGCGGCGCAACCCGCGGGTCATCGAGGCGTACCTCGGGAAGCAGCACTGATGGCGACGACAGCGCCCGCGACGAGCGCGCTCCTCGAGCTACGCGGCGTCGACGCCTTCTACGGGCGCGTTCAGGCGCTCCACGGGGTGTCGGTCACCGTCGGTCAGTCGGAGATCGTCGCGCTCATCGGCAGCAACGGCGCGGGCAAGACCACGACGCTCCGCACGATCTCCGGGCTCATGCATCCCGCGAACGGCAGCATCACGTTCGGCGGTCAGGAGATCACCAAGACGCGCGCGCACGAGATCGTGGCGCTGGGCATCTGCCAGTCACCCGAGGGGCGCCGTCTCTTCCCGCGGATGCAGGTCATCGACAACCTGCGGATGGGCGCGTTCACGCGAAAGGACAAGGCGGGCATCGCGCAGGACATGGAGCGCGTCTTTGTGCTCTTCCCTCGCCTGCGCGAGCGCATGACGCAGCTCGCGGGCACGCTCTCGGGCGGCGAGCAGCAGATGCTCGCGATCGGCCGCGCGCTCATGAGCCGTCCGAAGCTGCTCATGCTCGACGAGCCATCACTCGGCCTCGCGCCGATCCTCGTCGACACGATCTTCAAGACCATCCAGGAGATCAACGCCGCCGGCACGCCGATCCTCCTCGTGGAGCAGAACGCGGTGCGTGCGCTCGAGGTCGCGCACCGCGGGTACGTGCTTGAGACCGGCAACATCGTGCAGACCGGCACCGGCAAGGAGCTTCTCGCCTCGCCCGACGTGCAGCGCGCCTACCTCGGCATGTAAGAGCGCAGCTACCGCTGCGCCTGTCATCGGTTGGCTGCGCCCAACCGATGCTGTAACAATGCCGAAGGTCCGACCGGCGCAGGCCTAGACGCGGCATGCGGCGAGGACTAGCGTGCCGCGCATGCGTGCGACCGGGATAGTGCTCGCCGTGTTGCTTGCCTGTGCGTGTGGCACGCCGGCGGCAGCGCCGAGCCCTGCGCCGACCGAAGCGCCGACGCCTTCGCCCACGCCTTCGCCGAGCCCAACACCATCGCCCTCGCCGACGCCAGCACCGACGCCGGCGGGCGCTGCGTCGTACTTCGTCCAGTCGGGTACGTACGTGTACGTGTCGCTTCCTCCCGCAGTCGAGGCGCAGGCGCTCGCAGGACTGCAGACCGACGAGATCAAGGTCTTCGCGAAGTCGAGCGCCGTGCGGTCCGTGACGAAGGGTGGCGAGCCGGTCGGTGCCGCGGTCCTCGTTATCGGCGTCGACGAGGCCTTCGCCGCGCTGCCTAACGCATTCGATGGATTCGTCAAGGGCTTCACGAGCGGCGCGGGTGGCGTCGTCATGACGCAGCAGCAGAACAAAACGATCGGCGGCCGCCCCGTCGTGTTCATGTTCCAGAGCGATCAGAAGCTCTGGTATGCGGTCTGGCAACAACGCGTGTTCTTCGTCTCCACGTTCGCCGCCACACAGGCCGCGGCCGAAGAGGTCGCGAACGCGCTCATCACGGCGAACACCCGCTAACCGCGGCGTCCCCGCGGAGGGGAGTGCCATACTGCCGTCGATCTCCGGACGTATCCGGATCCTCTGTCGGGGGAGGACGCAGATGAGCGGTGTTCTTCGTTTCATCCCAGTCGTCGTTCTCGTCCTGGCGGCCTGCGCGCCACAGGCAACGCCGCCCGGCCCGTCCGGGACAGCGGCAAGCAAGGTCGGCGGGTCCGTGACCTTCGTCGCCACGACGGATCCAGATACGCTCGACCTCCACCAGACATCGAACCCGGTCTCGTCGACGATCTTCGGCTGGATCTACGAGCCGCTCGTGTACCAGGACCTGGACAACTCGTACAAGGGACTGCTCTCCGAGAGCTGGGCGGTAAGTCCCGACAGCAAGACGATCACCTTCAAGCTGCGCTCGGGCATCACCTTCACCGACGGCACGCCGTTCAACGCGGACGCCGTGAAGTTCACCTTCGAGCGCCTTCAGCGCGTGGGCGCGAAGTCGCCGATCTTCGAGACGTTCAAGAACGTCGCGAGCATGGAGGCGAAGGACGCGACGACGTTCGTCATGAACATGAAGGAGCCGTATGCGCCGATCTTCCATGACCTGCAGACGGCGTACGCGGGGATCCTCTCCCCGACGGCGGTGAAGGCCGCGAACGACAACATCGGCCGCGCGGCGGTGGGTACCGGCCCGTACAAGCTGAAGGACTTCCAGACCGGCCAGCAGATCACGCTCGAGCGCAACAGCGACTACAAGTGGGCGCCGGCGCTCTTCGCTAACCGCGGGGCGCCATACATCGAGGAGCTGCGCTACCGCGTCATTGCCGAGCCGGCGACGCAGCTCGCCGCCCTCGATGCGGGCGAGGTCGACGCGCTCGGGCTGCGCGCGCAGGACATCGCGAAGTATGCGTCCGATGCGCGCTTCAAGGTCTTCGACAGCTTCACGTTCGGCCTCACCTACCTCGGCTTCGACGCGAAGCGGCCTCCGTTCGATAACCCGAAGCTGCGCGCCGCGCTCGCGAAGGCTGTGAACAAGGACGAGATCGTGCAGGTCGTCTTCGAGAGCAAGCTCGCCAAGGCGCAGTGTTGCCCGATCGCCGAATCGATCCAGGGCTACGACCCCAAGCTGAAGGACTTCGAGCAGAAGTACGACCCGGCGAAGGCCAAGACCGAGCTCGACGGTCTCGGCTACAAGCCTGGTGCCGACGGCATGCGCACGTCGCCGGACGGCAAGCCGTGGAGGCCCGTCCTCTACACGACGACCTCCGACACGCACGGAAAGATCTCGACGCTGCTGCAGGCGCAGTTCAAGACGGTCGGCGTCGACCTGCAGATCAAACAGCTCGAGTCGGGCGCGCTCCTCGCGGCGACGCCGAAGGCGGAGCACGATCTCTACCTCAACGGCTACTCGTGGAACGAGCCGGACATGTTCAGCCTGTTCCTGTCATGCGACCGCATCACGAGCTCGAACCGCGTCCTCTACTGCAACCAGCAGCTCGAGGACCTCATCCGCAAGGGCCGCACGGAGCTCGACCAGGCAAAACGGATGCAGATCTACTTCGACGCGCAGAAGCTGGTCATGCAGGAGTCGCCGTGGCAGCCGCTGTACATGCCGGTGTCGAAGACCGCGGTGAACGTGAAGATCCAGGACCTGAGGCAGGGCCAGGCCGGCGGCCTCTACTGGCACGACGCCTGGGTGAAGCGATAGCGATGGCGTAGCCGAGCATGGGCAGGTATGTCCTGAGGCGTCTGCTCCTCGCCATACCGGTACTGCTCGGCGTGTCCCTCGCGGTCTTCCTCATGGCGGCCGCTGTTCCCGGTGATCCCGCGACCGTGCTCGCCGGCGACACCGCATCGGCAGCGCAGGTCGAGCGCATCCGCCACGACCTCGGCCTCGATCAACCGCTCCCGATCCAGTACCTGCGCTTCCTCGAGCGGCTCGCGCACGGAAGTCTCGGCGAGTCGACACGCACGCACCGTGAGGTGCTGCTCGAGATCGCGGATCGCTTCCCGTACACGCTCGCGCTCACCGTCGGCGCGGTGACGCTGTCGACCCTCCTCGGCCTCACCCTCGGGACGTTCGCCGCCCTGCAGCGCGGGCGCGCCGGGGACTACCTCACGATGGGTTTCGCGATCGCGGGCCTCTCCATCCCGACGTTCCTGATCGCGATCGTCGGGATCATCGTCTTCTCGCTGCAATTGCGATGGCTTCCCGTCTCGGGCGCGTTCTCGCCCGCGAGTTACATCCTGCCGACCGTGACGCTCTCACTTCACTCGGCCGCGGTGAAGGCGCGCATCACGCGTTCGAGCATGCTCGAGGTATTCGGCCAGGATTACCTGCGCACCGCGCGAGCGAAGGGCCTTCGCGAGCGAGTGGTGATAGTCCGACACGCGCTGAAGAACGCACTCATCCCGATCTCGACGATCGTGGGGATCCAGTTCGGCGCGCTCCTCGGCGGCGCGTTCATCATCGAGAACATCTTCGGTTGGCCGGGCATCGGCCGGCTCGCGACGCAGGCGATCTTCAATCGCGACTTCCCGGTCGTCCAGGGCACAGTGCTCGTCGGCGCGGTCACGTTCGCGCTCGCGAATCTCGCGGTGGATCTGCTGTATGCATGGCTTGATCCGCGTATCCGCTACTCCTGAGCTGTCGCCGGCGCTCGAGCGCCGGCCCGGCGCGTTCGTCGCGTTCCTGCTGCGGGCGCGAGGCTCGCCGCCGATGGTCATCGGTTTCGCGTTGTTCTGCGGCGTGCTCCTCATGGCGGCGTTCGCGCCGCTCATCGCGCCGTACGACCCGGTCGCGATCAACGTGCGCGAGCGCCTCGCCGCGCCATCACTCGGGCACCTCTTCGGCACGGACGACTTCGGCCGCGACGTGTTCAGCCGCGTCGTGTGGGGATCGCAGCTCGCCGTACGCCTCGGCACGCTCTCGGTGGTCGTCGCGCTCGCCGGCGGGATCGTGCTCGGCCTCGTCGCCGGGTACTACGGCGGCTGGGTCGATCAGCTCGTGTCGCGGCTCTTCGATCTCATCTTCGCCTTCCCCTCGCTCCTGTTCGCGATCGCGATCGTCGCGATCCTCGGCCCGAGCCTCGACAACCTCGTCGTCGGACTCGGCCTGTTCGGGTGCGCCGGCTACGGCCGCCTCATCCGGGGTTCGGTGCTCTCCGCGCGGCAGCGTGAGTACGTCGAGGCGGCCCGCGCGATCGGCGCGCGCGCGTCGCGCATCATGCTGCGGCACATCCTCCCGAACGTGATCGCGCCCGTGATCATCCTGTCGGCCACGCGATTCGGCGGCGCGCTGCTCGCCGGCAGCGGACTGTCGTTCGTCGGGCTCGGCGTGCCGATCCCGCAGCCGGAGTGGGGCGCGATCATGGCGACGGGGCGCGAGTACCTCGCCACCGCCTGGTGGATCACGCTGTTTCCGGGCGCGCTCATCGCCGTCGCCGTGCTCGGTGTGAATCTGCTCGGCGACGGACTTCGCGACGTGCTCGACCCCCGACTGCGCGACTAAGAGCGGAGATGAGCGCACCAGCGGAGCTCACGACCCAGGAAGACATCGAGCGGCTCGACCTCTCGCCCGTCGCGAAGCGCGGCGCGCTGGCACTGCATGCCGCACATCCCGAGGTCCGATTCGTCAGCGGACGGCGGACCCTCACGCGGCAGGCCCGCGCGATGGCAAGGAACATCCTCGAGAGCGGCGATCGCCACTGGATCGCGAACGTGTACGTCGCGGCCGCGCCGCTGCAGGACTGGGTAGACGAGCATGCGGACGCGGTCACCGTCGACGCGCTCGCCGCCGGTCTGGAGTCGACGCTGCTCACCATGAGTCCCGCCGACCGGGCGCGCGTGAGCAAGCACCTTTCGGGAGACGCGTTCGACCTGCGCCCGGTCCACGGCGAGAGCGAGGCCGCGATACGCCGGACGATCAACTCACTGCCAGGCCTGGTGAAGTTCCTGGACCGCGAGGGCGGCCTCGAGCGCTGGCACGTCCAGTTCTAACGATGCTTCTCCCTAGACTCGGCTCGTGGCCACCGCACTCGAGCTGAAGGTCCCCGCCGACGTCGAGAAGGTCGTCGATGTGCTGCTCGACGCAAAGCACGACGCGTACGTCGTGGGTGGGAGCGTCCGCGACGCGCTCCGCGGGGTCGACCCGCACGACTGGGATGTGACGACGGACGCGAAGCCCGAGCAGATCGAGAAGCTCTTCAAGCGCGCGCTCTACAACAACCGTTTCGGCACGGTGGTCGTGCAGTCGGGTGACCATGTGGTCGAGGTGACGACGTATCGCACCGAGGCTGGGTACGCGGACCATCGCCGGCCGGACGCGGTCGCATTCACCGCATCGCTCGAAGAGGATCTGGAGCGGCGTGATTTCACGATGAACGCGATGGCGTGGCGGCCGCCGCGCGGCGCGAAACCGGGTGAGCTCATCGATCCACACCATGGGCGTAAGGATCTCGAGGGCCGCGTGCTGCGCGCTGTCGGCGACCCCGACGAGCGCTTCGGGGAAGACGCGCTGCGCATGCTTCGCGCGATCCGCTTCGCGACGCTGCTCGACCTGCACATCGAGCCGCGCACCGCCGAGGCGATCCGGCGCAACGCCGCCCTCACCGCGGACCTGTCGGGCGAGCGCATCCAGCAGGAGATCACGAAGATGCTGTCGGCGCCGCGCCCGTCGGTGGCGTTCCAGATGATGTCGGAGCTCGGCGTGCTCGCCGTGATCTGCCCCGAGCTCGAGGATTCGAAGGGCACGCCGCAGGAAAAGGCCGCCGCGTTCAACGTGTTCGACCACCTGCTCGCGACGCTCGACGCGACGCCGCAGGACGATCTACCGCTACGCCTCGCCGGGCTGTTTCACGACATCGGCAAGCCGGAGACATTCGCGGATGGCCACTTCCATCAACACGAGTTCGTCGGCGAGGCGAAAGCGCGCGCGATCCTCCGGCGCTGGAAGTTCGACAAGGACACGATCGCCGAGGTGACGCACCTCATCCGGCACCACATGTTCTGGTACCAGATGGAGTGGACCGGCTCGGCGGTGCGTCGCTTCATCCGAAAGGTGGGACTTGAGAACATCCCCGCGCTGTTCGCGCTCCGGCGCGCCGACAACATCGGCAGCGGCGCGCGGTCGCCGCGCATGTACGCGCTCGATGCGCTCTGGCAGCGCGTCCAGGAGGAGATCGCGGCGGCGACCGCATTCTCGCTACGCGATCTCCAGATCGACGGCAACGACATCAAGCGCGAGCTCGGCCTGGAGCCCGGTCCGGAAGTCGGCCGCATCCTGAATGAGCTCTTCGAGCGCGTGACGGACAATCCGGCGCTCAACGAGCGCGACAAACTGCTCGCGCTCGCGCGCGAGATCCACAGAGCGCGCTAAGCCGCGCGGTCTAGCTGCGCTCGAGGTTCGCGGCCGGCGACGAGTAGCTCGACGACGGCGAGCTGTACACGGTCGGCCCGGTCGTCGCGCCAAAGCCGTTCGTCTCGGCCTCCTCGCGCGCCTTGCGGACCTTCTCGACCTGCTCGCTGAGCTTGTTCCGCGCCTGCTCTCCGGTGAAGGGAGTCATGAGGAACGCGATGGCCACACCGGCGAGCGCGCCGAAGAGCAGACCGATGGAGAAATAGAGAAATCCCGGCGTCGGGTCGCGGCCGATGCTCACGCTGGGGATGCTCACGCTGGGGATCTTCGCGTCACCGAGGGCGTCGCTCGCCTTCTTCGTCGCCTCGTCGAACATGTCGCGCAGATCCTTCGTCCTGATCATCAATAACCTCCCGCGCTCGTCCTACACGCCCTGCGGCGCGCCGTGACCGCATCCCTCGGCAGAAGCGGTGCCAGCAGTCGCCGGTCAGTCCGCTTCTTCGGGCTTGCGGTGGGAGAGGGCGGCCTCGATGAACGCGTCGATGTCGCCGTCGAGCACTCGTGTCGGGTCGCCGACCTCGACGCCGGTGCGATGGTCCTTCACGACGGTGTACGGGTGCAGCACGTAGGAGCGGATCTGGCTGCCCCAATCGGCGGCCCGCATCTCGCCGCGCTCTAGCGCTTGTTCCGCTTCCTGTTCGCGTACGCGCTGCTCGAGCAGGCGAGCTTTCAAGATCTTGAGCGCCGTTTCACGGTTCTGTAACTGCGAGCGCTCGTTCTGGCACGAGACGACCATGCCGCTCGGCAGATGGGTGATGCGTACCGCGGTCTCGGTCTTGTTGACGTTCTGACCGCCCGCACCGGTGGAGCGGTACGTGTCGATCTTAAGGTCCTCCGGCCGCACCTCGATCTCGCCTTCGTCCTCGATCTGCGGCGTCGGATCGACGAGCGCGAACGATGTCTGCCGGCGGCGCTGCGCGTCGAAGGGTGATATGCGGACGAGACGGTGGGTGCCGCGCTCCGTGCGGAGATAGCCGTACGCGTACGGGCCGTCGACCGTGAGCGTCGCGCTGCGGATGCCGGCCTCGTCCCCTGGCGTCGTCTCGACGACTTCCGCCTTGTACCCATGCCGCTCGGCCCAGCGGAGATACATGCGCACGAGCATCTGCGCCCAATCGGCTGCGTCGGTCCCGCCGACGCCGGCGCTGATCGCGAGCACCGCGTCGCGCTCGTCGTACGGGCCCGAGAGCTGCGCCTCGAGGCTCGCCTTCTCGACCTCATCCCTGAGCACGGCGAACTCGCTGTCGATATCGGTAGAAAGCGACGCGTCGTCGAGGGAGAGGAGCTCTGCGAGATCGTCGGCGCGTTTGGTGAACCCGTCCCAGCGCTCGACGCGTGTGCGCAGGAGGCCGAGCCGCTTCAGGACGTGCTGCGCGCGCTGTCGGTCGTTCCAGAGATCCGGACGCGAAGACTGTGCTTCGAGCTCTGCTAGCTCCTTGCGGACGCGGGGGAGGTCAAAGGAACACCGCCATGCGGGCGACGCGCTCGCGGAGCGCCGCGAGCACGTCCAGATCGAGCGCCACTAGCGCTTTGTGCTACGCGGACGCTCGAACGTGGTCATGACCGGCTGGGCGACGGGAGCTAGCTTGCCGGCAGCGAAGCTCACAAAGGTGACGCAGGGGCAGTAGGTATTGCGTGGGCACCGCGGGCAATCGCCATCGCAGTCAAGGGTGGCGCCGTAGGAGCACTTGAGGCAGTTGTCCTCGCAGACGATCCATTCCTTCATACGGGGCTCCCCACTAGAAAAGTCGGCTTTGTGCCGCTTTCCGTACGAAGATTACCGGTCTAAAACCGCTTTGTGAAGGGGTTTTAGAGGCGATTTGGCCGAGTTGTCCGCATGGAGAGCACCCAAAGCATCAAGGCTCCTGCAACGGCGTAGACGAGACCGAGGACGTGAGCTTCCTGGAGACCGAAGAGGACGACCGGATCGTCACGGACGAAAGACTCGACGAAACGGCCCGCGCCGAGCCCGAGCAGGTACGCCCAGTAGATGCGGCTCTCCGGCGGCTGTCCGCGCGCGCGACGCCAGTACCAGAAGAGGACGAGAAAGATCGTGAGCATGAGCATGCCGTCATAGACGCCGATCGGGTGGACGGGCGTCGACTGGCCGAGGGTGCTTGGGCTCGTGTACCGCACGCACCACGCGAGCGAGCACGGCGTCCCGTGGTGCTCACCGTTGATGACGTCGCCGATGCGGCCGATGGCCTCACCGAGCGCGATGCCGATGACCGTGATGTCGAACATGAAGCCCATCGGCAGTCGCAGCCAGCGGCACCCGAGATATCCCGCGATCGACGATCCGATGGGCGCGCCCATGGTCGCGATGCCGCCGCGGCTCAAGTCGAAGATGCGTGCGGGATCGCCGGCGTACGTGGGCCAGTTGTCGACGACGTGCGCGATACGCGCCGTCAGGAGCCCGCCGACGATGACGAGGATCGCGAACGGATAGATACGCTCGTCGCGCACGAGGTAGCGCGCGAGGCGGATGGAGAGCGTCCCGCCGACGACCATGCCGACGAACGCGAAGAGCGAGTGCCACGAGATGCGCACCGACCCGATGACGAGGTTGGGATCGAACGGGATGTCGATCACTCGGGTTCACTCTCGTCGATCGGTGGGCGCGCGACGAGATGAGCTCGTATCCGCTTCGTGACACCCTCGACGGTGAGCCCCTCAGCGATCTCGTACATCAATTCGACGCGCTCGTCCTCCGAGAGATCGACGGTACAGCCGTTCAACTCCAGGAACGTGAGTGTGACGACCAGCGCGATCCGCTTGTTGCCGTCGACGAACGGCTGGTTCTCCGCGATGCCCCACAGGAGCGTGGCGGCCTGCTCCGCGATGTCGGCATCCGCGTAGCCCGCCGCGTGCTTTGGGCGCGCGAGTGCCGACTCGAGCGCGGCCGGGTTGCGGAGTTGATCGCGCGCGGCCGACACAGTGAGGCCCCTGGTCTCCGCGAAGAGAACAAGGGGCCTCCTCGAACTCGACGTAGACGGTGCGGTCAGCGTCGGCCAGTGGCAGGCCTCCGACGCTCGTCTCTAGCGAGACGATCGAGGACGCGCCGGTTCTGGTCGATAACGCGACGCCCCAAGGCGAGCGTACGTGGCCGGATATCCACGGGCGTCAGCACGATCGTGCCATTGCGAACGCTTGGAGCGACAAGGTCGCCTTCGCGCAGGTGCGCTTCGCCAAGCGTGCGCTGGTCGAGCGTCACACCGAGGCTGTTGCCTTGCTTACGGATCTTGACAACCTCCATCTCGCCTTGACCTCCGCCGTTACGTCATTACCGTAATGACCGAGATGACAGTACCAACAGCATGATCGCCTAGCAATGGCGTCAGGCTGGTGCCACGACCTCCGCCCTGCCACGCACGGTCAGCACGACGAGCATCGGCAGCGCGACGGCGAGCACGATCACGCCGATCGCCTGGTCTTCGCGGAGGTTCAGGATGTACGTCGGCTCGCCGACGCGCAGGAAACCGAGCGCGATGCGCCCGACCGAGTACCAGGCCATCCACAGCCAGAAGATGAGGCCGTCGGGCAGGCCGCGGCCGCGCAGGACGATCGCCCACACGACCGCGAGCGCGTTCCAGAGCATGTCGTAGCCCACGGCGAGGTGGACCGGCCCCGGCTGCCCGAGGGTCGCGGGGTTCGTGTAGCCGACGCAGATACCGATCGGGGCATCGCACGCCGTCGCGTGGTGCTCGCCGTTGATGATGTCGCCGATGCGGCCGACCGCGAAGCCGAGCGCGAGGCCCGGCGCGGCCGCGTCGGCGCCGAAGCCGATCGGTACGGTCCGGCGCCGCAGCGCGACGATGAGACCACCGAGCACGCCACCGATCGCCGCGCCCCATACCGCGATGCCGCCGCTCCAGATCTGCGGGATCAGTTCCGGGTGCGCGGCGTAGCCGCCGGGGATGCCCGTGCAGCCGCTCCAGCAGTCAAAGACGTGGAAGATGCGCGCGCCGAGGATCCCGCCGACGACGCCCCAGAACGCCACCGCGTTCGCGTCGGGCTCGGACACGCGCTGCATGACGAGCTTCACCGACACCGTGACACCGGCGAAGATCCCGACCGCGGTGAAGATGCCGTGCCACGCGAGTGTGATCGGGCCGAGGTGAATGCTCGGGTCGAGATCGATGACGATCACTGCGGCTGAGACTAGCCGCGCATCTTGGTCAACGTAAGCGAACGAACCAGCCGCCGACGGGCAGGGTCGCGGTGCGTGTGCTCGCGACGTCGACGACGATGAGCGACTCCGGAGCGACGCGTTGCCAGGTCATCGCGGCCGACCCATCGACGCGGAAGCCCACGAGCGACCCACCGAATGTCCCGCGGATCGATCTCCGCGCGCCCGTAACGACATCCAATGCGACCAACTCCGTTCCGACACACGGTGGAACCCGACAGCCGGCCGGCGTTAGACCGGCGAGCCACCAGATCTCGCTCGTGCCCGGTCTCCACTCGGCGCCGCTGCCGTCGAACGGCACATCCTGCCGCTTCTGCGGCTCAGCGAGCGGCCACCAAGACAAAGTGTCGGCGGTGGCACCGTACGCGCGGAGAAGCACGTATCGAGCATCGCTCGACGCTCGGAGCTGGCCCAGGAGCGCCGGTTCGTATCCGGTGACCTTCGAAACGTATGGCTTGAGCCGCGTATCGATGATGTCGTAGCCGATGAGGTAGCCGCCGGGACCGGTGAGCCCAGCGGCGATGAGCTTGGCGGTGCGATCCCATGCCACCGGGAGCCAGTACCGACCGGTCGCGATCTTTTCGGTCGCGCCAGTCGGCAGATCCACAGTCCAGAGCTCCTGCTTCGGTGTACCGCCTTGGACCGCGCAGATCTCTTGGCAGTTGTTGTCGATCGCGATCACGAGGCCGGTACCGTCCGACGACCAGGCGAACGTGTTGCCCGACATGTCCGAAGCCGCAGTGAAGACCGCGCGATCCGCACCGGTGGCCGCGGAACGCACGTGCAGGACCGCACCGTCGTTGACGGGCGCCCAATACGCGATCGCGCCGCCATCGGGTGCGACCGTCCGCGAGAGCGATGTCCATGACCTGCCTTGAGGGACGAAGGACGTGATCGCCGCGTCGCTCGTCTCGCTCCGCACCTTCAACTCCCGCTCGCCGACGACGTAGCCGAAGCGGTCGTCCAAGATGCCCGGGCCGGCGGACGCAGCGACCGAGGCCGCTGCGATCGGCGAGATGGTCGGAACGGAAGTCGAAGGTCCGCCGATGTCGTCCGAGCCGCGAGCACAGGAGACGACGGCGCCGAGGATGAGTACGGCCGCTAGCGGCCGTGACACTTCTTGAACTTCTTCCCGGAGCCGCACCAGCACGGATCGTTGCGACCCAGCTTCTGCGGACCGCCGGTCTGCGTCGTCTGGCCGTTGCCACCGGGCGCGTCGCGGTTCGTGCGGAGGTCGGTGCGTCCGGTCGCGCTCTTGCCATTGCCGCTCGTGGACGTCGTGTTCTTCTGCTGCTCTTCCTGCTCGGCCTGCTCGGCGGTGCGGACGGACACGCGCATGATCGTCTGCGCGACGCCGCCGGCGATCCGCGCGCGCATCTGCTCGAAGAAGTCGTGGGCCTCGCGCTTGTACGCGACGAGCGGATCCTGCTGACCGTAGCCGCGCAGGTAGATGCCCTCGCGCAGCTCCTCCATCGCCGTAAGGTGCTCGATCCAGTGCGTATCGATCGTGCGCAGCATCACCCAGCGCTCGACTGCGCGTGAGATCTCTGGCCCAAGCTCCTGCTCGCGCTTCTCGTACGTCTCGTCGACGAGCTGCGCGACGCGATCGCCGAGCGCGTCCTGCGATGTGATCTCGCCGAAGTCTTTCTTCGTGAGGTCGGCGCGGCCGAGGAGCGCGCCGAGCAGCTGCGCGATCTTCTCGACGTCCCAGTCTTCGGCATCGGTCGAGGTCGCCTCGGCGTCAACGATGCCTGCGGCCTCATCGTGCAGGTAGCCGAGCACCGTCTCGTGCACGTCACCCTTTTCGAGGATCTTGCGGCGTTCGCTGTAGATGACGTTGCGTTGGTTGTTGAGGACGTCGTCGAACTCCAGGGCGCGCTTGCGGATGTCGAAGTTGCGTGTCTCGACCTTGATCTGCGCCTGCGTGATGGCGCCGGTGACCATGCCGGATTCGATCGGCGCCGCGTCGTCGAAGCCGAGACGTGTCATGAGTCCCGCGATGCGGTCGGAGGCGAAGATCCGGATGAGATCGTCCTCGAGCGAGTTGTAGAACCTCGTGTTGCCCGGGTCGCCCTGCCGACCCGAACGTCCGCGCAGCTGGTTGTCGATGCGCCGAGCCTCATGGCGCTCGGTGCCGATTACGTGCAGGCCGCCGAGCTCCTTCACGCCCTCGCCGAGCAGGATGTCGACACCACGTCCGGCCATGTTGGTCGACACGGTGATCGCGCCCTGCTGGCCCGCGCCCGCGATGATGAGCGCCTCGCGCTCGTGGTTCTTCGCGTTGAGGACCTCATGCTTCAGGCCGTGGCGCCGCAGCTCGTCGGAGAGGCGCTGGCTCTTGTCGACCGACGTCGTGCCGATGAGCACCGGCTGCCCTCTCGTGTTGCGCTCCTTCACGTCGCGCACGAGAGCGTCCCACTTGCCCTGCTCGGTCTTGTACACGAGATCGGGATCGTCCTTGCGGACCATCGGCTTGTTCGTCGGGATGACCGTGACCTCGAGCTTGTAGACCTTGTAGATCTCCTCGGCCTCGGTCGCGGCCGTGCCGGTCATGCCCGCGAGCTTGTCGTACATGCGGAAGTAGTTCTGGATCGTGATCGTGGCGTACGTGCGTGTCTCGCGTTGGATCTTCACGCGCTCCTTCGCCTCGACCGCCTGATGCAACCCATCGCTCCAGCGCCGTCCCGGCATGAGGCGGCCCGTGAACTCGTCGACGATGACGACCTCGCCGTCCTTGACGACGTACTCGCGATCCTTCAGATACAGGGCCTTCGCCTTCACCGCGTTGTCGAGGTAATGCACGGCGGTGACATCGCCCTCATACATGTTCTGGATGCCCAGGAGGTGCTCGGCCCTCGTGATGCCGTCGTCGGTGAGCGTCGCCGAGCGGTGTTTCTCGTCGACGACGTAATCGCTTTCCTCGTTGAGCTTCGCCGCCACCGAGGCGTAGCGGTAGTACGTCTCGGTCGCGTCCTCAGCGGGTGACGAGATGATGAGCGGCGTGCGCGCCTCGTCGATGAGGATCGAGTCGGCCTCGTCGACGATGGCGTAATGCAGGTCGCGCTGAACGACGTTCGCGAGGTCGTCGATCATGTTGTCGCGCAGGTAGTCGAAGCCGAACTCGCTGTTCTGCCCGTAGGTGATGTCCGCGAGGTATGCCTCGCGGCGCGTCACGTCGCGCCAATGGCGGTGGCGCGGATCCACGGCGTCGAGCTCTACCGCTGGGTCATAGATCGCGGATTTGTCGTGCGCGATGTACGCGACGCTCATCCCCAGCGCGTGGTAGATCGGGCCCATCCAGCCGGCTCCGGTCTTCGCGAGGTAGTCGTTCGTCGTGACCAGGTGCGCACCCTCACCGCTGAGTGCGTTGAGGTAGAGCGCGAGCGACGCGACGAGGGTCTTGCCCTCGCCGGTCTTCATCTCGGCGATGTGCCCCTTGTGCAGCGCCATGCCGCCCAGGAGCTGCACGTCGAAGTGGCGCTGCCCGATCGTGCGGCGCGCGGCCTCGCGCACCGCGGCGAACGCCTCCGGCAGCACGTTGTCGAGGTCCTCACCCTTCGCCAGGCGCTCGCGGAACACCTCAGTGCGGCGGCGAAGCTCCTCGTCGGAGAGCGACTTCGTCGATGCCTCGAGCGCGTTCACACGCGCCGCGATCTTGCGAAGGCGACGCAGCTCTCCTTCGTTCGAGTCGAACAACTTGAGCACGGCCACGGGAGCGGCTAGGTGACCTGGAGCGGCAGCTGCAACCCCGGTGGATTAAAAAGCGCGCCGACGGACTCTCCCTCGTGGATGCGGCGGATCGCCTCCGCGAAGAGAGGAGCGACGCTAAGCACGCGGATCCGTGGGTCGTTGCGGACAACCGGTCGGAGTGGGCAGGTATCGGTGGTCACGAGTTCGACGATACCGCTCGCCAGGAGGCGCTCCGCCGCATCGCCGGAGAGCACGGCGTGCGTGCAGGCGACCCAGATCTCACCCACCCCATGCTCCTGCAGGACGCGGATGGTGTTCAGCATGGTGGTCCCGCGGTCGATCTCATCGTCGAGGATGATCGCCTTGCGGCGGTCGATGTCGCCGATGACGCCGACGATCTCGCTGCGGCCGCTGTTGTCGCGATGGGTCTTCTGCATGAAGACGAGCGGCACGTCGAGGATCTCGGCGATGCGGCGCGCGACGTTCGCGTAGCCGAGGTCAGGCACGACCATCGAGAAGTTGTCGCGGTCCTTCGCGACGATCGGGCGCAAGTACTCGATGAGATGCGTGCGCGCCGTGAGCTCGTCGCCGGGGATGCTGAAGAAGCCCTGGATCTGCATCTGGTGCATGTCCATGGCGAGGAAGCGGTCCGCGCCGGCGACGGTGATGAGGTCCGCGAGCAGGCGCGCCGTGATCGGCACGCGCGGCTGGTCCTTCTTGTCGGAGCGGCCGTAGGCGTAGTACGGCATGACCGCGGTGATGCGCGCCGCGGACGCGCGCTTGAACGCGTCGATCATGATCAGCAGCTCCATGATCGAATCGGAGACTCCGATACCCGAGCCTGAAACGCCCATGCACAGCGACTGGACGACGTAGACGTCGTGTTCGCGGACGTTGTCATTGATCTTCACGAAGATGTTGTCGTTCGCGAACTTGAAGACGTCCATCGAGCCGAGAGGGATCTCGAGAGTGCGGCAAATGTCCCGGGCAAAGTTCGGGTGGGCGTTCCCGGTGTAGACGGCGAGTCCCCCGTACTGCATGGCTCCCCTCCAAAAGCCTCGGTGCGGAGCGCGCGTCGCTGCGTAGCGAGTCTATCGTGTCGGCTGTGAGCCCCGCGCTGGGACACCGCATCCGCTGGATCGCCGTCTGGGTGCTCATCTTCGCGTGGTTCGCGGCACTCGCCGTGAACGTCGGCGGGAATGCCGTTCACGTCCTGTTACTCGGCGCGATCGCGATCCTGGCCTACGAGCTGCTCATCCCTGAGGCGACGTCCTGAGGCGCTAGACCGCCTCGCGAACGCGACGTCCGGCGAGGAAACGGGACTCGTCGAGCGACGCCCCGCGGATCATCGCCATCGTCTTGTCCAGCGGTCGGAGCTCGAAGTGCGTGTCCGATCCGACCGAGAAACGCGCACCGAGCCGCTGCGCGCGCTCGAGGAACTCGCGGTGCGGGACGCCGTAGGCCTCGTTCACCTCGATCGCGACGTCGGCATCGACGCACGTCCGGATGAGACGTTCCTGCCATTCCGCGGGGAGCGCCCTCTCGGGGTCTCCGAGCGCGGCAAGGGGACCCATCGTGGCGTGCCCGAGGATGTCGATGCGCTCGGTCTCGATGCCCTCGCGGACGACCTCGAGCGTGCGCTCTCGGATGCGGCGCTGCAGGTCGGCGTCGAGGTAGCGCTGGGCTTCGCCATACGCGTGCACGCGGCCTTTGAGGAACGCGCCGGCGTCGTCGTAGCGGATCCACTCACCGGGCGCGACCTCGACCTGGTGCAGTGCGCCGATGACGTAATGGAGCGCGTCGCGCGTCGACGGGCGGAGCGACGGCGCGACGCCGAGGTCGAACTCGAGACCGACGCGCAGCCCCAGGCGCGCGGCGTCGTCGAGGTAGCGCAGCACATCGTCGTCGTCACGCATCTTCTCCTTCCACGGGTAGTGGTCGGAGACGCCGTGCGGGCGGACGCTGACGGTCTTCGCGCGACCTTGGAGGCTCACCGTGCCGTCGCTGCGATCGCTGTGGATGTGATGGTCGAACAGCTCGCCTACCTCGCGATGGTAGGTCGGGGCTAGCATCGTTCGCTCGATGCCGCGGCGTCTCGTGAACCTCTTCCTCCTGGCGTGCACCGCGACGCTCATCGCGACCGGCGTCGTTCCCTGGCTCCTGCCCGAGACGGTCGCGCTGCCGCTGTACACGGTGCACCGGATCTCCGGTGTCGCGCTGCTGCTCGCGCTGGTGTGGAAGTACGCGATCGCGCGCGCGTCGCTGCGCCGACGTCTCCGATCGCCTCATGCCGATCGCACGCTCCTCGTCGCGGTCACAGCGTCGGCAACGCTCGTCTTCGTGCTCGCGAGCGGCGTCGCGTGGACGACGGGCCTCGTCTCGTTCGATCGGCCGATCCCCTACTCGACGCTGAACCTGCACGTGTTCGCCGGTGCGCTCCTGCTGCCGCTCGTCCTCGTGCACAGCCTGCAGCGCTGGGAGCGCCGCCCTGCGTTCGGACGCCTCGTGGGCCGGCGCGCGGCACTGCGGCTCTTCGCGCTTGGCGCAGCAACGGCCGTGACGGCGGTGGCGCTCGATCTCATCGACCCGCTGCGCCGCTTCAGCGGATCGCGACACGCCGGATCGTTCACCGGCAACGAGTTCCCGCTCACGATCTGGCGTTTCGATACGGTGCCGTTGATCGACGCAGCCGCGTGGCGGCTCGTCGTGTCGGGCTCGGTCGCGGCACCGGGGGCCCTGCGCCTCGCGGATCTCGATCGAATGCCGGAACGCGAGCTCGACGCGGTCATCGACTGCACGGGCGGCTGGTGGAGCGAGCAGCGCTGGCGCGGCGTCAGCCTGAGCGACGTCATCGCCGCGAGCGCTCCGACGAGCTCGGCATCGCGCGCGACAGTCACGTCGGTCACCGGGCACGCCTGGTCGTTCGACCTCGACGAGGTCGGCGATGTGCTGCTCGCGACGCACGTCGGCGACGAGCCGCTATCGGCTGGTCATGGCTACCCGCTGCGTCTGGTCGCTCCGGGACGGCGAGGTTTCCAGTGGATCAAGTGGGTCGTCCGGATCGAGGTGTCCTGACCTACTCCTCGGGGTGACCTGCCCATGCTGCGTCGACGAGCGTCCACAGGACGCCGCTCACGAGCGCCTGGCCGCCCATGAGCAGCGGATGCGGCCACGTCGCGGCCGCGGCGGTGAACGCGGCGAGCGGCTCCTCGGCGATGTCCGTCGCTCGGAACAGATCCGATGCGAAACGGTCGGGCGCGGCGACGCGCCAGCCCATGTGCGCGAAGAGGACGCGCGTGTCGAAGAGCATGCCATCGCCGAGCTCGGACATCCTTTCGAAGAACGCCCTTGGACCGACCTCTTGGTAGAGGAAGCCGAGCGCGGTACGCGCTTCGTGGCTGACGTCGCGGCCGGCGGCCTGCATTCCGCGCTCCTCAGCGAGCATGCGCACGCGACAGGCGGTCTGCGATTCGAGGTAGGACCATACCGGCGCGCCAACGCGACCGGCGACCACGAGCTCGCGCTCGGGGGTCGTGACGAGCCGCATGAGCGCGTCGATCCGATCACCGAGCTCGCGGTCCCAGGTGTCGAGCGCGCGCAAGTCATCGGGGCACGCGGGATGGCGTTTGAGCACTGCGGCGTCGGCGGGCGTGTCGACGTCGAGTAGCGTCGCGGCCGATCGCTCGAGTTGACGCGACGACAGCCCGCCCTGTTGGTGAAGCCGCCGCGGCAGCGGATTGTCCGTCGCCGGGAGGTCGATGACACCAAGCGCCGACGCGGGCGTGAACGCGACGAGATCCGCCGAGTAGTAGTTGTTCGAGAGCACCAGCGCCTCGCTCGTCTCGAGCTCGGTGCGCAGCTTCTCGAGGTCGGCCGCGGTGAAGAGCGCGCCCGCACCGGCGCCGACGGAGCAGATGCGCTCGAGCCGCCGCGACTGCGCGAGCGCGTGCACCTCCTTCCCGAGATGGAACGGCTCGGTCGTCGGCGGCGCGACCTCCGCGCCCGCCTTCGCGAACGAGTGTGACGCGGCATTGTCGGTGGTCACGGCGATGCGCGGCGCGAACCCTGCGTCGCGCGCGCGGCGCAACACCGACGAGCCGATCGCGATCTTGATGTCGTCGAGCTGCCGCTCGACCGCGGACTCGCCGCCGCGTCCGAAGAACAGGAGGAACGCCGTGGTCATGGGACCGCCGACGCTACTACGAAGCCGGAGGCGAAGAAGCAGGACGGTCCGGCGCCGACGGCGCCGGACCACCTATCACCACGCCCTTCCGACCGATGAGCCCCTCGACGCGGGCGAGGAAGAGAAGGATCAGCAGCGAGAGTCCGATCGCGATGACGACGCGCGGACCGCCTTCCGGCAGTGCACGCAGCACCGCGAGCCACTGCGGATCCGACCATGAGAAGAGGCGTGACGGATCGTCGTTGATGTTCGTCGGCGCCAGGTCCCAGGTGTTCTGGTCGTACACGAGCGCGGCGGCGCCAAAGAGCAGCAGCGACCAGCTCACGGCGAGCCAGAACACGCCGCGCATGAACCCAAGAGCGAACCAGCCGCCGCGCACGCCCCACGCGAGTCCGGCGATGAGCAGCGGCGCGAAGTCGTCGAGGAAGCGCGGACCGAAGACCCGCCCGCCCCACCACTCCGCGTACGTGGCGTACGCGCCGAGCAGCACCGCCCACGGGATGAGCAGACCCGCGATGCGCTCGGAGATGCGTCCGCGCGTCGTGTTCGCGAAGCGCGCGATAACGCAGGACGCGAGCGCGAGGAAGGCCCATGGCTCGTAGATGAAGAGGCCGCGACTGGGTGACAGCAGCAGCCCGTAGAGGCCCTCGAGTATCGGCGTGTCGAATGGCTTCACGCCGTAGCCCTGCTCGACCGCCGATCCGTACACGAGCTGGTTGAACACGAGGAGCGGCAGGATGCCTACGAGCAGGCCGACCGCGAGCGCGATGAAGTAGCGCGACGGCGACCGCGTCGCTGGGAGCGCGAGCGCAACGAGCGCGGTCGTCTGTCGCACGACGCTCCCGAGCCCGAGCGCGACGCCGGCGACGAACTCGTTCCGCCGCGGCAGCCAGCGCTCCTGCAACAACAGCCACAGCGCGCTCGCGACCGCGAGGTGCACGCCGGCGTGCTGCCAGAGCGCCTGCGATGAGACGGTGCGCACGCTCGTGCCGAGCCAGTAGAGGAGGACGAGGCCCAGCGCCTGACGCTCGCTCGAGTAGCGACGGATGACCGCCCAGAGAAGGAGCGCGGCGAGCGTCTCGTAGAAGGCGGCGGCGAGGTGACCGACGCGGAGCAGGAGGCCGAGGTCGAGCGCCTCCGACCCGGCGAGCACGAAGGGCAGGAAGAACGGCAGCGCGAGCAGACCCATCCCCGGAGGGAACACCGAGCACACGTGATCGTTCGGTCCCGGTGCGGGTGGTCCGCCTTTGCTGCGCGGCACTTTCGGTGGTGCGGTCGCCGTGGACTTGCCGCAGGCGCGGAAGAAGTACGCCTCCGAGTCGAGGCGCATGTCCAGGGCGTTGCGGCTCGTCTGCAGCTCCGTCTCGCGGTCGGCCGGGCGGAACACGAACTCGTCGTAGTCGACGTTCCCCTCCCGCAGCAGCGTGAAGGGCAGCAGCGCGTTCGGGAGGACATCCGGCGACCAGATGTCGTGAAGGTTTGCGAACGCGAGCGCGAAAAGGAGCAGCCCGCGCATCACCCAGCGCGACGCCGACACCGTCACGCGGGCAGTGTGACCGAACGTCCTATTCGTCGAGCGCCACCACATACATGCGCACCTCGCGCGCGCCCCCGTCGCGGAGGGCGCCCGCCGCGGCGGAGAGCGTCGCGCCGGTCGTCGCGACGTCGTCGATGAGCGCCACACGCAGACCGCGCGCGGCACCCGCTTCGGCGACGAACGCGTTGCGCATGTTCGCGACGCGAGCGGCGCGGTCGAGCTGCACCTGCGGCGTCGCGGCACGGATTCGCCGGAGGGGCGCCCGCAGCGGCAGCCCAACGCGCAGAGCGACCTCGGCCGCGAGCAGCGCCGCCTGGTCGTAGCCGCGGACCCGGGCGCGGTCGACGTGCAGCACTGCGGGGACGACGACGTCGAGCACGACGCCGCGAGCGACATCGCGCGCGACACACGCCGCGACGAGGCCGCCCAGCTCCGCGGCGAGGCCGCGCTCGCCGTCGTACTTGAAGCGATGGATCGCCCTGCGTAGCGGGCCACCGAACGCGGCTGCGGCCTGCAGCCTCCCACGCCGGATCGGGTCGCAGAGATCGCGGCAGTCGAGGCAGAGCCACTCGCCCGGCGCGTCGCAGCCGGCGCAGCGCGGTGCTAGGAGGGCGTCGAGCAACGAGCGCGCGTCACGAGAGGGCCTCGATGACGAGTTCGTCACCGGCTTGCGTGCCGGTGCGCGCGACCGTTCCAGCCGGGAGCTCGAGCACGTCCTGCGCGCCGCGGGCGCCGATCGAGAACGTCCACGGCGCAAGTCGCTCGGCAGTCCGGACGACCCGGCGCGCGCGATCGACGAAGACCGCGTCGATCGGGAAGCGCATAAACCACATGGTGATGAGCGACGTCTTCGTGATGAGCAGGCCCTCGCCGTCATCGAGGCGCGACCGCGGGATCAAGCCGAAGGCGCGGGAGAAGAAGTTGTCCGCGATGTCGCAGCGCGTGGCGAGGTCGACCTCACGGGTGCGGTTGCGGACGCGGTGCGGCGCGGACGATCCTCGCTAGCCGGTCTGAGAGCAGGAGCTGAGCGCGGACAGCGCGGCGGGTGCGAGGATGACGATGAAGAGCGACGGAAAGATGCAACCGACCGTCGGCAGCATGATGAGGATCGGCGCGCGCGCGGCCTTCTCCTCGGCGCGCTGGCGGCGCTCCTGACGCAGCTGGTCCGACTGGATGCGCAGCACCTTGGACATCGAGACGCCGAGCTGATCGGCCTGGATGATCGCGGAGATGAAGTTCTGGAGCTCCTTCACCTCGACGCGCTCGGAGATGCCGCGCAGCGCCTCCTGCCGCGCCTTACCGATGCGCTGCTCCGCGGCTGCGCGCTTGAACTCATCGCACAGCGGCCCCTTCATCTTCTCGGTGACCTTCACGACCGCAGCGTCGAAGCCGAGGCCGGCCTCGACCGAGATGGTGAGGAGATCGAGCGCGTCCGGCAGTTGATCGAGGACGGAGTTCGAGCGGCCGCTGGCCTTGCTCGACAGGTAGAGGTCCGGCGCCATGAAGCCGAGGATCAGACCGCCGAACGCCCCACCGATCGTGAAGGTGAAGTCGTTGCTCAGCAGGTTCACGATCGCGGACCCGGCGACCGCACCGACGAGCGCGGCGAAGCCCTTCACGCCGATGAAGAACTCGGTGCTCGTGTCCTCCATGCCGGCGCGCTTGAGCTTCAGGCCGATGCTGTTGGCGGTATTGGCCGGGTAGAACCGCCCGAGGAGCCGCGAGATGCCCTGGATGATCGGCTTCAGCGTGCGCTCAGAGAGCGGGCGCTGCAGCTCGAGCTCCTCGAGGGTCCGCGGGCGTACCGCGATCTGCTGCAGGCGGGCCTGCACCGGATCGAGCTCCGAGCCCATGTTCATCGAGACGACGATGAGGATGACCCCGAGCATGACGACGAGACCAAGGGCGATCGGTGCCATCGCCTAGACCTTGATGCTCACGATCTTCTGGATCATGAAGAAGCCGATGACCATCATCACGCCGCCGACGCCGAGCAGGATCTGTCCGAGCAGCTGCGTGAACAGCGGCTGCATGAACGCCGGGTTGATGAAGTTCAGCGTGATCGCGATACCGATCGGGAGGAACGCGACAAGGTAGCCCGACATCCGGCCCTGCGCGGTGAGCGTGTTGATCTCGCCCTTGATGCGCACGCGCTCGCGGATGGTGAACGCGATCGTGTCGAGGATCTCGGCGAGGTTGCCGCCGACCTGCTGCTGGACGCCGATCGCGGTGACCATGAGGTCGAGGTCGTCGCTGCGGATGCGGCGCACAAGGTTCGCGAGCGCCTCCTCCATACCGAGACCGAGGTTCACCTCGCGGACGACCCGGCCCATCTCCTCGCCCATCGGTGAGGGCGTCTCTCGCGAGACGAGCTCGATCGACTGAAGGAAGCTCGAACCGGCGCGCAGCGAGTTCGAGAGGAGCGTGATCGTGTCCGCGAGCTGCTTGTTGAATGCGCTGAGGCGTCCGCCGATGCGGCGGCCGACGTATAGGCGCGGGATCATGTAGCCGAGGATGAGTCCGATGGCCCCGGAGAGCGGGTCGCGGAGCACGCCGAGCACGAGCCCGAGCCCGAGCGCCGTGCCGACGCGGATGTAGTAGTACTCCGAGACCTTCAGCTTGAGGTTGGCGCGCGCCAGGTCGCGCTGCACCTTCGTCGAGAACTTCTTGTCGGCGACGTCGCCTGAGAGCGTCGCGAACGGGTCAATGACGTCCTTCTTCTTCTTTTCTTTCTTCGCGACGGACTTCTGCGCTTCGGCGCCGCCGGCGTAGCGCGCCATGCGGTCCTGGACGCTCATGCCCGAGCCCTTGATCAGGCCGTAGATGCCCGAGAAGAAGAGCAGTACGCCGAAGAACGCGGCGGCCGGGAGCGCGTACTGCATTGGCATCAGCGGCTGAGCAGGCCGGTCATGTCGCCGAAGACGCCCTGCGGCAGCTTGATGCCGGCAGCCTCGAACTTCTCGCTGAACTTCGGACGGATACCTGTCGGCCGCATGCGGCCCTGGACCTTGCCGTCGACGTACGCCGTCTGCTCGAAGATGAAGACGTCCTGAAGGACGACCTGGTCACCTTCCATGCCCTGGACCTCGGTGACGTTCGTGATCTTGCGCGAGCCGTCCTTGAGGCGGCTGATCTGCACGATGAGGTCGAGAGCAGATGAGATCTGCTCGCGGATCGCGCGCTGCGGCAAGTCGACGCCGGCCATGAGGCACATCGTCTCGATGCGGCTGATCATGTCTCGCGGCGAGTTCGCGTGACCGGTCGAGAGCGAGCCATCGTGGCCGGTGTTCATGGCCTGGAGCATCGAGAGCGCCTCGCCACCACGGATCTCACCCACGACGATGCGCTCAGGACGCATACGGAGGGAGTTCTTCACGAGGTCCATGATCGTGACCGCGCCCTTGCCCTCGATGTTCGCGGCGCGCGACTCGAGGCGCACGACGTGGTCCTGGACGAGGCGGAGCTCGGCAGCGTCCTCGATGGTGACGATGCGCTCGTCCTCGGGGATGAAGCCGGACATGATGTTCAGGAGCGTCGTTTTACCGGAGCCCGTGCCACCGGAGATGAAGATGTTGAGCCGGGCCTCCACGCACGCGCGCATGAACTCCATCATCTCGGGAGTGGCTGTTCCGAACTTGATGTAGTCGTCGACCGAGATGCGGTACTTGGGGAACTTTCGGATCGTGACGACGGGCCCGTTGAGGGCGAGCGGCGGGATGATGATGTTCACGCGCGAGCCGTCCGGAAGACGCGCGTCCTCATAGGGCTTCGACTCGTCGACTCGCCGGCCGATCGGCGCGATGATCCGCTCGATGATGCGCATGACGTGCTCGTCGTTCTGGAACGTCGTGTCGGTGAGGACGAGCTTTCCCTTGCGCTCGCAGTAGACGCGGAACGGGCCGTTGACCATGACCTCGGTGATGGTGTCGTCGTTCAGGAGCGGCTGGATCGGCCCGAAGCCGAGGATCTCGTCGAGGATCGCTTCGAGCATCTTCTGACGCTCGACGCGTGTGATGACCGCGCCCTCCTCGTCGAGGAACTTGTTGAACATCTCTTCGATCGAGGCGCGCACGGCCTTCGCGTCGGAGAGGTCGAGGCGGGGGTCGAGGTTGTTGATGATCTTGGTCTGGAGCTTGATCCGGACGTCGCGGTTGGTGTCGCGGGCCGGGGCGACGCTTTGGGTGAGCGGGCCGGTCTCGGGCGTCTTCGGCGGCTGCTGGCCCGGGGGTTGGGGTGCGCCCGGAGCGGCCGGGGCGGCCGGCTGCTGACCGGCGGGACGCTGGCCCTCGATACGCCGCAGAAGACTCATCGCTGAATCAACCCTCGCTTCCGGCTGGCGTTATGTGCCCGCCTGCTCCCTCGCCGTCGGAGTGTACGTCGCATGTATCGCTTTCTGACCACCCTGGCGGGGGTCTAACCCGTCGCATTCGCCTCGGCCCGCCTTGCGGCAGGACTATCGGCTATCGCGCGCCGAAGAGCTTGAGGCCGCCCGGTCGCGCCGCTTGCTTGCCCGCCGCGGCACCCGCTTCCGAAGCGACGGGCGCACCGGCAAGCTTCGCCGCGAGGCTGAAGATGTCCTTACTGACCTGGCTGTCCTTGTGGCTGATGACGAACGGCACGCCGCGGTTCACGGCGAGCACAAGGGTGCGGCCGTCCGAAACGATGGTGTGCGGGATCTTGCGGCCGAGGCTCGCCTCGACGTCGCTCGCCTTGATGCCGCCCGACGAGTCGTTACGGTTCGCCACGAGCTGCACCTTGTCCTGGCTGTAGCCGAGCTTCTCGACGACCTCCATGAAGACGCGGATGTTCTTCAGGCTGGTGATCTCGAGAGTCATGAGCGAGAGGACGACGTCGGCCGCGTCGAGCATCGTGATGACCTGCTCGCCGTACGACGGCCACGTGTCCACGATGACGTAGGCGTAGCGCTGCCTGAGGATCTCAAGCACGTGCTTGATGTGCGCGCCGGTGATGAGCTCGGTCGACTCGGGCGTCGGCGGCGCGAGGAGCACCTTGATGCCGGTCGAGTGCTGCACGAGGATCGATTCGACGACGTCGGCGTCGGTCTGCTCGAACGAGCCGATGAGATCGGCGATCGTCTTCGCCTTGGGGCTCATGTTCAGGATGACGGCGATGTCGCCGAACGGCAGGCTGCCGTCGACGAGGACGACCGGCTTCTCGGTGGACTGATGGAGGGCGACCGCGAGATTCGTCGCGATCGTGGTGCGCCCGACGCCGCCCTTCGGTGAGAAGAACGAGATGATCTTGCCCGTCTCGACGGCCGGCGCCGCGGCAGCACCGGCGACCTGAGTACCCGCAGCTGGCGCGAGCGGCGCGTAGCGCGCGCGGCGCACCTTCTCGAGCTCGTGGACGTGGCGGATCGCGTTGATGAGCTCGTCGGCGGAGAACGGCTTCACGAGGAACTCACGCGCGCCGGCGAGCATCGAGCGGCGCAGGTAATCCTGCTCTCCCTGAACGGACATCATGATGATCGGCGACTCGGGGACGGTGTTCGAGATGATCTCGGTCGCGGTGATCCCATCCATGTCGGGCATGTTGATGTCCATGAGGATCACGTTCGGCCGTTCCTTCTTCGCGAGGGTCACGGCCTCCTGACCGCCGCCAGCGGTGCCGGCGACAGTCATGTCGGGCTCGAACCCGATCAGCTTGGCAAGGTTCTCACGCGTGTCGGCGATGTCGTCGACGATGAGAATGCGGATCTTTTCGCCATCAGCCACGCGTCAATATCGCTCCCCTCAGTTGAGTCCCGGCCGAGTTTACAGGCGCTGGTCGGGTCCGGCGCCACCTGTACGGGTGACCATCAGGATGTTCCGAGCGCGATGACGCCCGTGATCTCGAGCGCCAGCGCGAGCAGACCACCAAGACCGAGCGCGACCCCGTACGGGATGGACTGCTTCATCAATCCGGAAACGCTCGGCGCGCTCGCGCCGTTCGCCGGACGCAACCGGCGGGTCGCGATGAACCCGACGGCGATGAGCCCGCCGAGCAGCGCGCCGTACAAAGCCGATACGAGGAAGAAACTTGTGCCGCGCACGGCGCCGACCGCCATGAGCAGCTTCGCGTCGCCCGCCTTGAGCCCGCCCGCGGCGTAGAAGGGATAGGACAACGCGAACGCGAGCACCAGCGCCGCGACGTGATCGACGAGCCCGCCGGTGAAGAGACCGCCCGGGATGCCTTCGACGACGCCGAACACAAGGCCGATGAGCATCGCCGGATAGGTGACGGCGTTGGGGATCCGGAGCCAGCGGAAATCCGTGTACATCACAACGAGAAGGAGGGCGGCGAGCACCGTGTCTTCGACGATTCGTCCAGCGTCGATGCTCGTCGCCCTCCTCGGACCTTCTAGGTGAGGTTGTTGCCGATGTTGCTGAAAATGTTCTGGATCTGACCGCGGAGGAACACCATGGCCACGATGACCGCGATCGCAATCACAGCGATGATGAGAGCGTACTCGACCAGGCCCTGCCCTTCGTCTTCACGGATGAATGTCAACATGCATCTCCCTCCTTCCGCTGAGGTTGTGCAACGCGAAGCCTGCTCGCCTGCCCGTGCCAGCAGCAATGAGAAGGATGTACTAGTCCGGTCGGCGGTGGCTAGAGTCGCGCTGAAAAAGCGAACGATGACCACCGCGAATGGCACGACGACGCGCATCGCAAAGGCGAGTTTTGGCACACGTGCCCTCGCACTGCTCATCGATGTTCTCGGTTTGGTCATCGTCGAAACGATCATCGCGAGCATCCTCTACGGCGGGAATCTGAACGGTCCCGAGCCCTTCGGGTTGATCGTCGCGCTCGCGTACTTCGTGTACTTCTGGTCCGCGTCGGGCGGCGGACAGACGCTGGGCATGAAATCGCTGAACATCAAGGTCGTGAAGGCCGATGGCTCGATGCTCGATCACATCGGGGCGTTCATCCGCTTCGGCGGCTTCGTCGTCTCATGCGTCGCGCTCTTCATCGGTCTGATCTGGGCAGCGTTCGACGCGCAGGGACAGGGCTGGCACGACAAGATCGCGGGCACGTACGTGGTGAGAGCGTAACCAGACTCACTTCGCGCACCGAGGGAGAGCCCCTGCCGCCGATCCTCGCTCGCGGACGGGATGCGAGCGTGTACGCGCTCGACGAGCACACGGTGCTCCGACATTACGAGCGGCGCGATGTCCCCGAGTACGAAGTCAACGTCATGCGCTACGCCCGTGCACACGGCTATCCCGTTCCCGAAGTGAAGGAGGTGTCCGGCCCGGACATGGTGCTCGAGCGCGTCGACGGGCCGACGATGCAGGAAGCGCTCGAGTCCGATCGGACCCAGCTCGATCGCAACATCCGATTGCTCGCCGCGCTGCATGAGCGTCTGCACGAGATCGCCGCACCGCCGGGCCTCGCCTCGGTCGGCGAAGGGGACGCGCTGCTGCACCTCGATCTCCATCCGAAGAACGTGCTGCTGTCGACGAACGGCCCGTACGTCATCGACTGGGCGAACGCCCGGCGCGGTCACTGGGCCGATGACGTCGCGCAGACGATCGTCGTTTTCTGGAGCGCGCTCGCCGACCCTGCGTTCGCGGATCGCGAGGCGATCGTGCACCACGTCGTCGAGACGTTCCTCGCATCGTTCGATCGCGACGCTGTGCGCGCGCATCTTCCCGCGGCGATCGCGCGACGCGTCGCGGACGCGAACGTCGGCGACGCGGAGCGCGCGGTCACGCGGCGAGGCCGCATCTGAGCTTGTGAGCGCTAACCGCTGCTAGCAGGCAGCGCTTCGAGATCCGCGCGGTAGCGAGCGAGCTGTGGCACAAATCCTTGCGTCGCGATGACCACGCCGACACACGCGAGCCCACCGGTGATCACAGAGAGCTCAGGCGTGAGCAGCTCCGCGACGACGCCGGATTCGAACTGCCCCAGATAGGGACCGCCGGCGACGAAGACGAGGTTGATCGCGGACAGGCGGCCGCGGAGTGCGTCCGGCGTTTCAAGCTGCAGGATCGTGTGGCGGAAGATCGCGCTCACCGTATCGGCGCCTTGCGCGATCGCGAGGAGGACCAAGCCCAAGAGGAACCCAGTCGGCGGAAGGAAGCCGAAGGCGGCGATCGCGAGTCCGAAGACCGCGACCGCGACGAGGATCCCCAGGCCCTTCCGCGATACGCCAGCGGTCCATCCGCTCGTGAGCGCGATCACCGCGGCGCCGACGCCCGGCGCGGCGTAGAGCACGCCGAGTCCTTCCGGCCCGACCGCGAAGACGCGGTCCGCGAAGTACGGCATCACCGCTCGTGACACCGCGAAGAACGTCGCGAAGAAGTCGACCGACATCGTCGCGAGGAGGAGCGGCCGTGACCAGAGGAAGGCGATGCCTTCGGCCAGCGCGCGCAGCGGCGGCGCGTGCACGACGGTGAGGTCGGCACGCGGAACGCGCATCAGCAGCAGGGCCACCGTCGCGCCGGCGAACGTCGCGACGTCGATCCAGTAGGCCGACGCGAGCCCGAGTTGCGCGATGAGGAGTCCCGCGGCGGCCGGGCCGATAACCGACGCCAGCTGCCACTGCGTCTGCGTCAGCGCCATCGCCGCCGGGATGAGACGGCGCTGGACCAGACTCGGTGCGAGCGCGCTGCGCGCGGGTTGATCGAGTGCGCCGATGCCGGCTCCGACCGCCGTTAGCACGTAGAGCAGCGGCAACGTCGCGGCGTCAAGTTGAGTCGCGATCGCGAGCGCGACAGATACGAGCGCGAGGCCGACGTTCGTTGTGAGGAGCAGGCGCCGACGGTCGACGCGATCCGCGATGACGCCGCCCCAGAGCGAAAGGACGATGAGCGGCACGGCCTGGAAGAGCCCGAGCAGACCCACGGCGAAGGTGGACCCGGTGAGCAGGTAGACCTGGTACGGGAGCGCAACGAACCGCACCGCCGAGCCGACCTGCGAGATGAGTTGACCGCTCCAGAGAAGACGGAACTCGCGGGACGTGCGAAGCGGCGAGATGTCGGGGAGGAGCGAGGGCACTCGCCGGGAGCATAGGTGCCGTGATCAGCCGATGAGCGTGAGCAGCGGCGGGCCAAGGAACACGAGCAGCAGCGCCGGCAGGATGCAGAAGGTGAGTGGGAAGAGCATGAGGACCGGAAGCCGGCGCGCGCGGGCCTCCGCGCGGTGACGTTCGGTCGTGCGGATCGAGTCGGCCTGGAGCACGAGAAGCCGCGCGAGCGGCGAGCCGAACCGCATCGACGCGACGACGAGCGCCGTGATGCGGGCTTCGTCCGGCCCGCGCGCGAAGGTCGCGAGCGCATCGCGCAGCGGCCGGCCGAGCGCGAGGTCCGCGAGGAGTCGACGCGCATCCGCGTCGCGCGTCGTGAGTGATGCGCGCTCGACGAGACCCGCGAGCGCGCGCTCGAAGGTGAGGCCGGCCTCGAGTCCGACGACCATGGCGTCGAGGAACGACGCGAGATCAGCGGGCGCGAGCGTCGAGCGCACGATGCGCCACAGCCACGCAGCTCCGGCGCACTCGAACGCGAGCGCGAGGACCAGCACGATGCGCCCGGCGTCGAACAGCGTCGCGAGGTAGCCGTCCATCGCGAGCGAGAAGAAGACCACACCGAGCGGCGCGAGCGCGACGAGCACGAGGGCCGATGCCTGACTTTGGGCGAGGAGTGCGGCGCGCTCCGCGGCGAGCGCAAGCCGGCTTCGCAGCAGCGCGGCGATGCGCTCGAGACTCGCGCTCACGCGACCCCCGCTGCGCGCGAACGCCGAGAGCACGACCGCGAGCGGCGCGATGTCCTCCGCGGGCACGACGGCGTGGTACTCCACGAGCGCGACGCTTGGCGACGCGCCGAGGGTGAGCGATGCGGCAACGCGTCTCGTCGCTGCGGCGAGGCGGGGTTCGAGCGTCGGCGCGATCTCGGCGAACGCGACCGAGAGCGACACCCCGCCCGCGAGCGCTCCGGCGAGCGCCTCGATGAGGCCGGGCAGAGCAGCGCGCGATGCGCTCGTGCCGCACGAGCGACGCGGCCACGCGAGCAGCCGGATCGCGCGCCCGCGGCGCTGGCTCGACCCTCCATCGACGAACGTCGCCGCGAACAACGCCGTCGCGGCGAGCCCGAGGATCGCGGCGATCACAGGATGGGCCGCAGCTCGTATGTATCGCGCGCGTCGGGGACGACCTCGACGACGTGCGTGATGCGCCGCCGTCCGTCGGGCAGGCGCTGCTGCTGGATGACGATCTCGATCCCGCGGCGGATCTGCTCGCGTATGGCGGCGAGCGGCAGATCGACGCCTGCCATGAGCGCCATCGTCTCGAGCCGCAGGAGCGCTTCATACGGTCCGTTCGCGTGCGCGGTGGTCAGCGAGCCGCGGTGACCGGTGTTCATCGCCTGGAGCATGTCGAGCGCCTCGCCACCACGGACCTCACCGATGACGATGCGGTCCGGACGCATGCGGAGCGCGGCGCGAAGCAGCGTGCGGACGTCGATCGCGCCCGTGCCCTCGACGCTCGGCGACCGCGTCTCGAGTGACACGACGTTGGGCTGCGGCAGCCGGAGCTCGGCCGCGTCCTCGATCGTGACGATGCGCTCGCTCTCGCCGATCGCGAACGCGAGCGCGTTGAGCGTCGTCGTCTTACCGCATGATGTCCCGCCGGAGACGAGGATCGAGCGGCGATCGCGCACGGCACCGACGAGCACGTCCATCGTCGCGGCATCGCACGTGTCGAGACGCACGAGGTCCTCCGGGCCAAGCGCGCGCTGCGTGAAGCGACGGATGGTGAGGATCGGTCCGGCGAGCGAGATCGGAGGGATCGCCGCGTGCACGCGCGAGCCGTCGGCGAGACGCGCGTCGACAAGCGGATTCGCAAGGTCGATGCGTCGCCCGAGCGGTGCGACGAGGCGCTCGATGATGAGGACGATCTCGTCCTCAGACGCGAACTGCACTGCCGCACGTTCGAGGCGGCCCTCGCGCTCGACCCATACGCCGCGCAGTCCGTTCACCATCACCTCGCTCACGCGTTCGTCGCGCAGCAACGGTGCGAGCGGGCCGAGGCCGAAGAGCCGATCGTCGAAGAAGCGCTCGAGCTCCACGAGCTCGACGGAGGGCGCGACGATCCGCTCGGCGGTGAGCGTGTCGCGGAGCGCCGCCTTCAGCATCTCGCGGCGCGGCCGCCCGTCTTGTGCTTCGCGCAAACGCGAGACGAGACCGCGTTCGATGCGCTGCTTCGTCGACTCGGTCGTCACGACGTGTCGATGAGGAGCAGCTCGCTGAGGTCGTCGTAGGCGCGACCGAGCGCGCCGCGCACGGCCGCGCGCCCCGAGATCGCCGCGGCGACCGCAGGCTCGTCGCGCGGCAGGGCGCGGAACACGTTGCGTTCACCGACGCGCGACCGCGCGCACTGCGAGCCGATGAGCCACACGTCATCGCTCTCGCTCGGCAGCGCCGCGGCGGACATCGGCTCGTCGTACGCGAGGAAGAGCGTCCGCTGTGCAAGCTGTGCGAGCGATGCCGTGAGCGCGTCGAATGCGATCGGCGCATCGACCAGCACGAGGTCGTCGGATGCGAGGGCGACGCGCACGACCGCGAGAAGCAGCGCTCGCGTTGGCGCGAGACCCACGCCGCCGACGCAGCGGACGCCGGCGACGGGTTCGTCGGCCGCGAGCGCCAGCTGCTCGACGGACATCTCGTCCGCGAGCGCCTCGAGCGACGGCCACGATCGTGGATCGGCGCCGAGCCACCACGCCGCGGCGCCCGATCCGGTCGCGTCGAGGAGCCACACGCGGCGCTGCTTCGCGATGCGACGCGCGACGTTGGTCGCGAGGAGCGTTCGTCCGACGCCGCCGCGCGCGCCGGTGACGACCATCATCCGCGTCGCGGCTCGGGTCCGCGTGGGGAGGATACGAACGAGCGCGGGCCCGAGTCGCGCCGGCTCGATGCCCGCGACGAACGACGCGTCGAGGCCCAGCGCCGCGACGAGCGGTCGCTCCACGTCGCCGCCGACGAAGACGCGCGGGACGCCGGTCATCGCGGCGGCCCGTCGTACCGCGGCGGCGTCGCGCAGATCCACGACGAGCGCCTCGGGGCTCGTGTCGCACGGCTCGAAGCCGAGCGCGAGCACCGCTGCATGCAGCGCCTCGTCGCCGAGCACCGCGACGCGCGCCGACGGCATCACCGACTCGAGCGGAGCAGCGCGATGAGCTGCATGCCGCCGGCGCGCGCGCTCGCGAGCGCGGCCGCGTCGCTCTCGTCGACCTCGAGCAAGAGGCCACGGTCGTCGGCGAGGATCACCGCGGCGCCGTACACGAGAGGCGTCGCGAACGCGCGATCGCCGATCTTCATACCGAAGACATCGAGCAGATCGCCACGTCGGAGGCGCGGTACCGGCGCGGCGAGCCAGGTCGATGGGACGAGGATCGCCCACGTCGCGGGATGCAGCTCGTCGGCGAGGCTCGTCTGCGCGGCCGCGGGCGCAGTCGCGGATTGTGACGATGCGAGTGCGCCGAGCGCGAGGAGCGCGGACGCGATCCCGAGCGCGATGCGCCGTCGATCGGGAAACCGCGACCGGACCGTCAGCGACGGGAGCATTCGCCCGCGGGGAATCCGGCGCGGTACGACGCGCCGGACGAGAGGATCGTGACCTCGACGCGGCGGTCGGCGCAGCGGAGCGTGACATCGTCGATCGCGCTGCCGCCGTTCGCGGCGCTGGCCTCGGCGGCTGCGGCACGCGCGGCATCGTTCGTCGCGGCGGAGCCGATGACGCGGCCGATGTCCATCACGCGCTTCTTCGCGACGGCCTCGCGGAGCGCCGCCGCATACGCGTCCGCGACCGCGGTCGTCGCGGCCTCGGCCGCGGCCTCGCCCGCGCGGCGCGACCGTTCGAGCGCGAAGGCGCGAGCCTGCTGGAGCTGGAGACCGATGAGGACGGCGGCGGCGATCGCGATGATGAACGCCGCGAGCAGGACCGCCTGTCCGCGGTCGTCCCTCACGGCGTCCATTCGATGCGCCGCGCGGACGACGCCGTGACGACGACCTGCGAGAGACCGACGAAGCGCAGCGGCATCGGGATCGCGTAGCTCGCGCGCACCACGAGCAGCGAGCCGCGCGGATCGCTGTTGCGCGGCGGCACTCCTGCTGCCGGCTCGATGGCGGTGACGACACGCTCGGCTACCAGCGGCGTCACGGCGGCGGCAAGCGTGGAGCGGATCGCCTCGTCGTCGTTCGTGAGCGCGCCGGCGCGCGCCGCTTCGGCGGTCGCATGCTGCAGCGAAAGACGGGCGACGCCGACCTCGGCCGTGAGCAGGATCGCGAAGGTCGCGATCATGAGCACGGGTAGCACGAGCGCGAATTCGACGAGCGCCTGGCCGCCGTCGCGCGTCACGCGCGTGCGCTGCGCCGTCGTCTTACGGACATGGTTTTCGCGTCGCGCGCGGCAGCAGCTCACGCAGTCCCTGCACGATGGGGATGCGGAAGATCGGGTTCGTCTTGCTCGCGTACACGCACGCAAGCACGGTGAGCACGCAGATCGCACCGAAGACATGCCAGCCGAGCTCATCCGACCGGTCCTCGATCGCCTGAACGAGCAGCGGGCCGCGGTGCTCCGGCGGGACGGCTCTCGTCGTGATCGTGCGGAACGTCAGATCGATCGCTTCGGGATCGTCGAGGATCCCACCGTGACCTTCGAGCGCGCGACCGAGCGTGCGCGATGCGACACCGGGATCGCGTGCATCGCGCGGCGTGACGAGCGTGTCGTTCGCCTCGCGCAGATCGAGGCGGACGACGCCCTTCGGCGGCGGAATCGGCCGCGTGCTCGCGAGATCGCGCACCGCCTGCGACTCGCTCTCCATCCGCAGCCAGAGCAGGCTCTCGTGGATGGCCGGGTTCGGTCCGCGCGCCACGCTGTTCGCGAGCACGAATCCGCGCGCCGCGTCGCTCCCGCTATGCGGCGCGGACCAGGCGACGTACGTTGCGACGCCGTCCTCGTGCGACAGTCCTTGGGCGAAGGCACGATCGGCGACGACGCCGCCCATCGAATGGGTCACGATGTGGACGACGGAGTGCGTGGGCGCGAGGGAGCGGATGTGATCGCGCAGGTTGATCGCGCTCGCGTCGATCGATCCGAACGTGTCGAACGGGAAGCGCGGATCGGTGCCGAAGCGGACGACGTCCGTGTTCGGCAGCGCGGCAAGGCGTTCACGCAGCGTGTCGAACGTCCCGTCATCGGGACACGCGCAGGACTGATAGCCGCCGACAAGGATCACGAGCTCCGGGAGCTCCGCGTCGGTCGGTGCCGGGCTTGCGGTCGGTGCATCGACGTGGCGCAGAACGCCCAGCGGCGGGCGGATGTGAGGGCTCGCAGTGGCATTGCCCCTGGAGCCCTCGTCCGCTGAGGCGACGAGCGCTGCGGACGCCAGGAAGGGAAGGGTGAAGGCCATGACGACCGCGGCGCGAAGGAGCCGTCGCATCGCGGCGCAGTGAACGCGCGTGCCGAGCGAGCGCGGAGAGGAGAGGCGGTCGGTACCGGGGTACTAAGGGCGAGCGCGGGCGACCGCGGCGGCCTGCTCGTTCGCGAGACGCTCCTCGCGATCTTCAAGTGGCGAAAGACGCACTGTCCCGTGGCGGCGCTCGAGCGCCCAAGTGAGGAGCTTGTCGGCGAGCCACGGATTCTTCGGAAGGCACGATCCATGGCTGTACGTCCCGACGAGCTTTCCCTGCACGGCGCCTTCGGTGTGGTCCTCGCCGTTGTTGCCGTGACCCACGACGACCGCACCGAGCGGGACCGCGCGCGGACCGAGATACGTGCGACCGCTGTGGTTCTCGAACCCGACGAGCAGACCCTCGGGCGTCTCCGCCACGAGGTTACCGACGAAGCGCTGCTTTCCCGCCTTCGTGTGCACATCGAGCACGCCGAGCCCCGGGATCGGGTCACCGACCTCGGGCAGGTACTCCGTGCCGAGCAGCTGGTACCCACCGCAGACCGAGAACGCGGCCGCGCCGCCCGCGATGGCCTTGCGCACCGCGTCGCCGTTCGGGCCCTGCAGGTCGGCGCCGACGACGTCCTGCCCGATGTCCTGTCCGCCACCGAAGAAGAACAGATCGGGCCAATCGGGATCGAACGTCATGCCCGTCGTGTACGCGCGCACCTCGACGGCGATGTCGCGCCAGCGCGCACGCTGCGACAGAGCGATGACGTTGCCGCGATCGCCGTAGATCCCCATGAGGTCCGGGTACAGGTGAGCGATGCGCAGATCCACTACTTGTTCGCCTTCTTGCTCGTGTTCTTGCTCGCGGTCTTCTTCGTCTTCGCGGTCTTCGCCGGAAGCGTCTCCGCATACGCGAGGCCGTCGGCGATCCAGCGCTTGAGCGAGGCGCCCTTCATGTCCTTCGCCGGCACCTCGACGTACTCGCCCATCGGTCGCCCCGGCATCGGCTCGAATCGGCGCGCGCCGGCCTTCGTGGCTTTCGCCCGACCGGTCTCGTCGAGGCGCACCGCGATCTTCGGTCCGAATGTGAACGCGAACATGTTCCCGTTCACGAAGAGCGCCGGGTAGCTGAACATCGTCTTCCGCGCGATGTCGCTTCGCGCCGGCGACGCTCCGTCGAACGCCGCGACCACCTCCGGCGGCGTCTTCGTGAACTTCGGCATCTCCCGCGGCATGTCCCCTAATCCTCTCTCAATCTCTCGCCTTCGCCTTGAGACCGCTCATGGCTGGTGGAGTCGCTCCTCCCGCACGCGCTTCGCGACTGAACCCCCACCCCTGAGCCTTTCGTCGCTCCCATTTCAATCCTCCCAGAACGGCGGCACGTGGCCGCGGCGCGCGAGCTCGCCGCGCAGCGCGAGCATCGCCGTGTACGTCGCCAGCACGACGAGCTCGCCGTCGCGCGCGACGCTGCCGACCGCGCGATCGATCGCGCTTCCCCACTCATCGACGACCTCGATGGCGTCGAGCGGGACGCCCGCGTACTTGAAACGGTTCGCGAGGTCTCGTGAGCGAATCCCGGTGACGACGACGTGTTCGATCGACGGTGCGAGCGTCTCGAAGTCGGCGTCCCAGATCCACGACACATCACGGCCATCGGCGTCGCGGTCGTTCAGCGCCGCGAGCAGCTTGGGATGCCGGCCGGTCTCGAGGAGCGCGCCGACCGCGGCATTGAAACCCGCCGGGTTCTTCACGAGGACGAGGCGCACGAGCCGTCCGTCAACGGGCAGCTGCTCGAGTCGACCGAACGCCGGACGGAACGCGGCGATCGCGCGCGCCGCGGTCACGAGGCTCACATCGAGCGCGCGCGCGGCCGCGAGCGCGGCGAGCGCGTTGTAGGCGTTATAGAGGCCGGGGACTGGGACGCGGATGGGATCGAATGCGGAGGACACCGCGACGCGGAGTTCGATCTCGCTCGCCGATGGCTCAAGACGGATCGTCTTCGCGCTCACGTCGCGCGGCGGACGCGCGAGGCCGCACTGACCGCAGGACCAATCGCCCTCATGCGCGAGGACGACACGCTCGTAGCGCAGCGGCGCCTTGCAGCGGGGGCAGCGCGTCGCGTCGCTGATCGCCTGCGGGATCTTCCCACCGACGGACGGATCGTCGACGCCGAAGTACGTGACGGGACCCCGATGTCGCGTGCCGATGAACGCGACGATCGGATCGTCCGCGTTGAGCACGAGTGCGGTCGAAGGGTCGAGCTCCGCGATGGCATCGCCGATGCGCTTCGCGAGCTGGTCGATCTCGAAATACCGATCGAGCTGATCGCGGAAGAGATTCGTGATCACGACGATGCGCGGCTTGATCCGACCGAGCACTCGGGGGAGTGATGCCTCGTCGACCTCGAACAGGCCGAGGTTGCCGCTCAGCGCGCCACGCCACGATGAATCGGCGAGAAGGGCGCCCGCGATGCCGCGTTCGAGGTTCGAGCCGGAGCGGTTGTGGATCGGGTACCAGCCGCTGCCTTTCGCGATATCCGAGAGCATCCGCGCGGTCGTCGTCTTCCCGTTCGTCCCTGACACGAGCACGACGCCGTGCGGCAGCGCGCGAGTGAGCGCGGCGATGTAGTCGGGGTCGAGCTGCAGCGTGACGAGCCCGGGGAGTGCGGTGCCGCCGCGTCCGGCGATCTGGAGGCCCATGAGTGTGACCTTCCCCGCGGCGTTCGCGACGAGCGCGAGGGCGTCAGGCACGACGCGAAGCGTATCCGTCACGCGCGATCAGATCGCGGCCGACGAGACCTCGCGCAGCAACATCTCGAGCTCGTCGACGGCGCGACCGAGACGGAGCACGAGCGCTTTCGCACCCTCGCCACTCGAACCGGCGCTCGCGAGCGCGCCTTGCTCCTCGAGCCGCGCGAGCTCGGCGGTCGCGCGTCGCAGACGCGCGAGCGAGAGCGTCGCCGGAAGGCTCCGGCGCAGCTGTGCGACACGCTCCTCGAGCTTCTCGAGTCGGCGGCGCAGTTCGTCCTCGAGCTCCTCAGCGGAGAGATCGTCGAGACGCTTCACTTCGCTCTGCAGCGTCGCGATGTCGCGCTGCACGAGCTGCGCGGCCTTCTCGAGCGAGTACCCCTTCGCGAGCGCCTGGCGAATGCGGATGACCTTCTCCATCGCATAGACGTCGTAGTCGTGATCGCCCTCTGCGGACGCTTTCACGAGGCCCTTCTTCGTCCAGTAGATGAGTTGCCGCGGCGTGACGTTGCAGACGCGGGCGGCCTCGGCGGCAGAGAGGCGCAGGCGCGTGAGGACCTCGCCGTCGTTGGCGATGAGGATCCGGCTCAGGACCTCCCGTGTCTCTGTTTCGCCCATGTGCTCCCCTTCGCTTGATAACGCCATGGGCATGTTCGGCGGCGCGGCTGTGGAATGTCAATAACAGAGACAGATGCATTGTTCCGACCCCAAAAGGGGCGCTCAGCGGGGGGCTTGGAGACGCTGGCGGTAGGCGACCTTCACGGTGACCCGGTAGCGCGAGAGCCTGCGGCCGTCCCAGTCGGCCCACATGCGCGCGACCTCGACGCCGACCGGCGCGTTGACGTCGGCGGCCTTGACCGCCGCGGCGACCGCCGAGTCCCAACTGCGTGGCGATTCGCCGGTCGCTTCGGTGATGCGGACGACCGAGGCGGGCGAGGGACGCGACGACTTCTTACGACGAACGGGCATCGGTGTTCGCGGGGCGGCTCGGTTTCGGTGTCGTCGACGGACGCTCGGTGTGGCCATTCGTTCGCGCCTGTTCCGGCTGCACCGGTGGCAGCGCGGCGAGCTCGAGCAGCTGGTTGATCGCGTTCGTGATGCGCTCGTTGAGCATGCGGCGCGTCTCGGCGCCGGGGCGCGGCGCGAACAGCACGCCCATAGCCACACCGACGACGAACGCTCGGATCGATGCACGGATGACACCGAACATGCTGTCCTCCTACCGGCCCTTGGGCGGATAGCCCTCGAGCGCGTACTCCTTGATCTTCGCGTAGAGCAGACGACGGTAGATGCCGAGCATCTCCGCAGCCTTCGAACGATTCCCGCCGGCGTCGCGGAGTGCCTTCATGATGAGGTCCTTCTCAAACTGCGCGACCGACTTCTTGAAGAACGACTTCTCGGCCGAGATCTCGTCGCCACCCTCGCCCTCGCCATCGTGCTCAGCATCGTGCTCGCCGAACGGGAGCTCGCGGCTCGTGATGACCTGGCCGCGCGAGAGGACGACAGCACGCTCGATGACGTTCTCGAGCTCGCGCACGTTGCCGGGCCAGTTGTATTCGTTAAGGCGCCTGAGCGCCTCCTCGCTGATCGTCGCGGGCTGCGCGCTCGCGCTGTACCGGTGCTTGGCGAGGAAGTGCTCGACGAGCGCAGGGACGTCCTCCTTGCGCTCGCGCAGCGGCGGCATGTGGATGTTGATGACGTTCAGCCGGTAGAAGAGGTCGTCGCGGAACCTGTTCGCCTCGACCTGTTTCCCGAGATCCTTGTTCGTGGCGACGATGACGCGGATGTCGACCTTGATCGGGATCGATGAGCCGACGCGCTCGATCTTTCGCTCCTGAAGAACGCGCAACAGCTTCGTCTGCGTCGCGAGGCTCATCTCGCCGATCTCATCGAGGAAGATGGTTCCTTTGTCAGCGAGCTCGAACCGTCCCTTGCGCGTGGCCATCGCGCCGGTGAACGAGCCCTTCTCGTGACCGAAGAGCTCGGCCTCAAGCAACGTCTCCGGCAATGCGGCGCATGAGACCTTCACGAGTGGACCGCTGCGACGCGTCGAGTTGTAGTGGAGCGCTTCGGCGACGAGCTCCTTGCCGGTACCGCTCTCGCCGGTGATGAGAACGGTGGCATCGGCCTTCGCGACCTTGCCGATGGTCTTGTAGACCTCCTGCATCGCGGCGGAGTTGCCGACGATACGCTCGGTCTGCACGAGCGAGGAGATCTCGTCACGCAGCACCTCGACCTCCTGCGTGAGGTCCTGGTACTGGAAGGCGCGTTTGACGGTGTACGAGATCTTGTCGAGCTCGAACGGCTTGGTGATGTACTCGAACGCGCCGAGCTCCATCGCCTTGATCGCGGCGTTGGAGGTGCCGAAGGCGGTCATGATGAGCACCGCGGTCCGGGGCGAAGCGGTCTTCACCTTCTGGAGCGCCTCGATGCCGTCGAGCTCCGGCATCCGCAGGTCCATGATTACGAGGTCAGGCCCCGAGTCCTTGACTTGTTCGACGACCTCGCTGCCTGTCGCCGCCTCGAGCACGGCGTAGCCTTGGTCGGTCAGGAGCTGCTTCAAAAGGGAACGGATCGAGGCGTCGTCATCGGCCACCAAAATCGTCCGCTGGGCCATCTTCTGTACGGTTCCTTCTCAAACGGGCCACTTTAGCCGCTCTGCAACGGCTCTTCCCGCCGACCATGGCTAGTTTGTGTCCCGCGAAGCGTACATGTCAAATCGCCCGCAGACTCGCCTGTCGACCGGAATCGCGGACGGATTAGGGGACGTCGCGGACGGCGGGGATGAACGCGGCGACGATGGCGGCACTGAACGTCACGAGGCCGGCGATGGCGAGGAAGACATGGACTCCGATGGCGTCGGCGATGAAGCCACCGAGAAAGATGATCGGCAGCCAACTCAAGTTCGTCAGTGCGATTCGCGCCCCGAACACGCGTGCCGTGAGCTCCTGCGGCGTGCCCTCTTGGAGGATCGTCACCGTCGGCACGTAGAACAGGACGTTGGTAAAGCCGAGGATCCCAAAGAAAACGGCTGCGACCGGATACGTCGCGGTCTGCGAGATCGCGACGATCACAAGTCCCGTCGCCGCGAACCCCAAAATCAGCGATCGACCTTTGGGCACTCGCTCCAGATAGCGGGGCAGGATCGCGCTGCCGACGACCGCGCCGAGTGCGATCGCGGCTTCCGACCCCGCGTAGAGGACGGCGCCGGCGACGGCGTCGTTGCCGGCGAAACGGCGGATCAGGAACGCCGGCGTCAGCGTGTTGATGACCGGGTTCGCGAACTGCGCAACGAGCGAGAAAACGGTGTTCGACCATAAGCGCGCGGACCTACGCAAGAACAGAAATCCCTCGCGCGCGTCGTTCCACACCTTCGACCAAGTCACGGACTTCATCGGTTCGCGCAGGACTACGCGCGCGAGCAGGACGGCGCTCAAGGCGAACGTCAGCGCGTCGACGTAGAAGGCGCCATCACCGATTGACGCGACCAGGGCGCCACCCGCGAGCGCGCCGCCGATCTCGACCGCACGGTCAGACGCGAAGACGAGTGAGTTTCCTTGTGCGAGATGGTCGCGTCGCAAGAGTGCAGGGATGACCGCGCCGCGAGCGGGCGCGAAGATCGCCGCACCGATCCCGGCAACGAAGGCGAGCGCGAAGATCAGAGCGAGCGGCGCATTGAAGATGAGCAGGATCGGAATCGTGCCGACGATGACCGCGCGCACGAGGTCACACCAGAACATTGCGCGGCGTGGACCCACCGCATCAGCAATGGCACCGCCGAAGAATCCGAAGAGCGCATTGGGAATGCTCGCGACGCCAACCGCGAGAGCTGTCAGCAGCGCCGATTGTGTTGCACGGTACGTTACGAAGGTGAGCGCGATGAGCGTGATCGGGTCACCGAAGCGGCTGATGACCTGGGCGAGCCAGAAGAACGCGAAGTTCGCCGATCGCACGCTGTGTGTTCGTGGGTCCGCTTCTTCCTGCAGCCACACGAACGGGATGAGGAAGCCGCCGAACGCGATCAACAGATCCCCAACGCTGTAGACGGCGCGGCCTAGACCAAAGGGAATGATGTCCGAGAGAAACGGCAGCCTCGTGTCTTCATTGAGGAGGACGTGCAATGCGTCAGTCGGTGGAGGCGCACCGACCGCTGTCGCGGTACTTGGGTCATACGGCATGCCGGCGTTCGCGAGAACGACCAGCACATTCGCGAACGTGCCGATCGCGATCAGTGCCGCGCCGGCGACACGCCAGTTCACCGCGGAGACGATCCCAATACCAATGAGGCCCGCGAGGTAGACGGCTAGGTCGGCGCTCGGAACGAAGAACGTCCACAGCCGCAGGGCCGAGGCGATGACCAGAAGCGGCCACCAACGGAGGCTGAACGTTGCGAGTCGTCGCCAGTCGCCGCCGAATGCGATTCCGGCGGCAATTCCGATAGCTACACCACTAGCCAGCATGGGCGTCGCGAACTAGAGGTTCGCGCGCGAGGCGCCGACGCAACTCGGCGAGTGTTTCGTAGTTGATCGGTGGAAGGTCGCTCACTTCGAACGCTGCCGAACCGCGCTTGCGGACGATGTCATGGAGGGCGCGCACGACACGCGGATCGAATTGGGCGCCCTTGTACTTAGTCAACTGCTCCATAGCTCTGTCATGACCGATCGCCTTGCGGTAGATACGGTCGGAGGTCATCGCTTCGTATGCGTCGGCGACGATCATGATTCGTGAGCCGATCGGAATCTCTTCGCCCTTTAGTCCCTCGGGATAGCCGCTGCCGTCGAAATTTTCGTGGTGATGCAGAACGATCGGAACAAGTGGCCGCAAAGCTGCGGACGGCTCGAGAATCGATGCACCATAGATCGGGTGGCGACGCATGAGTTCGGTTTCGTCCGGATCGAGTCGACTCGGCTTCATCAGCACGCGGTCTTCGACGCCGATCTTGCCGATGTCGTGCAACAGACCCGCCAGCTCGATCTCGTCGATCTGCTTTTCGGATAGCCCGAGCTCACGGGCAATCGCGCCCGCAATCCGCGATACGCGATCCGCGTGGCCGCGCGTGAATCCGTCCTTTGCATCGATTGCTTGCGACAGCGCCTGGATCGTTCCGAGGAAAAGCTCGCGCGTCTCGGCGTACTTGCTAAACGAGAATCGCGCGAGGTAGAGCGGCACGAGGAATAAGAACGCGCCCCACAGCCCTACCTTCTGCGCAATCTCGGACATGAGCCATCCGAGCGGAACAAGCGCAACGACACCGACAACAACATTGCCGACGCCGAGAGCCCAGATTCGACCGGAGGGCGTCTGGGTCCTGAGACTCGCGAGGCTCACACCCAGAACTAAGTTGACGCCGCTAAAAGCTAAACCAGCTAAAGCGATTTGCGCGATGGTCCCGAGTGGATCTCCCGGGCGAACCGCACCGTCCGACAGTTGGACGGCTGCGTACGCCGCGACCGAGGAAAGAACGAAGTCCGAACGGTTGTAGAGCGTTCCCCAAAGCGGCAACTGCCGACGCAGGTCGCGCACTTCGATCGTCCCCAGCAGTGCGATCCAGCACAGAGCAAATGGATTCGGAAGACCGGCGTCAAAGACCGCAGCAATCAACGGCGCTGTAGTCGTGAAGGCAAGCATCCCGCCAGGAAGACGTACAGGAATTGCGCCTAGCGCTAGGGTCATCGCGACCCAAAAGAAGATTCGACCTAAGTCAATGCCGTGTGGCAGCGGAACCGAAACTGAGACAAGGACGAGGCCGGCTGCTGTGATCACGCCGCCGACAAGCAGACGCAGCTTCACACCGTTGGCCGATTGGGACACGGGCGGAAGGATAGCGGGGCAAATTTGCCTGGCCGGTATCCAGCCAGAAACGAAAAGAGAGCCATAGGGCTCCCTTCTCGCGCGCTTTCATGCGCCTCTAGAGGACGCTAACTACCCGTTAGATGCCGACAACTCCAGCGCCGCCGCCCAGGACGAGAGCCGCGAGGGCTGCAACAGCCGCGATCACCCGACGCATAATTCGACCTCCCTTCGCTGGCCCATCCAGGCGGTGCATCGGCCCACTGCTCGGCTGGCTTAAGGGGGACCGGCCTGGCGATACCTCGTCGATAGGTATTTCCAACCGTAATGGGGCCAGTCCGGAGCTGCGTCGTAGAGTCGGTGGCTCTAGCGCAGGGGAGGGCGGGCGTGCCTCAGGTGCTTCCTGAACTGCCGGACGTCTGGGCCGCGGTTGGTACGAATGAGCTGCCCATCGGTCTGACGTCGGCCTTTGAACGCGAAGACTGGACCGGCGTTCGTCAGGAATTGAGGTCGGTGATGGACGGCGCCATTACCGACGGTGTGTATGGCCGCGAGCTTCTACAACTCGTGCTTGCCCTGCCTCGCGGTGTCGACCCAGTCTTCGACAAGTACAGGAGTTCAGCGATGCTCGACCACGGCGACTGGGACGGCATTCGGGCACTCGCAGACGGAGCGGCGGAGCCAGAAGAGGTGCGCGGCGTCCGCGACATCTTGATGGCACCACTTGATCGGGTGACGTTGCCAGACGCGTCAGGTCTCTATCCGCGGACGCTTTGGGAAATAATCGAGTACCAAGCGCGACGTCATCCGGCTGCGATTAGGCATTGGACGCAGCGCATCACCGGAGTTGTCCCGCAGAGTCTTTGGCAGCGAGACGATGTCGCAATTGGTCGTCACGTTCGCTACCGACAGCTCCACGATCTGACGACGATGGCGATCGCCGAGAGTCAGGCGGGTCGGTTAGAAGTTGCACACGCGCTAGCTAGCGAAAGTCAGCGCTTAGGTGATCGGGGCGAACCATTTCAAGCCGTAGGGCACGACTTGGAGGGTCTGACTCGACTTGCGATGGGCGATCGCGTTGACTTCGAACTCCTCGTGCCGAATCGCATTTGCGAACCAACGGGGCCATCTCCTGTGGGCACTTGGGAAATGCTGCTCTACGTCATGCCGCTTCTGCCACTCCGCGGCGACGAGGTTGTTGGATGGGCCGCGCGACTCGCCGGCCTAATTGCTGCACGCATTGCGTCGCCCCGCTGGCAATTGCAAAGTGATTCGTGGCGCGTCGCAGCCGAACTGAATTCAGGCAATCCGGGCAGCAGAGGCGAATTGGCTGGCCTCGTTGCGCGAGCTCGACGCGCGACGCCCGGATTAAAGGCGTTGCCCGCGTATCTCCAAGGCCTACATCAACGTCGCTACGAGTCGTTCGAGGAAGCAGAACGTCTGGCGCGCCGATCAGGCAACGTGTGGCTGCAGATCAGCGCGCTAACGTGGATGACCGCGTTGGACCCGAAGATCCGCCCGGCGAAGCGAC
>VBJD01000175.1 GCA_005887995.1 Chloroflexota bacterium
CTGAAGCGACTGCTCGAGCTCGGCGCGCCGGAGATCATCATCCGTAACGAGAAGCGCATGCTCCAGGAGGCGGTCGACGCTCTCATGGACAACGGCCGCCGTGGCCGCGCGATCTCCGGGACCGGCAACCACAAGCTGAAGAGCCTCTCCGACATGCTCCGCGGCAAGCAGGGCCGGTTCCGCCAGAACCTGCTCGGCAAGCGCGTGGACTACTCGGGCCGGTCGGTCATCGTCGTCGGCAACGACCTCAAGCTCCACGAGTGCGGTCTGCCGAAGAAGATGGCGCTCGAGCTCTTCAAGCCGTTCGTCATGCGTCAGCTCGTCGAGCGCGGTCTCGCGCACAACATCAAGAGCGCGAAGCGCTACGTCGAGCGCGTGTCACCCGAGGTGTGGGACGTCCTCGAGGAGGTCATCAAGGACCACCCGGTCCTGCTGAACCGCGCGCCGACGCTGCACCGCCTCGGCATCCAGGCGTTCATGCCGAAGCTCATCGAGGGCAACGCGATCCAGATCCACCCGCTGGTGTGTGAGGCCTTCGGCGCCGACTTCGATGGCGACCAGATGGCCGTCCACGTCCCGCTCTCCGCCGCGGCGCAGGCCGAGGCGAAGCACCTCATGCTCTCGAGCCGCAACATCCTGAAGCCCGCCGACGGCCAGCCCGTCGTGACCCCGCGCCAGGACATGGTGCTCGGCACGTACTGGCTCACGCTCGAGCCGGACGGCGCAGGCGATGGGACGCGTGCGAAGGGCGACGGCGACCTATGGAAGGACGCGCGCATCTTCGGCGACTACAACGAGGTCCAGTCGAACCTCGACCTCGGCCTCGTCACGTACCAGACGCCTGTGAGGTTCCCGTGGGCCGGCAAGGTCATCGAGACGACCGTCGGCCGCGTCCTCTTCAACGCGGTCATCCCCGAGGACCTGCGGTTCATCAACCGCACCCTCGATCGCGGCGCGATCCGCGACATCGTCACGCAGACCTTCGAGCGCCACGGCAACGAGGTCACCGCTGAGGTCGTCGACCGCATCAAGAACCTCGGCTTCGCCGCGGCGACCCAGGCGGGCGTCTCGATCTCGATCGACGACGTCGCGATCCCCGAAGACAAGGCGAAGACGATCGCCGAGGCCGAGCGCAAGGTCGCCGAGATCGATCGTCAGTTCCAGCGCGGCCTGATCAGCGAGCAGGAGCGATACGAGCACACGGTGAAGATCTGGACCGACGCGACGAAGAACGTCATCGACGCGATGATGCTCGCGCTGGACAAGCGCGGCTCCGTCTACATGATGGCGACGTCCGGCGCACGTGGTAACACGCAGCAGATGGGGCAGATCGGTGGTATGCGTGGGCTCATCGCCGACCCCCAGGGCCGCATCATCGACCTGCCGATCCGTTCGAACTTCCGCGAGGGCCTCACGGTCCTCGAGTACTTCATCTCGACGCACGGTGGACGAAAGGGTCTCGCCGACACCGCCATCCGGACGGCGGACTCGGGCTACCTGACGCGTCGTCTCGTGGACGTGGCGCAGGACGTCATCGTCCGCATCGAGGATTGCGGCGACGAGGACGGCATCTTCGTCAACGCCGACGAGCCTGGGCGGCAGGAGCCGTTCCAGGACTCGATGTTCGGACGGCTCGTCGCGCAGGACATCAAGGATCCGAAGGGCAAGCTCGTCGCGGCGCGCGGCGACGACATCGACCGCGTGCTCGCCAAGAAGATCCTCGACGCCGGCGTGAAGCGAGTCCGCATCCGCTCACCGCTCGCGTGCAACGCGAAGTACGGCATCTGCCGCGCCTGTTACGGCCGGAACCTCGCGACGGGCAAGCTCGTCGAGGCGGGGGAGGCCGTCGGCATCATCGCCGCGCAGTCCATCGGCGAGCCGGGCACCCAGCTCACGATGCGTACGTTCCACACCGGTGGCGTCGCCGCCGTCGGTAAGGACATCACCATGGGCCTGCCGCGCGTCGAAGAGCTCTTCGAGGCGCGCGTGCCAAAGGGCATGGCCGTTGTCTGCGAGATCGACGGCATCGCCGAGATCGTCCGTGACCCGGACGGCTCGCGGAAGATCGTCGTGCGCAATTCGCAGGATTACACCGTGCCGATCAGCGTCCCCGCTGGTTACGTGCTCGCGATCGCCGATGGCGACGCAGCAGTTGCCGGTCAGCCACTCGCGAAGCCCGAGCGGCGGACCAAGGGCAAGACGGACATGCCTGCGCCGGTCTCCGGCAAGGTGACCGTGCACGGCGACAGCAGGATCACGATCGCGCTCAAGGACGTCGAGGAGCGCATCTACGAGGTCGAGCACACCGCTCGCATCAACGTGGAGAACGGCTCGAAGGTCTCCGCCGGCGACTTCCTCACCGAGGGATCGGCGAACCCGCAGGACATCCTGCGCATCTCAGGCCGCGAGGCGGTCTACCGCTACATGGTCAACGAGGTCCAGAAGGTCTACCGCTCGCAGGGTGTGACGATCAACGACAAGCACATCGAGATCATCGTCCGCCAGATGCTGCGCAAGGTGCGCATCGAGGAGGCCGGCGACACCGAGCTGCTGCCGATGGAGCTCTTCGACCGCTTTGAGTTCGAGGACATCAACGCGCGCACGATCGCGTCCGGCGGTGAGCCGGCGACGGCGCAGACGGTGCTCCTCGGTGTGACCAAGGCGAGTCTCTCGACCAACTCCTTCCTCGCCGCCGCGTCGTTCCAGGAGACCACGCGCGTCCTCACCGAGGCTGCGACGATGGGTCAGAAGGACCGGCTGCTTGGGCTCAAGGAGAACGTCATCATCGGCAAGCTCATCCCCGCGGGGACGGGCCTCGCATCCCGACGCGAGCAGCTGGACTGGTTGCCGAAGGCGCGTGCACTTGCCGCGATGTTCGGTACCGACGAGGACGAGGAAGTGCCGGTCGTTCCCGCCGAGGAGCTCTCGCTCGAGGACCTCGACGACGACGAAGACGAGAACGGCGAGGAGGGCCTCGAGGACATCGAGGACGTCGCCGAGCCGACCCAAGCCGATCTCACCAAGCCCGCGGAGTAATTCGCACGCGACCGTAGTAGATGGAGAGGCCGCCGCAAGGCGGCCTCTCTCTCTTTGCGCCGATCTGCCCAGTTATTCGAGAAGGACCACGCTGATGTGCGCGTGATCGCGCGCGGCCGCTGCGAGATGGCCATCGCTCGTGACAAGCATGGTATCGAGCGCCTCCGCGAGCGCGACATACATCGCGTCGTACGCCGTCACGTTGTGTCGCAGCCGCCCGGCACGATCGAGCAGCGCGGACGTCGGATATCTCACGATCGGTAGATCGGATAGGTCATCGATCGCCGCGGAGGAGCGCGCCTCATCGAGCTCTCGCCGTCGCTCGAAGCGACGGAGCGCGTGGAGCACCTCGACGTTGAGCAAATCTGGAGCGCTTGCAGGCTGGCGTGGATCGAAGACGTGGCGCTCAGCGAGATCGGCGAGCGGGAGTCGGAGAAGGAGGCGCACGACGGCCGAGGCGTCGATGACGCTCAGCGGCGGCCCTCACGACTGAGTCTGATCACAGTCTCCGGACGCTCGCGCACCCGCACGGGTGCTCGCTGCTGGAGTCGCGCTCGAACCTCGTCCGGCGTTGGAAGCGCTGCAAGTCGTGCGAGCTCTGTCCGCAGGTACTCGGAGAGCGATGAACCGGACTGCGCGGCCCGCGCCTTCAGCGTTCGATGTACGGGCTCGGGCACGTCTCGAATTTGTACCAGCCGTCCCATCGCTTATGGATGTTAACATACTGTTTGCATACATAACACAAAAAAACCAACATTCTCCCAGAGGGCCGGCCAATCGAAGCCGGCCCCCTTCGCTCAGCGGGAGAAGTCAACCCAGCCGGAACTGTCTGGGGCCTGATCTTTGAACGGCGCTGGCGCGGGCGCGTCGCGCGTCAGAGACCGCCAGCGGAAGCTCGAGGGATCGCCGAGAAGCGCGGCGTCGATGGTGATGTGCTCGGTCGCGCCGTGGAAGGCGACCTCATCAGTGAGGAAAACCTGCACGAGGTCGCCGGTGCCCTGATTGAACGCGCGTTGATCGAGCACATAGGTCTCCCAGTGGTCGTAGAGCCAGCGGATCACGATGATGAATTCGATACCGGCGAGGCTCGGATCGGTATCGAGCTGCCAGTTGTAGGCGACGAACGTACCTGTCTCAGGTGGATTCGGTACGGCTTCAGCGAGTTCCATCATGAATGAGATCTGTCCTGTACCGACCTGGTCGGTGACCTTCGCGTGCACGATATCCAGATACGCCGGAGTCGTGTCGTTGGCGTCGAAGATCTCGCTGGTGCTGGCGTAGACGAGCCTGGGGACGCTAGTTGACGCGAGCACGATGACGAGCATGAGCATGGCTTGAATCCTCAAATGTCCCCTCCTCAACGCGATGGCGCATGTGCTGGCCGAGTATTAAGCCACTGGACGTCAAATACGAGACCGAGGCAGCGTTCAGCTGCTAGCTCTCAGGCGAGACGTGGTTCTTGTGCGGGATGCCCACGCGCGTTGACTCGCGCGATCGTTCGGCCTATGGTCCGCCGCAGAGTGAACGGCTTCGCGATGCGCATGTCCATGTCCATGGCCTCGATGCGGAGGCCTTTGTGGCGTTGGATGTGATGCGGGCGTAGCGGTCACGCGATCTCACGCACAAAGGCCTCCGGGATACCGGGGGCTTTTTCTTTTGGAGGAGCGAGATGGCGATCGCAACGAGATCAACCTTGTTACAGGGCCTGCGGTGCCGCGCATGCGGCGAGCTGCAGCCCGCCGACGAGCGCTACGTCTGCGCCGAATGCCTGGGACCGATTGAGCCCGAATACGACCTCGACCGCTCGCGTGCCGAGGATCTGCGGGCGGAGATCACGGAAGGGCCGCGCACGCTCTGGCGCTACGCGCCGCTGCTTCCTGTCCGGGATGCGGTGGGAGACAGTCCGGTGGGGTGGACGCCGCTGATCCCCGCGCCGCGGCTCGGTGCCGCGCTCGGCATCACGCATCTCTACGTGAAGGACGACACACACAATCCAACGCTGTCGTTCAAAGACCGGCCGGTCGCGATCGCGCTCGCGCGGGCACTCGAGCTCGGTCTCGACACGCTCGCCTGCGCCTCGACGGGCAACCTCGCCGGCGCGGTCGCCGCGGCGGCGGCGCGCTCCGGTCTTCGCGCGTTCGTGTTCGTGCCTGAGACGACCGAGCCGGGAAAGATCGCGAGTGCCGCGGCGTACGGCGCGCACGTCGTCCGCGTCACCGGGACGTACGACCAGGTGAATCGCCTCTGCGGTCGCCTCGCCGATGAGCATGGTTGGGGTTTTGTGAATTTCACCTTGCGTCCGTACTACGCGGAGGGGTCCAAGACGCTGCTCTTCGAATGCGCGGAGCAGCTCGGCTGGACGCTGCCGCACCACGTCGTCGTCCCGGTCGGCTCCGGCGCGCTGCTCACGCGCACCGCGACGGCCGCGGCGCAGCTTCGCGCCGCCGGACTCGTCGACGATGGCCACTGCCATATCCACGCGGCGCAAGCGTCCGGGTGCGCGCCGGTGTCCGACGCCGTGCTCGGGGGCCGGCCCGTCACGCCGGTCCGGATCCCCGAGACGATCGCGAAGTCCATTGCCATCGGTGCGCCCTCCGATGGCGACGGCGCGGTGAGCGTCGTCAACGCGTCGGGCGGTAGCGCGGCGTCCGTCGGTGACTCGGACATCGCGGACGCGATCGCGCTGCTCGCGACGACCGAGGGCATCTTCATCGAGCCCGCGGGCGGCGTCGTCGTCGCGACCGCGCGAGAGCTCGCGCGGCGTGGCGTCATCCACGACGGCGAGACCGTCGTGCTGTATCTCACGGGCAGCGGCTACAAGCAGGAGCCCACGACCGGAGAGCTTGGCCCGGTCATCCCGCCCGATGCCGATGCGTTCCATCTCGCTTATGAGGAGGTCCTGCGATGAGCGCGGTCATCCGTCTTCCCTCACCGCTTCGCGCCAGTGTCGGCGGCGCCACGACTGTGCCGATCGACGTGGCCGATCTTCGCGCCCTGCCCGCCGCGATCGCCGACCGCTATCCGGATCTCGCGGCGCGCGTCGTACGCGACGGCGCGTTCGGACGGTTCATCACCGTGTTCGTCGACGGGGAGGACGCTCGCTTCCTCCCCGCGGAGACGGACCTCACGAACGCGCGGGTTGTCGAGCTCCTGCCGGCGGTGAGTGGCGGGGCTGGCTGAACGCGGGCAGCACTTCCTTCACGAGGCGTCGGTACTGTCCGCGTTGGTCGAACGAGGTGATCCGGAAGGTGATCTCCTTGGCGCCGGCGTCGGCGAACGCGCGGACCTTCTCGACGACCTCGTCGGGCGACCCATACGCCACCCACACGTCGAGCCGCGGCCGCGGGATGTCGAAGCCGTAGTAGAGGTCGAGGAACTTCTTCGACTCCGCCGCGGCGGCTTCGCGGTCCTCGTTGATGTTCACGTTGTAGTAGAGCGTGTTGTCGAAGGCGTCCGCGTCGCGTCCCTCATCCCGCAGCGATGCGCGAAGAAGGCCGAGGCGATCGGCGAACTCCGCGGGCGTGACCAGCGTCGTCATCCATCCGGCGGCGTGCCGCGTGATACGTCGCGTCGCGCGCTCGATGTTCGTCTTCAAGTCCGTGTGCGCGGTGGGCCGCGGGTTCGCGGCGATCCAGATCGTCGGGTGCGGTTTCGTGACGGGCCGCGGCTCGGACACGACGCCACTGAATCGGTAGTACTTGCCGTCGAACGACGCCTTCTCGTTCGTCCAGAGCGCCTTCA
>VBJD01000176.1 GCA_005887995.1 Chloroflexota bacterium
TCGCGCTGTGACCTGAGTCACGCGGGGAGACTTCGCGAGAGCACTCGCGTACGATTTCACGCGGATGAGGAAGGCACCGGCGCCGAAAGCGCTCGCGATCATCGTCGTCCTCGGTCTTCTCTGCGCCGCCTGCGGCGGCGAGGCCGTTCGCTTCCAGGCTCCATCACCGAGCGAGTCAGTCACCCTGACGAATTCGCCATCCGTCGCGCCCACACCCGCAGGCACGCCCGATCCGGCGGCCTCGTGCACGAGCTGCTGGCCCCTGAGCGGGAAGCCGCTCGCCGCAGGCGCCGCGATCGACCGCCGACCGCTCGTCGTGAAGATCGACAACGTGCCCGCCGCGCGTCCGCACTACGGCATCAGTCAGGCGGACATCGTCGTCGAGGAGCTCGTCGAGGGATTCGTCACCCGGCTCGCGGCCGTCTACCAGTCGCAGGATCCGCAGACGATCGGCGGGGTTCGCTCCGCACGACTTGCGGACCGCTCGCTCACGCAGATGTTCCGCGGCGCGCTCGTGTACTCCGGCACATCGGACTACGCAAAGTCGCTCATCATCCAGGACGCGAAGGGCGGCCGCTACATCGATCTCTCGGCCGACTACACGGACGGCTACTACCGCATCTCGTCCCGGCCCGGTCCCTACAACCTGTTCACCAGCGCGGCGGCACATCGCTCGACGCTGAAGGCGCTCAAGGCCGACACGGTCAGCGGCCTGCCGCGGTGGCCATTCCTCGCGGCCGCCGATCACTCCGCGACGATCGCGGGCATGGCCGGCTCGATCACCGCTGACGAGATCACGATCCCCTACCGCGAGGACATCAGCCTCGTGACGTACAAGTACGACGCCGCGACGCGCATGTACGCGCGCTGGCAGAACGACGGCGGCAAGCCGGTGCGCGACGTCGACGCTGTCAACAAGGAGCCGATCGCCGCCGCGAACGTCGTCGTTCTCCACACCGAGATCTGGGAAGTGCCGGAGATCGTCGACGCCGCCGGCTCGCACGCACACGACATGCGCCTGGTGGGCACAGGCAACGCCGAAGTGTTCCGTGACGGCCAGCGTCAGGACGCGACGTGGACACGGGCGAGCGACGGTGTCGCGTTCACGTTCACCAACCGGCAGGGCGAGCAGATCAAGTTCAACCCCGGCCAGACTTGGATCCACATCATCCCGACGGAGTGGACCGTCAGCTCGAAATAACCGCCTCGGTCGCCACGTACTCCGCGGCCGTGCGCACGCGCGGCACGGGCGAGAAGACGAGGAAGAGCAACGACGCTGCCATGCCCGCCCATCCCACCGCGATCGCGCCGCGCACGCCGATCTGCTCCGCGATGAACGCCGCGATGAGCGCGCCGATCGGGAAGCCGACGCCGTGCGAGATGACCTCGAGCGTCGCGTTCGTGCGGCCGAGGATGCGGTCGGGGACAAGGCCCTGCACAAGCGAGATCTCCGCGACGCCCCCGATCGTCTGAAGACCGTCGCCGATGAGCTGCGGCAGGAAGACCATGATCGTCGCGAGCGCGACGGGACCCTGCGCGAGCGGTGTGAGGATGCCGATCGCCGACGCGCCGGCCGCCATCCAGACGATCGCCGGTCCGATGCCGATCGCCCGCACGACGCGCGACGCGAACACGGAGCCGACGAGCGATCCGACACCACCCGCGGAGATGACGATGCCGAGCAGGAACGGATCGAGGTGCAGCTCATTTAGGAGGTAGAGCGAGTAGAGGACACCGTAGAACGCGCCGGAGACGTGAGCGATGATCGAGCGCGCCGCGAGCGGGAACACGACCTTGTGGCCGCGGACGACGCGCAGTCCTTCCGCGATCTCGCCGATGACGCGGCTTGTGGCTTCGCGAGCTGGGCGCGCCGGCTCCGGTGTGCGGATCAGCGCGACCGAGAGCGCCGAGACGAGGTACGACAACGCATCGACGAGGATCGCGAACGGTGCGCTGATGATCTGCACGAGCGCGCCCGCGAGACCCGGACCGCCCACCTCTGCGATCGCTGAGCTCGTCGCGAGCTTGCTGTTCCCCTCGACGACGCGATCGACGCCGATGAGCGATGGCACGTACGCGGGGTACGCCGCGGAGAACACGACGTCGAGGCACCCCGCGAGGAACGCGACGGCGTAGAGCTGCTCCATTCGCAGCGCGCCGAGCGCCTGTGCGAGCGGGACCGTGAAGAGCAGCGCCGCGCGCGCGACATCGCTGGCGATGAGGATCGGACGGCGCCGAAGACGGTCGACCCAGGCGCCGGCCACGAGACCGACGAGCAGCACCGAAAGGCTCTGCGCGATCACGAGGAACGCGAGCTCGAACGGCCCCGCGCCGAGCACGAGGAGGGCGACGAGCGGCAGGGCGGTGCGCGTCACAACTGACCCGAGTCGCGACACGGTCTGCCCGACCCAGAGCTTCAGGAAATCCGCGTGTTGCCACAGCGACGGTTCTGACACAGTCGCGGCAGCGTACCGTCGCGGCGAGCGGGTCGTTCTGGCGGCTCAGGTAGAGGATGGAGAGCGCCAAGAAGCGGATCCCGTCCGGTGGCGGGCCGACGCGCCGCAAGGTCCTCGCGACGGCGCTTGCCGCTGGCGCGAGCGTCGCGGCGGCCCGAGTGCTCGGGCTGCGGAACCTCGGCAGTGGAGCGGCGACCGAGCCGCTCGATGCGATGTCGGTGACGACCGGCACGGATGCGATGGGCACGTACGCGATGTCCATCGACGACGCCGATGCCGCGCTCGCGATCCCCGACGACGCGTTCTTCGGCGCCCAAGACCTCGACGCGTCCGTCCTCCCGGAACAGGTGCGACCGGCGGCACGCCTCCCACCGGTCGCTGCGTCACGCGTCACCGGTACGCTCCAGCCGCCGGTCACCGGCATCAACGCGCCGCGTCTCGCTGATGGTCTCGACTGGATCTCGCCGCTCTCATCGGAGACGGCGCGCGTCACGCATCTGCTCCGACGCGCGACGTTCGGCTACACCGAAGCGGAGCTCGACCGCGCCCTCTCCGACGGCTACGCGCGCACGGTCGATCGCCTCATCGAAACACCGAGCGCGGAGCCGCCCGCGTTCGCGGTGCGTCCTGCCGCGACGCCGACGCCGCGTCCGAGCGCGAGCCCATCTGCGAGCCCTTCGGCACTGCGGACGGCGATGCCCAACGTGTCCCCCATGACCGCTGCATCGCCGTCCGCGATGCCGAACGGCACGGCAATGCCCAGCGCGACGCCCGCGCCGCTGACGAACACGTCGTCGATCAACATCGGCAACCTGCAGGCCTGGTGGATCGACTGGATGACGCAGTCGCCCACGCCGTTCGCCGAGAAGATGACGCTCTTCTGGCACGGCCACTTCACGTCGGACTACCGCAAGGTCGGCACGAACTCGCCGGCGATGTACTGGCAGAACCTCACCTGGCGCAAGATGGCGCTCGGCGATCTGCGGACGATGCTCTATTGGGTCACGCAGGACCTCGCGATGCTGCGGTACCTCGACCTCGCGGTGAGCACGGGCCGCGCGCCGAACGAGAACTACGCGCGCGAGCTGATGGAGCTCTTCGCGCTCGGCGTCGGCAACTACACCGAAGATGACGTGAAGGCTGCCGCGAAGGCGCTCGCGGGATGGCGCCTGCCGATGCGGACCGAGCCGACGGCGACCGTGGGCATCTTCGACACGCGTCGCGCGTTCACCGGCCCGGTCACGTTCCTCGGCAAGACCGCGACGTTCGATACGGGCGCGGTCATCGATCAGATCCTCGCGCAGGACGCGGCCGCGACGTTCGTGACGCGCGAGCTCGCGCGCTACTTCGTATCGCCCGGTGTCACCGACGCGTACGTCGCGCGCCTCGCGGACGGCTACCGCCGCTCGAAGTACGACACCAAGACGCTGATACGCGCGATGTTCATGAGCCCGGAGTTCACGTCGCCCGAGGCGTACCGCGCGCTCATCAAGTCGCCGACCGAGTTCATGGTCTCGACGGCGAAGGCGCTCGGCGCACCGTCCAACACCTCGCAGATCATCCGCGGCTACGGCAGCCTGCTCGGCCAGAACCTCTTCGACCCGCCGAGCGTCGCGGGCTGGGGCGACAACGCGTCCTGGATCAGCTCGAACACGATGCTGCAGCGCGCGAACTACGTGAGCCAGGTGCTCGGCTCCGTGCGCCAGATCCCCTCCGCAGCGAAGGCGCACGAGCGCCATCTCGACGGCGTGCTCGCGCCGGGCACGGTGCAGGAGATCAACAACACGCGCGACGACCGGTCGCGCTGGTTCGCGGTGTTCGTCTCGCCAGAGTTCCAGCTGAAGTGATTCCGCAGGACGACGTGCTCGAAGTAGATGGGGACGGGCGAGATGGCGACATGTTGGAGGTAGTTCGATGAACTCGACGGACCTGTCAAACAAGTTGACACGGCGCGAATTCGTGAAGAACGGCTTCGTCTTCGGAGCCGGCGCCGCGGGTCTCGCGGCCGGCTATGCGGCGGTGCCCGACGTCTTCGCGCGCGCGGTATACGCCGGCAAGAAGGACGGCGTCATGAACGACCGCGTGCTCGTCATGATCCAGCTCGCGGGCGGCGCCGACGGACTGCAGAGCGTCATCCCGCTGAACGACTCGAACCTGCGCACGCTCCGCCCGACGCTGTCACGCGCGGCGGACAACGCGCTGCCGCTCGGGCAGACCGGCTTCGGCTTCAACCGCAGCATGGTCGGGCTGAAGAAACTGTTCGATCAGGGGAAAGTCGCGGTCGTGCAGGGCGTCGGCTACCCCCGGCCGAACTTCAGCCACTTCGACAGCATTCGCATTTGGGAGACCGCCGACCCCGACCGCAAGCAGCAGGACGGCTGGCTCGGGAAGACGATCGCGGCGAACTACGACTCGCAGGGTCATCCGCTGGTGGGGTGCGCGTGCGGGACAACCGAGATCCCCGGCGCGCTCCGCGACCTGGAGGCGACGCTCTCCGTCGTCAACGGTCAGAACACGTTCAAGTTCAACGGCACGGACGCTGAGCGCGCGATGGGCGTGATCTACAACGGCACGCCCGGCATCTACGGCGCGCTCTTCGACACGTCGGTGTTCTCAGCGCGGGACACGATCGCTCGCCTGCGCACCGCACGCGAGAAGTACGTTCCGAAGGCGGCGTACAACGACAACGTCAACCTCGTGTACTCATCGCGCAATCAGCTCGCGTCGGCGCTCCAACTCGCCGCGCAGCTGATCATCAGCGGCGTCGGCGCGAAGATCCTCCACGTGACCCTCGGTGGATTCGACACGCACGATCAGGAGTTCGCGCGCCACGAGAGCCTCATGGGCTACGTCGACGGCGCGGTATCGGCGTTCTACGCCGACCTCGCGGCCTACGGCATGTCCGACCGCGTCCTCGTGGCGACGTGGTCCGAGTTCGGGCGGCGCGCGCAGGAGACCGGCAACGGTGGCACCGATCACGGCACCGCCGCGCCGATGTTCCTCATCGGCGACACGGTGAAGGGCGGCATGTACGGACAGGCCCCCACCCTGAACGTCGGCCGCGACGGCAACCTGAGATTCAGCGTCGACTTCCGCTCGGTCTATCAAGAGATACTCGAGTCGCACATGAAGGTCGACGCGAAGGAAGTCCTCGCGACGCGCTTCGAGCGCATCCCCGCGATCGCCGTCTAGAGATGCCCGCCTGGGCGTTGCGCATCGCCGCGGTCGTC
>VBJD01000177.1 GCA_005887995.1 Chloroflexota bacterium
CGATGACGTCGCGACCGACCGCCACGCCGTCACTTGTCGCGCGCGTGGCGACGCCGTCGCAATCAGCGACGCCGCGCCCGACCGTCGCGGCGACGCTGCGCGCGACCCCCGTGCCGCAGATCACGCTCGCCGCGGGCGTGCGCGCGACCGCGCTCCCGAAGGTCACCTACACGCACTCGAGCTAATTAACAGGACTTTCGAAACTTCGTGCGGTTCGCTTCACTAGCGTTCGAGTAGATGGACGACCTCACGTTCTGGTTCATCGCCCGCATCACCGGGCTGACCGCGTTCGCGGTGCTCTCGCTCTCGGTCC
>VBJD01000178.1 GCA_005887995.1 Chloroflexota bacterium
AAGCGCGCGCCTTCTTGACCGTCTTGGGGTGAAGGCGCTCGGGCAGCACCTTCTTGCCGGTCGAGCGGTTCCACTCCTCGTACTGCTGGTCGGTGATCTTGCCCTCGACAAGGAGCTCCGCGAATTTCCGGCGCTGCGCCTTGCTCTTGAATGGCACGACGCCGAGACGGGCAAGAAGCACGCCGACGCGATACTCGACCGATGAAGGAAGGCGGGCTCGAGGCCGAGAGGCTGTCGCTGAGCGACCTCCTCGACACGCTGCCGGTCCCGGTCATCGTCTACGGCGCCGACGGACGGGTCCTCTTCGCGAATCAGGCACGGAAGGACTTCGCCGGCGACGACGTCGCGACGCTCGACGGCGCCATCGCGCGCACCGCGCCTGCGACGGAGGACGGCCAGATCTTGCCGCGCGAGCGGCTCCCTGCGCTGCGCGCGCTGCGCGGCGAGTCCGTGCGCGGCGAGCGCCTGCGCTTGCGCGCCGCGGATGGACACACCGAGGTGCTGCTCGTCAATGCGTCACCGCTGCGTGACGCCGACGGCAAGATCGCGGCGGCCGTCGTCGTTTTTCATGACATCACCGATCTGAGCGACCTGGAACGAGGTCGACGCGAACTGTTCGCGATGGCGAACCACGACCTGCGTACGCCGATCACTGTGATCCTCGCGTTCGTGCAGCTCGCCCGACGCGTAGCGCGGAAGGACCCCGATCGCGCGGTCAAAGCGCTGAGCGACATCGAGCGTCAGGCGCAGCGGATGAGCCGCCTCGTCGGCGATCTGCTCGACGTCGCGCGCTTCGAGTCCGGCGCGATACCCGTGCGGCCAACGGAGAACGATCTCGTGGAGACCCTCCGGCTCGCGATCGAGCGCCAGTCCGAGCTGTCGCGCTTCGCGATCAGTGCCCCGGATGCGCCGGTGACCCTGACGTTCGACGTCGATCGCGTCGACCAGATCCTCGACAACCTGCTCTCCAACGCGATCAAGCACACTGCGTCAGATACGACGGTCGACGTCGCGCTGACGTTGGAACGCGATGAGATCGTCGTGCGCGTGACCGACCATGGCGGCGGTATCGACGCAGACGAGCGCGCACTACTCTTCCAGCCCTTCTACCAGACGCCGCGCGGCCGGAGCTACGGCGGGACGGGTCTCGGGCTGCACATCAGCCGGCGCATCGCGGAGGCGCACGGCGGACGCCTCTGGCTCGAGGACACCGTGCCGGGCAAGACGACGTTCGCGCTCGCGCTGCCGCGACGTTAGGAGTCAGCGCGCGCCGGCGGTGACGACGCGGGACAGACCGGTCCAGGGCTCGAGGGAGCCGAGCCCATGGCTGCCGAGGGCGAGCGAGATCTCGCCGCTGTGGAAGGCGTCGTGCGTGATCATGCGCATGAGCACGGATTGCCGAGTGTGCATGCGCACCGTGCCACCGCTAGAGCGCGGCATCTCCTGTTCGAGCGTCTCCGGCGTCCACGTCTCGAGGCATCGCTCGACGATGCTCCACGTCGAGCGCAGCGCGTGAACGAGCTCATCGGCACCTCGCGGATGCGACAGGTCGTCCTCCCATCCGACGTTCGGGTCGGTGAACGGCGTCGTCTCGGCTCCCGGCTCCTTGAAGATGTGGCAGAGCCAGAACACGCGCGTGCCGGCGAGGTGTGACACGCTCGCCCAGATCGGCCAGTCGGCCTTGCCGACGGGCAGCGCGAGCTGCGCGGCTGAGAGCGGCGCGATCGCTTCGCTGAGGCTCGCGTTGAACAGGTGCCAGCCCTTGTAGAAAGGTGCGACTGTCGATGAGTCACTCATGAGCGGTCGTCCTGCGCTCAGTCTCAGCTCGCCGCTTTCTTCACAAGAGCGGCGATCTTTGCCTCCGCGGCGGGTGTCATTTTCATTAGCGCGAACGAGGTCGGCCACAGCTCGCCTTCGTCGAGGTTCGCCTTGTCGCTGAAACCGAGCGTGGCGTACCTCGACTTGAACTTCGCCGCGTCCTGGAAGAACAGAACGGCCTTGCCCTCTTTGGCGTACGCAGGCATCCCGTACCAGGTCGTGGGCGAGAGGGCCGTCGCGTTCGCCTTGACGATGGCGTGGATCCGCTTGGCCATGCCGCGATCCGGCTCCTTCATCGCGGCGATCTTCGCGAGCAAAGCGCTCTCCCCTTCCAGACCACGCGCGGCCGCTTTCTGATCCTCGATGGTCTCCTTCAGCGCGGCCTTTTCTGCCGCCGTGAGTCCCACACCCTTCGTCGACGTGCGCGTGGCGCTCTTTGCACTCTTCTTCGTAGCCATGGTCAGGCCGTGACCTTCTGGGTGACTTTCCCCTGCTGGAGGATCCGGATCCCGTTGCCGAAGGGGTCGCGGAGGCCCATGTCGGTGCCGTAGAAGTGCTCGATCGGCTCCTGGGTGAAGTCGCTGACGCCGCGCTCCTGGAGGGTCTCGTACAGACCCCGGACGTCGTTCGAATTGAACACGAGGGAGCTCATCGCGCCCTTGGTGATCAACTCACGGAGCTGCGCAGCGGTGGCCTCGTCGTGCAGCGGCGGGCCTGGCTCCTCGAGGAAGATCTCGGTGCCAGAGTCACCGGGGACGCGCACCGTGAGCCAACGGAAGGTGCCCTGCTTGACGTCCTGGCCCTTCTCCAGCCCGAGCTTGTTGACGTAGAAGTCGAGCGCTTCGTCCTGGTCGAGGACCTTGACCGAAGTGACGTTCAGCTTGGTGATCATCGCTTGCTCTCCCCTCTGTTGTGACGCGTGATGTGGATGACGCTCAGGCTACGGAGCCGCAGGCGCGGGCGCTTCTCCAAAATTGCTCGATCGCGTCGCCATCCGCGCCGCCACTGGCCGCGTGGCCGCCATCCAGATGCAGTTGGGCGCCATGATCGGCCCGTGGCCCACGCGATAGTCCGACGGCGTCTGGCCGACGATCTCCCGGAACGTACGACTGAAGGTCCCGAGGCTGGTGAAGCCGACGTCGAAGCAGATCTCGGTGACGCTACGGTCGGTCTCGCGCAGCAGGAACATCGCGCGCTCCACGCGCCGCCGCTGCAGATACCGGTGCGGCGTCTCGCCGAAGGTGGCGCGGAAACAGCGGATGAAGTGCGCCATGGAGAGATGGGCCACCGCGGCTACGGCGCTGACGTCGAGCGGCTCGGCGTACGCGCGGTCCATGGCGTCGCGGGCGCGCAGTAGGCGCCGATTCAGGTCCTCGATGTCCCGGCTCACGGTGCAACGCTACGCCATCGAGGCGCGACGATCCGCGAGAACGTGTAGCCCAGATGCGACACTATTCGAACTTTCCAAGTCGCAAGGAACGCAAGGCATTCTCAAGCTCCTGATTGCTGCGCACGAGGAGCTCGCGGATTTCGCGGCTCTACTTCGAGAGGCGTCTTCCGAAGAGATGCCCCAGCGGTGGGCGAGCGCGAAGGCGATGGACGTGATCGCGACGTCTTCGTTCGAGCTGAAGCTCTGTCAGTCGCCCGGTGGCTTCGCGGTGGGGCTCGGGCGCGCGCCGACCGATCGCAGGTATTCAGCCACGCTGCGCTGTTCGCCCCAGTGTGCGAAGTCAAGGGACGTCCCGGCGTATTGCTCGTCGACCGCGTTCACAGCCGCACCGCGTGCAACGAGAGCGCGAACGAGATCGAGGCTGCCAGACCAGGCAGCGATGTGCAGCGGCGACGCGGGCCATGGCGGCAGCGTCAGCGCTCGCTCGAACGCGGCGCGATCGTGGACGGGCTCGCCGTGCGAGATGATCACGCGCTCGAATGGGAGGGCGAGCATGTCGCGCAGAGCGGGGAGCGCACGCTCCTCATGCCATTGTGACGTCCACACGCGCAAAACCCCGGCACGTTCAGTGAGGCCGTCCGCGAAAACGATGGTGCGTTGCTCTGGTAGCCAGAGCGGGGTCTCGAGCCCGCCGCGCCCCTCGAAAAGGGCCACAGCGCCGCCTGGCACGTGTGCGCCGGGCTTGATCGCCTTGAGCGGCCGCTTTGGGTGCGGGAGATCGCCGGGATCGTAGTAGATCGGGCCAAACCCGCGCGCGCCGTATCGCCGAACGAAGAGGTCTACGTCGCGGACGTGGTCCGGCTTGAGAACGACGGCCACGGTGGGTACATGTTCGTCCAGCCACTTCCAGGTGTCGTCGCTGGCCGGCGGCGCCAGCGGGTCAATGACGAGCCGCTCGCCGCCGGTCTCGACCCACGTCGTCGTCACGACGGGCTGCCAGTCGACGCCGGTCCTCCAGCGCGGATGCTCGATGCGCCAGATCCACAGCCCAGCCGCGATGTCGTGCAGCGTCATCGAGGTGCCTCCCTCCTCGGTAGAGGATGGCGCGACGCGCGCCTGAGGTTCCTGCCGCCCTGGCGCGTTATCCCTTCAACTGGCGCGATACATGGTCGGACCTGACGGGTTATCTGTCGTCTCGCAATTAGCGAGCGGCGCGTGTAGCCCGTAGCGGATTCGAACCGCTGATCTCAGCCTTGAGAGGGCTGCATCCTAGGCCACTAGACGAACGGGCCGAAGTGGAGATCACCATTTTACCGCGTAGCCGATAGGAAAAGAACGACCCTCCGAATTCGGATCGGAGGGTCGTTCACGCGTCGCGTCGTTCGTCGCTCAGCTCATGCGCACCCGATGTCGCTTGATCTCGGCCAACAGAAGTCCGCCGAGAGCCATGAGCACGCCGCCCGTCGCTCGGTCGTGCCGCGTTCGAATAAGGTTCTCGGAGTTGAGCGATCTCGTCGCGCCAGGCGTCCGGCGCATCCAGGTCCCCCTCCCGATCCCGGCCCTGCGGATCGTCAACGCGTATCTGGTCGAAGGTGCGGACGGCTGGTCGCTCGTGGACTCAGGCCTTCACACCCAGGAGGCCGAACGCGCTCTGCTCGAAGGGCTCGCGGAAGCCGGCGTCGCGATGCGCGATGTGCGCCGCGCCTTCATCACGCACTTGCACCCGGATCACATGGGGATGGCCGGGATGCTCGCGCGGGCCAGCGTCGAGGTGCTCATGCATCGACCGGAGATCGAGCGCGCGCATCGGGTGTGGTCACCGACACACGAGCTCATCGACGAGACGTACGTCTTCTTCTCGCGTCATGGCATGCCGGCCGACGTCGACGAGGGCATGCGCCAGGCGTGGATCGCGATGGGGCGCGGCGTCGACGACTTCGACGGGCTCATTCCGGTCGACGACGGCGCGTCGATCGACCTCGGGGGCCGCGCGGAGCGGGTGCGGTGGACGCCGGGCCACACCGACCATCACGCGGCGCTCGTCGACGAACGCGATCGCATCCTCTTCGCCGGCGATCACGTGCTACCGCGCATCACGTCGAACGTCGGCCTCTATCCGCAGTCCCGTGACGATCCGCTCGGCGACTTCCTTGACGCGCTGGGCGCGATGCGCGACCTGCCGGTCCACTACGTGCTCCCGGCGCACGGCGACCCATTCACCGATC
>VBJD01000179.1 GCA_005887995.1 Chloroflexota bacterium
CGGCGACGCGGCGCGGCCGTACAACCGCGTGCTGCTCTCGCAGCCGTCATCGCAATCGCGCTACCGCTGCGGCACGAACCGATACTTCGACGGCTACTTCGGCGACGTCATCTCCAACGGTGGCTTCCGCGTGCTCGATGAGTCGAAGGCGAACGCGGAGATCGGCCGCGCGACGCCCGGCGCGAAGTGGCAGTTCGTCGCGAGCAACGGCGTCGTCGAGGCGTGGAGCAGCAACACCGCGACCCCGACGCTCGTCGGCACGTTCACCAGCGTCGCCGTCGTGCCGCTGGACCCGGGCAATCCGCTGCGCTTCGTGCAGAAGGATCAGCTCGACGGCCGTCCCGGGTTCTACCGCGGCAACCTCCGCTTCACGAACCTCGGCAACACGCTGCGCGCCATCAACGCGGTCTCCTACGACGACTACGTGCGCGGCGTCATCTCGTTCGAGATGCCGAACACGTGGGCCGCCGAGGCGCTGAAGGCGCAGGCCTACGCGGCGCGCTCGTACGCGTACGCGTCGTACCGCGGCGTCGCGCGCGACTACGACGTGAGCGACGACCAGGCCGACCAGTGCTACGCCGGCGTCACCGCCGAAGGCCCGCGCACCGATCTCGCGGTCGCGCTGACCGCGGGCAAGATCGTCACCTGGAACAACGCCCCGGTGAAGACGTACTTCGCGTCCTCGAGCGGCGGATACACGAAGGACTTCGGCTGCTGGGGCACTCGCGTCGTGCGCAGCGCCTCGGGCACGTGGATCTGCACACCGGATGCGAGCCAACCGTTCCTCGCCGCCGTCCCCGATCCCGCCGACCGCCTGGTCTCGGCGCCGGCGAACCCGCGCGCCTCGTGGAGCGTGACCTTCAACAGCTCGCAGATCGCGAACGCGGTGATCTGCGCTGGCGGTCCGAACATCGGCGTGCTCCAGGGCGTCGACGTGACGAACCGCTACCCCGTGGATGTCGGTCACGCCGTCTCGATCCGCTTCTACGGATCCGCCGCGAATGCCGACGTGCGCGCGGAGTCGATCCAGTCGTGCCTCGGGCTTCGCTCCACGATGCTCAAACTCGCGCCCTTCTAGAAGCAGCTGCCGATCGCGCCTGGCTTTGGTCCAAATGCCTGGCGCCCTGGTCCAAATGGACATCAGCAGTGGGTCCAAATCGACATCGCGTACGCTCGCGGTGCGGCCGGCGTCAAGGCGCGATCGCGATAAGCAAGCGAAGGAAATTGGCAAGAACGCGAGTGCTTTTCCGACGATTCGTAGCACAGGTGCTACGCTACACGTCGTGACCCGAAACATCACGCAGCGAGAGCTGCGCAACGACAGCGGCAAGATCATGCGCGCCCTCGACCGGGGCGAACGCTTCATCGTGACGCGCAACGGAGTACCCGTCGCGGAACTGAATCCGATACGTCGTCGCGTGTTCGTCCCAAAAGACGAGCTCCTCGAGATCTTTCGAGGCGCACCGCACATCGATTTCAAGCAGTTCAGGAAGGACATAGACGCCCTCGTTGATCAGGACCCCACGCCGCGCGCGTACCGACGGCGCTGAGCAGGCGCTCCTCGATACCTCGGTAGTCATCGATCTCGCCGAGATCGATCGATCGCTTGTCCCCGAGGGCTCGGCGATCTCGGCGATCACGCTTGCGGAACTCGCGATCGGCCCACACGCAGCCGTGAACGCTGCCGAACGGTCGCGGCGCCAGGACACTCTGCAGCGCGCGGAATCGGCGTTCGTCGCGCTTCCGGTCGATGTTGCGGTCGCCCGGGCATATGCGCGGCTCTACGTAGCTCTTCCGCAGCCCGCCCCGAAACCCCGCGGACGGCGCGGCTTCGACCTGCTGATCGCCGCGACGGCGCTCGCCGCGGATCTGCCGCTCTACACGCGCAATCCACGCGATTTCGCTGGTTTCGAAGGGCTTATCGAGATCGTGACTGTCTGACGTCTGATCGGTCCAGTAGTGCATCGGCCTGCGCTCGACGATGCTCAAGCTCGCTCATCCTTCGGATCGTGCTTATCGCCCCGCTCGCGCGCTCGTCCATGGAGAGGTGGGGAGCGCGCGCAACGCCCATGACTCCCGCGCTCGGCTAACCCAATCAGCGCCGTCTGAGGCTCGCGCTCTGCATTGGCGATGTATATACGCGCAAGCGGCATCCGTATAGACTGATGTCGAGTTGGATCAGCGCCCCGTCGTGTGGGCAGCATCAAATACCAAGCACGTTGACCGCGATCACGCCGAACGCGGCATCACACGCGATGACGTGAATGAGGTTCTCAATGATCCGAGGCGCATCGAAACGACAGAAGTCCGAAAGGGCACCGAACACCACGCTGTCACAGGCAGCACGAGGAACGGTCGCGTGCTATTCATCATCTGGGTCGATCATCCGGATGGACGATTTCCGGTCCATGCGCGACGCGCCGGACGAAAGTTGGCGAAGGAGTACTTCCGATGAATCGTGAATTCACGTGGACGGATCCATACGACGACTGGACTGATGACGAGATCGATGAGCACTTCGCCAAACTGTTCCGTCAGCGGCCGGGCACGGTCGCCGTGTCCTTGCGGATCGCGCCCGATCTGCTCAGCCGGGTCAAGCGTCAGGCGACGCGCGCCGGCGTGCCGTACCAGACCTTCATGAAGGGCGTCCTCGAGGCGGGTATCGCACGGCTCGAACGCCGTCCCGTGAAGCCCAAGCGATCGCCGCGAACCGCCGCCCGCAGCCGCTAGGTGAGGTTCCCAGCGGTTTTTGAAACACGGCTAGGCCGACGGCGCACCGAGGCGCCAGTCCTCGCTTGTCTGCTCGGTCTCACGCTGTCATTTCAGTAGCGAAGCCACCTGTCCAGCGGCGTGACGCGACCCGTCCTCATTCGTTCGGTGTACAGACAGTGCGGTCCCCGGCTGTCACAATGACGTCGGCGTCGGGGACGGTGGCAAGAGGAAGAAGGGGGTCCGAGTGGGCCGGCGCCGCGCGACATTCCGTCTCGCCCTCCTCATCGGCGTCTTCGTCCTCGCCCTCCTTCCGAACTTCGGCACACCCGCTGTCGCCTCGCCGCGCGCGTCCGGCCAGATCATCGCGAACGAGCACAGCGACTCCTACCCCGCGCAGAAGGGCGGCCTGAGCCGCCAGACCGGCGCGACGAACATCCTCGACGCCGGCGCGACCGGCGGCGACACGCTCCTCTTCACCTCCGATGTCATCAATGCGGGTCAGCTCTTCGATCGCCTCGGCGTGCACTGGATCGCCGCGCACGGCGCCGAGACGTCGCTCTACTTCGAGACGCGCACCTCGACCGACGGCGCCGCGTGGAGCGAGTGGTCGCAGGTGCGCGAAGAAGAGGACATGACCAATGAGTACACGAACGAGCACTACGCCATGCCCATGCCGACGAACGCCGCGCGCTTCGCGCAGTACCGCGTCTGGCTCGTGAGCGGCGACCCGAACGACCTCGCGAAGGTCTCGCTCACGTTCCTCGACGTGAACGACGTGAACGCCGGTCCGGTCGCGCGTCTGCTGAACGACATCGCCGGCGCCTTCAGCGACTTCACCCGCTCCTACGCCGAGGCCGCGCCCACCGGCGCGTCACGCATCCTCACGCGACAGGAGTGGGCCGCGGACGAAGGGCTCATGAGCTGGCCGCCGCGCTACCAGAAGGTGCAGAAGTTCGTCATCCACCACACCGTCACCGATGACGGCGGGAACAACGTCGCGGCATCGATCCGCTCCATCTACTACTACCACGCGGTCACGCGCGGCTGGGGCGACATTGGCTACAACTACATCGTCGACAAGTTCGGCAACATCTGGACGGGTCGGCAGGGCGGCGACAACGTCATCGCCGGTCACGCGTACGGATGGAACAACGGCTCGATCGGCATCGCCGCGCTCGGCGATTACTCCATCACGCAGCCCACGGGTCAGCTGCAGGGCGCGATCGCGAACATCATCGCGATGAAGTCAGCCCAGTACGGGATACAGCCGTACGGCAACGACACCTTCAAGCATCAGGAGCAGGCGCCGGACGGCACGTGGATCGACGTCACCAGCAATCCGCCGAACATCCAGGGCCACCGCGACTGCAACTACATCCTGAGCCAGCACGGCGGTCAGACGTCGTGCCCGGGCAACGGCATCTACAACATGCTCGAGGGGCTGCGCCGTCAGGCGCAGGCCGCGGCCGTGTCCGGCTACTTCGACATGCCGTGGATCGATCCGCAGATGCCGAAGGCCGCGTTCCCCGGCTCGACGCTCACCGTGCCCGTCGTCATCACGAACAAGGGCGCGAACGCGATCCCGCAGGGGACGACCGTGTCCTATCGCATGCTGAAGAACGGCGTCGTCACGCAGGCGCAGGGCGCGTCGGGCTCGATCGCCGCGCCGATCCCGCCGGGTGGCGCGCAGACCGTGAACGTCCCGTTCACGACGCCGGCGATGGGCTCGTACCTGGTGCGTTGGGATCTGCAGTCGGCCGGCTCGTGGTGGAACACCCTGAAGAGCACGCCGGTGCGCGACATGTGGTTCAACGCCGCGGACTGGAGCGCCGACTGGGTGAGCGACAACGTGCCGAAGGCCTGGGTCGCCGGCGAGACGAAGGTCATCAGCGTCACCGTGACGAACGACGGCGGCCGCGCGTGGCCCGCGACCGGCGTGAACCCGGTGCAGCTCGGCTACAAGTGGGTAAGCAACGCGACGGGCAACACCTTCCCCGGATCGCAGCGCACGAGCCTGGTGTCCGACGTGCAGCCGGGGCAGACCGTCTCGCTCATGATCCCGGTGACCGCGCCGGTCTACCCGACGAACTACACGATGTACCTCGACCTCTACAAGGTGAACGAGTTCGCGTTCGCGGATAAGGGCATCGCGCCCGACGACACGCCGACCGGCGTGTCCGTCGACTTCAAGGCGACGTACACCGTCGGCACGCTGCCGACGTTCGCCGCGAGCCAGGCCGCGACCGTGCCGGTGACGATCACGAACGCGGGACGCGGCACGATCCCGGTGACCTCGTCGTACCCGGTGGACCTCGGCTACCACTGGTACACGTCGACCGGGCAGACCGCGCTGTGGGACGGCGCGCGCACGAAGCTGCCCGCGGATCTGCCGGCGGGCGCGACCGTATCCGTGCAGGCGCAGGTGACCGCGCCTCCGCAGGGCGGCAACTACACGCTGCGCTTCGACCTCGTGCAGGAAGGCGTCTCGTGGTTCTCGAACAAGGGCGTGCCCACGGGCAACGTCACCGCGACCGTCGCCGGTCCGTTCATCAAGTCCTACGGCGCCGCGTACGCGCCCGCGCCGGTGAGCGTCGCGATGGCGAAGACGCTGGCGACGATCCCGATCACGGTGACGAACAACTCGAACTTCCTCTGGTCGCCGGTCGGCCCGAACCCGGAGAACCTCGGCTACCACTGGATCGACGGCGCGGGCCGCGCGGTCGTGTGGGACGGCGTGCGCACGAAGCTGAACGCCGACGTCGCGCCCGGCGCGTCGGCGGTCCTGCAGGCATCGCTCGCGTACCCGAGCGCCGCGGGCACGTACACGCTGCGCTGGGACATGGTCGAGGAGGGCGTGTCGTGGTTCAGCGGCAAGGACGTGCGCACCGCCGATCAGGCCGTGCAGGTCACGCCGTTCGTGACGCCGTTCTACGGCGGCTCGCTCGACGTCTCGGGCACGCCCGCGTCGCTCGCGGCCGTGGCGACGTCCTTCTACCCGGTGAAGGTGCAGAACCTCTCGAACTTCACCTGGGGCAGCGACGTGAACCTCTCGTACCACTGGCTCGACGCCGCGGGGAACGCGATCGTCTGGGACGGCGTGCGCACGAGCCTCTCCGGCATGACGTCGAACGAGCTGCGCACCGTGAACGTCCGCGTCGCCGCGCCCGCTGCGCCGGGCACGTACACGCTGCGCTACGACATCGTGCGCGAGGGCCTCACCTGGTTCAGCGGCGCCGGCATGCAGACGCCGACGCGCTCGGTGCAGATCGCCGTCGGCGGCTACGCCGCGACGTACCAGCCGGCCGCGCCGAACGCCTCGGGCGCGCCGAACGCGACGATCACCGTGCCGGTGACGATCACCAACGTCGGTACCGCGGTGTGGCAGCCCGGCGTCGTCAACGCCTCGTACCACCTCGTGACCCCGAGCGGCGCGGTGTTCG
>VBJD01000082.1 GCA_005887995.1 Chloroflexota bacterium
CTGGACCGGGTAAGTTCGGTGGTTCGACTATCACAACGCGGGTCACAAGCTCGACGCGCTTCAGCAACGTGCCGCGTACGGGCGTAGGTCCGAGTCTGCCTCTCGCAATCACTATCGACGCGCAGCCAAACCCTGATAGAACCTTCGACCTACTGAGCGTTGAGGCGCAAGTCCGCTAACGAAGTTACGTCCGCTCCCGCAGCTTGTACCGCTGGATCTTGCCCGTTGCGGTCTTCGGCAGCTCGGTCACGAACTCGATCCAGCGCGGGTACTTGTACGGCGCGATCCGATCCTTCACATGGCGCTTGAGCTCCTCGGCGAGCGCGTCGCTCGGGGTGCGACCGTTCTTCAGGATGACGAACGCGCGCGGCTTGATGAGCTCGTCCTCATCCCGTGCACCGACGACCGCCGCCTCGAGCACCGCGGGATGCTCCATGATCGCGGCCTCGACCTCCGCCGGTGACACCCACTGACCCGAGACCTTGAGCATGTCGTCGGAGCGGCCCTCGTAGGTGAAGAAACCGTCCTCCGCCAATTGATAGCGGTCGCCGGTGACCGTCCACTCGCCGCGGAAGGTCGCCTTCGATTTCTCGTGCTTGTTCCAGTAGAAGGCGCAGCACGAATCGCCGGAGACCCAGAGATTGCCGGTGTTGCCAGGAGCGAGCTCTTTGCCGTCGTCATCCACGATCTTCGCCTTGTAGCCCGGGACGACCGTGCCGCTCGTCCCGCCGCGCGCCTTGCCCGGAATGTTGCAGATGAAGATGTGCAGCATCTCGGTCGAACCGATCCCGTCGATGATCTCGGTGCCGAAGCGCGCTTTCCAGCGATCGAACAGCGGCTTGGGGAGAGCCTCACCGGCGGACACGCAGAACTTGAGTGACGAGAGGTCGTACTTGAAGCCCTCCTCCGGATACGCGAGGAGCGCGGCGTAGAACGTCGGCGCGGTGTACATGACCGTCGGCTTCTCGCTCGTGACGAGCCCGTACACGAGGTCGGGTGTCGCGCGCTCCGGCTTGTAGACAACGGACGCGCCGTAGCGCAGCGGAACGAACACGCCGTTGCCCAGTCCGTAGGCGTGGAAGAGCGGAGAGACGGTGAAGTAACGATCGTCCTCGGCGCAGTTCAGCACGTAGCGGCCGAACGTCTCTGCCGAATAGATCATGTCGTGCTGCAGGTGCACCGCGCCCTTTGGGAAGCCGGTCGTGCCCGACGAGTAGAGCCAGAAGGCCATGTCGTCGGGCGTCGTGTCCGCGGGATCGAGGTCGTCCTTCGCAGCCGCGAGAGCTTGCTCGAACGAGACGACGCCGCTCGGCAGCGCGCCTTCGAGCGGCGCGACGCCCGACGCCGTCACGAGCACGTGCCGCAAACGAGGACAGTCCTTGCGAACGTCGAGCACCTTCTGAAGGAGCGACGCCGACACGACGATCGCCTTGGCGCGGCTGTCGCGCAGGATGTAGGTGAGATCGCGCGGTATCAGCAGCGTGTTCGTCGGCACCGGGATCACGCCGATCTTGATCGCGCCGAAGAACGCGTACACGAAGGCCGGCGAATCGACGCAGAGGATGACGACGCGGTCCTCGATGTCGAGCCCGAGCGAGCGCAGCGCGTTTCCCGCACGGTCGACGTTCTCGGCGTACTCGCCGTAGGTCACGCTCTTACCCTGGCAGCGGATCGCGATCTTGTCGCCGCGCGCGGCTCGATGCGCGTCGACGTAGGTCATCGCCGCGTTGTAGCGGTCGGGCAGCTCCGGGAGGCGAATGTCCGCAGGGCGTGTCGCGACGTCGGTCACTTTTGTTGCTCCCCCGACGCGATGATGGCACCAAGAGCAAGGCGCACGGCGTCCGAGCCCTGGTGCAGCCGCTTCCCGTCCCAGAGCGCCGGCACCGCGCGGCCGCCGCGCGCCGCGAATGCGTCCGCACCGTCGCCCTCGACGTTCTGGAAGTCGACGAGCGGCTTCAGTCCGGCCTCGACGATCTTCGCGCGGATCGCCGCCGACGCCGGGTCCGCGAGGCGGTGATAGAGGACGTACGGTGGCTCGCTACTCACCGCGCCTCGTCCAGAAGCCCTGTGGGTCGTAGCCGCGGATGATGCGCAGGACCTCGGCCGAGGGCAGCTCCGTCTCGCGGACATCCGATGCGACGCGCAGCTGCCAGCCGGTGTTCGCACGCACGTCGTCGACCGAGGACCCGGGGTGGTACGACGCGAGGACCGCGTCGCCATCCTCGAAGCGGAACACGCCGAGCGTCGTGATGAGCACCGACGGCCCGCCATGCACGAGGCCGACGCGACGCCGCCAGTCTCCGCCCGTGCCATAGCCGGGGGACGTGATGAAGTCGACCTTCTCGCGCAGTCGTCGCTTGTCGTGCGGCATGATCACGATCAGGCGATGCGCGAGGCTGGCGATATCCGCACCGCCACCGGATCCCGGCAGGGCAACTGTGGGATGCATGCGGTCCGCGCCGATCGCCGTCGTGTTGAGATTTCCGTGGCGGTCGATCTCCGCGCCGCCGATGAATCCCGCCTGCACCTCGCCGCGCTGCAGCATCCCCATGACCGCGAGCATCGGTCCGCACCAGAGCGCGTTCTCGACGTTCGGGTTGTCGCCCATCGTGTAGAGGAGCTCGCCGGCCGGCTCGTCGCGGATGATGCCGAGCTCGAAGAGCCCGATCGCGCTCGGCGCGTGTGTCTTCTTCGCCAGGACGAACGCGATGAGCGGGAGGCGCATGCCGACGAAGACCGTCTCGCCGTCGCGGATCTCGCGCGCGGCCTGGGCGACCATGAGCTCGCCCGCGGAGACGTCGGTCAATTGGGCTCGGTGGTCGGCGCGAACTTCACTCGCGCGTCGAGCGCGTCCCAGCGCGGACCGAGCTTGCGCAGGTACGCGGCGCGGTCAGGCACGCCGGTCACCCACTCGGCGATCCACCGGTCGAACCCCAGGGCGGTGCGCGTCGCGCGGTGGTACTCGTGGAAGAACTCGTGATCGCGTTGGTACATCCGCGACAGGGACGAGGGATGGCACGCGCCCGGCTCGTGCACCACGGCGACGACCTTCGTGGCCGGCACGATCGCGCGGTTCGGCGTGCGCACCACGATTTCCGCGGGGACGATCTCGGCGAGAACGATCGCGCTCTTCGCCGCGAGCGCGGCCTCGTACGAGACGCCCCACGGTCCCTGCAGCTCCGCGCTTCCGTCGCGATCGGCGACCTGGCACGCGAGGACCGCCAGGTCAGGAGTGATCGCCGGGACGAGGAGCTCCTTGCTCCCATCGAATGGCGACGTCGACTCCTTGAACGTCGGGTTCGTCCGCGCGATGTCGCTACCGAGCAGCGTCTTCGTCGCGATGTACTGCGCGCCGATCGCTCCGGCGAGGAGCGCCTGCCCGATGGAGAAATTGCTGTGATCGCGGACCTCGATCCGGCGCGGCTCGCCCTGCTCGAGGGCGCGGCGGTAGCAGTGACCGAGGCCAGCGGAGACGTTCCCGACCCACGCCGCCTCGACGCGCGCGACGCAGCCCGCGCCGATGAGCTGGTCAAAGAGGATGTCGGAGATGGGACCGATGAGCGTTAGGTCGCGCTTGCGTTGGCGGATCAGCTCGTGCGCGAACGCGAATGGGATCGCCGGCTCGAGCGCGCAGCCGATCGCGATGGACATGCCGTCGCGGACGTGGCGCGCGACGGCCTCGCGCAGCGTCGTGCGCTTGTCCTGCGTCGTGAGGATCCCTAGCTGATCGCGACGCCGACGATGCCGAGAATGATCGACAAGACAATGACCTCGGCGATCACCGCGACGACACCGACCACGACCGCGCGCAGCGTGCTGCAATCGAGAGCCGAGCGCAGTGCGACCACGGTCGTGGCAAGCCGCCAGATCTCGACGACGAGTCGCACGACTCCGGCCAGGCCAGGGATCGCGACGAGGATCAGCAAGACTCGCGGCACGGTCGCGTAGCCAAGGGTGCGCGCGAGCTCACCCCAGTTCGACCTCGTCGTGGTCGCGGGAAACAACCGCACACCGATGAGCCACGCGAACCAGGCGTACACGGCCCAGCTGATGAGCTCGGCGATCGCGCCGACCAGGCCAACTTCGATCGGGCGGCCCGTGCGTAACGCCACGCCTGCCGCGGCAACGAGCGCCGAAGCGACGACGACGAATGCCGCCTCGCCGGTGGCCTTCTCGTCGGCCTCGATGTCCTCGAATGTCGCCTCGTCGAGACGAAGGACGCCGACGATGCGGTCGGTCAGCGATCGTTGTGCGACGGCCATGACGGACCTCCTCGCGCTAGCGGCCCTGGTACTCCGGTTTGCGCTTCTCGACGAAGGCCTTCACACCCTCGCGAGCATCCTCGCTCCCAAAGAGCCGGATGAGCGCAGCGCGCTCCGTCGCGAGCCCCTCCGCGAGCGACGTGCCGAAGCCCTGGACGGTCGCGAGCTTGATCTGGCCGCGCGCGTAGCTCGGGCCGCTCGCGTACTCGGTCGCCAGCGCGGTCGCGCGCGCGAGGAGCTCGCCCGGAGGCACCACCTCATCGACGATGCCCGCGTTCTTGGCCTCCTGCGGCGACAGCGTCGTTCCCTTCAGCATCAGCTCGAGCGCCCTCTGCCTGCCGATGAGGCGCGGGAGACGCTGCGTGCCGCCCGTACCGGGAAGAAGGCCGAGCGTGACCTCCGGTAGCCCGATCTTGTACGTGCCCTCGGCCGCGATCCGGAAGTCACAGCAGAGCGCGATCTCAAGACCGCCGCCGAGGCAGTGTCCGTTGATCGCCGCGATGATCACCTTCGGCGTGCTCTCGAACTTCGTCATCGCCTCGTTCGCGCAGACGACGAACGCGTTCTGCGTGTCGAGGTCGCTCTTCGCGAACACGCTCACGTCCGCGCCGGCGGAGAAGAATTTCTCGGAGGCGCTGCGCACGACGATCGACCGCACCGCATCGTCCGAGCGCGCGGACTCGATCGCCGCATCGAGCTCTTCCATGAACGCCCGGTCGTAGGAATTGGCCGGCGGGCGGTCGAGGATGACGTGCCCGATCGCGTCCTGCTTCTCAAACCGAACTGCCATGATGAGCGCGCATACCCTAGCGGGACGATCACGCGTTCGCTTGAGCGAACATCCGTCGCGCTCCATATCCTTGCTTAGTCACTGGGGAGCAGGGGCAGCGGTCCCAGGGGTAGGGGCCCCAGGGGCAGGGGCCCCTGTTCAGCGAGCGAAGTGAGCGTGTCAGCGAACGAAGCGAGCGTGTCAGGCGATCGAAGGGAGCCATAAATGGCGCAGATGCTCCTGAACGGCGAGCTTGTCGGCTCGCAGAGCGGCAAGACGATGCCGGTCCGCAATCCCGCGAACGGCGAGCAGGTCGGCGAGATCCCGCGTGGCACCGCGGCGGACGTCGACGCGGCCGTCACCGCCGCAGCGAAGGCGTTCCCGGGCTGGGCGGCGACACCACCGAGCAAGCGCGCGAAGCTCATGCACGAGGCCGCGCAGAAGATGCGCGAAGTCCTCGACGAGGTCGCAACGCTCCTGTCCAAGGAGCAGGGCAAGCCGTTCGCGCACGCGAAGATCGAGGCTACGCGAGTCGCCGAGAACCTCGAGTACTTCGCTGGCCTCGCGGACAAGATCCGCGGCGATTACATCCCGCTCGACGATCCGTCGAAGTTCGGCATCACCATCCGGCGCCCAGTCGGCGTCGTGGCGGCGATCACGCCTTGGAACTTCCCGCTCACCCTCTTCGCGAACAAGCTCTGCCCCGCCCTCGCGACGGGCTGCACGATCGTCCTGAAGCCGGCGTCGACGACACCGCTCGCGACACAGCGCGCGATCGAGGCGATCAACTCGGCGGGTTTCCCGCCGGGCGTCATCAATACCCTGCACGGCTCGGGCACCGAGGTGGGCGACGCGCTCGTATCGCACCCACGCGTGAACAAGATCGCGTTCACCGGCCAGACCGCGACGGGCAAGCGGATCATGCAGCTCGCGGCGAAGAACGTGACGCGCGTGACGCTTGAGCTCGGCGGCAGCGACGCGATGATCGTCGCGGAGGACGCGGACATCCGCCGCGCCACCGCAGCCGCCGCGATCGGCCGTTTCTTCAACTCGGGGCAGGCGTGCCTCGCGGTGAAGCGCATCTTCCTCTTCGACAAGATCGCCGAGGAGTTCATGACGAAGTTCACCGACCGCGCGCAAAAGGAGTGGAAGCTGGGCGACCAGTTCGCCGCGGACACGAAGATGGGCCCGCTCCACACCGAGACGCAGCGGAGCGAGGTCGAGGCACAGGTCGCCGACGCGGTGAAGCGTGGCGCGAAGGTCCTCGCCGGCGGCACGCGTCCGGACGGACCGGAGTACGCGAAAGGCTGGTTCTACCCCGCGACGGTGCTGACCGACGTCCCCGAGGACTCGCGCATGGCGACCGAGGAGGTGTTCGGTCCGGCCGTGCCGCTGTTCATCGTGAACGACCTGGACGAGGCGATCGCCAAGGCGAACGCGTCGATCTACGGGCTCGGGTCGTCGATCTTCACGCGCGACATGGCCAAAGCGCGGAAGGCCGCCGAGCAACTGGACGCGGGCTACACCTGGGTGAACGACATCCAGGTCGCGTACGACCAGCTGCCGTTCGGCGGAGCGAAGCAGTCCGGCTTCGGCAAGGAGCACGGCATCGAGGCGATCGAGAGCTACACCGAGAAGAAGTCCGTCGTGCTCGGGTCAGCATGAAGATGAGCGAGAGCCGAGCGCGAGGAGTGGCGTAGTGGCAGACACGCAGGCTCTCGTCGCGGAGGCGGAATCGCTCGGGCTGTTCAAGGCGCACGCGCCGTTCGAGGTGCACTGCGCGAACTGCCATGCGCGCCTCGACGGCCGCGGCGACTGCGCCACCTGCGGACTCATCGGTCGGAGCGAGGCCGAGATCGCAAAGCGCGCACAAGTCGATCCCGCCGGGACGGCGAAGCTGCTCGAGACACAGATCGCGCGGCGCAAGGCGTTCAAGCCAGCGGGACGGGAGAAGTCGCAGGAGCGCTAGGAACGAGGCGACGAGCGCGGTCGGGAGGGACCACGCCCGTCGCGCGGGCACAAGCGTGCGGTCGGCGGGCTGCCGACCTCAAGTCAATCTTTGGTCAACGCCAGCCGGTAACCGACGCCGCGCACCGTCTGGATGAGCCGCGGGGCGGCCGGGTCGCTCTCGATCTTGTCGCGCAGGCGTCCGATGTAGACCTTGAGGTAGTGGCCTTCGGTCCGGTACTCCGGGCCCCACACCTTCGTGAGCAGCGCCTCGTGCGAGATAGCCTCGCCGGCTCGGTTCGCAAGCTCGACGAGCAGGTTGAATTCGGTCGGCGTGAGCCGGATCTCCGCGTCCCCGCGGTGGACCTGGCGCGCGGCGAGATCGAGGCGCAGGCCGCCTCGCTCGATCGATCCTGGGCGGCGATCCTGCGGACCGCTTCGCCGCAGCACCGTCTGGATGCGCAGCACGAGCTCGCGGGGGCTGAACGGTTTCGTCATGTAGTCGTCCGCGCCGAGCTCGAGACCGCGGATCTTGTCGTGCTCGAGCCCGCGGGCAGTGAGGACGATCACCGGCAACATGGACGTTCGACGGAGCTGTTCGAGCACTGAGAAGCCGTCACGCCCCGGCAGCGCCAGGTCAAGGACGACGATGTCCGGCCTCGCGTCGCGTATTTGCGCGAGCGCTTCGTCTCCATCGCCCGCCTCGATGACCTCGACCGGCCCGGAACCGTAGCCGAGCGCGGTGGCGACGAGCGCGCGCACGTCCGGCTCGTCGTCGACGACGAGGACCTTCATGCGCCCCTTACCCCGGTCATCCCTCCAGCCCTAAAGGAACCGTCAATACGAAGGCGGCGCCGCCCCCGACCGCGTCCTCGTAGCGGATCGACCCGCCATGCAGCTCGGCCAGCGAGCGCGCGATCGAGAGGCCGAGGCCGGCGCCCGACGTCGCGGTGGTACGTCGGCCGCGGCTGAACTTCTCGAAGATGCGTTCACGCTCGTCGCGATCGACGCCGGCACCGTGGTCGATGACGCGCACGCTGAAGCCCGACTCATCGCGACGCGTGCGCACCACGATCGTACTGTGCTCGGGCGCGAACTTGATCGCGTTGCCGACGAGGTTCCCGACGACCCGTCGCAGCCGCGCGATGTCGGCGGAGATCATCACCGCATTCGGGACGCAATCAAGCTCGATCGTCTGACCACGGTCCTGCGCCAGACCGCGATGGTCCTCGACGACCTCGCGCACCAGGTTGCAGGCGTCGATCTCGACGCGCTCGAGGTCGATCGCACCGTGCTCGATACGCGCCATCTCGAGCAGGTCCTCCGAGAACTCTTCGAGGCGCCGCACGTTCCGGTCCGCGCGCTCCGCGAGCTCCTGCTGGCGATCGGTCAGCGGCCCCGGCCGCTGGCTCTGCAGGATCTCGAGCGCGCCGCGCACGACGGTGAGCGGGCTGCGGAAGTCGTGCGACATCTCGGCGAGGAAGTCCGACTTCATCTTGTCCAGCGCGCGCAGCGCTTCGGTCTCGGCGCGCTGATGATCGAACGCCTCGCGCTGCGCTCGGAGCGTGCCGAGCTCACGCACGAGACCGGCCATCAGGAAGCCGGACAGAAGATAGATCGTCACCGTGAAGGCGATCCGCTGCGGTTCCGTCGGATAGCCGAAGACCTGTGCGCGGTAGGTCGCGGTGAGGGTGTACGTGATCGCCATGAAGATCGACGCACCGAACGCGCCGGCGCTCCCGAAGCGGAAGCCGCCGGCGATCACGAGGAGGATGCCGACGATGTACGTCGTCCAGTTGGGGTCATAGGCGAAGAGAAAGATCGCGTATGAGACGACGAACAGATCGATGGCGAAGATGAATTGCGCGACCTTCGCGGGATGGCGGACGAAGCGCTCCGTGCGAAGCAGCACAGCGACGAGTCCCGCCTGCGCGAGCAGCAGCGCGCCGAAGAGGATGACATGTTGAATACCGATGTTCGGGAAGAAGGGACCGAGCGCGAACGTGATCACCGCGCCGCCGATGCGCGCCCGGTTGAACGTGCTTTCGAATCGGATGAGCTCGTTGGCGGCGACCGCAGGCGCTGCCACTACGCGGTGAGCGCGGCCTCCGCGGCGCGCGCGAGATCGGGCTCGTCGAAGCGCAGCGCCTCGCCGTTCCGTTGCGTCGCGGGCAGAACGAGGTACGCGACGACACGCGCGGCGATGTTCGGATCGATGAGTCGCCCCTCGCGCTGCATCTGCCGGAATTCATCGGCGCGCGGAAAGTCCGCGGTGGAGAGCCGGCGCATGCGCTCCTGCATCTCGGTGTCGAGGTGGCCCGGGTCGTACGCCGTGACGGTGACACCCGTGCCCTCAAGCTCGAGCGCGAGCGCGCGCGTGAGCTGCACGACGCCCGCCTTCGCCGCGCCATACGCGGAGAGTCCCGCGCTCGGGCGCGTTGACTGGCCGGAGGAGATGTTCACGATGCGACCGCTGCCGCGCTCGAGCATCCCCGGCAGCACCATGCGGATCGGTAGGTACGTGCCGCCGACGTTGATCGAGATGTTGCGGAGCCAGAGCGCCGGGTCCGACCGCGCGAGCTGGACGACCGGGTCGATCATGCCCGCGGCGTTCACGAGGATTGTCGCCGGCCCGACCCACCGCTCGGTCGCGAGCACGAGCTCCTGGACCTGGCGCTCGTCGGAGACGTCGGCGGTCTGCGCGAGGGCGTGACCGCGCGCCTTGCGGATGCCACGCACCACGTCGTCGAGCTCAGGTGCGTTGCGTGACGCGACGACGACGGACGCCCCGAGACGCGCAAGCGTCTCCGCGACAGCGCGCCCGAGCCCGCGGCCTCCGCCGGTGACGATCGCGACCTGGCCGCTCAACACTGCCATGGGCGACGAAGGATACGAGGGCTAGGCGCGCACGGCGAGGGTCCGCGCGAACGCCTCTGCGAGGCGGTCGATATCCGCATCCTCGTGCAGCGCCCAGAAGGAGATGCGGATCGCCTCGAGGCCCGGTTCGGAGAGGTGCTTCACGACGATGCGATGATCGCGCCACATCGTCTCGACGATCTCCAGCGCCGCCATCGCCTTGGGACGCGCGACGACTATGCCCGTCGGATCGGCCGGGCGCGAGAGGATCTCGAACGGCAGCGAGCCGAGGCGCTCGAGGAGCCGCGCGCGCAACGCGCGGATGCGCTCGTTCACCGTCGATCCAAGTGCGCGATGCACGGCGAGCGTCTGCCGCAGCCCGACATACGCACCGGCGTCGACGGTGCCGGTCTCGAAGCGCGACGCCTCGTCCTTCAGCTTGATGTTGCCGTCGAGATCCATCGCGGTCTGGGAACGCCAGCCCATCCGCAGCACGTCGAACTTCGCAAGGTCGCGGATCCACATCGCGCCGACGCCGAGCGGACCGTGGAGCCACTTGTAGCCGAGGAACGCGTACGCGTCGGCGCCGAGCGCGTTCACGTCGACCGGGATCTGCCCCGCGGCCTGCGCGCAGTCGACGATGACCGTCCCGCCGGCGTCGTGCGCGATGCGCGTCGCCTCCGTCACCGGCAGGACCTTACCGCTCTTGCACGAGACGAGCGAGATGACGAGCGCCGACGCGCCGTCCGCGAACTCGCGCCGGAGGTCGGCGAGGAACGTGGGGTCGTCGCGATGCGGCAAGACGGAAACCCGGTCGCCGCGCAGACGGCGCGCGAACGTCGGCATGAGCGCGCTGCCATGCTCCTCGGCCGTCGTCACGATCGTCGACCCCGGCTTGCGCGGCATGCGGATCGGAAGCGCCATGCCGCCGATCAGCGTGTTGAGGGCATCGGTCGCGGACTGCGTGAGCGCGACGCGGGTCGCGCCGCCGGGATCACCGATGAAGTCGGCGAGGTCGGCGCGCGTCGCGTCGAGCGCGGCGTTGTAGGCGTCGTAGCCGACGTGGGAGAACATCCCGACGCTCGAGAGCCATGTGCGATAGCGATCGGCAACGCGTGCCGCGACCGGGAAGGTCGGCCCTGACCCGGCGACGTTGAAGTAGAGGAAGTCGCCGCGCAGCGCCTGTAGCGCCGCAGGTGAAGTGTCGATAGCGCGCTCGAGCTCGGGCATGTCGTTCATGCGGTCGTGATCCCCCTGATCGCGAGCCCCGCCGTGAAGAGCGCCGCGAATCCGAGCGCGACCGACTGCCCGCGCGGCTCGCGGTCACGGACCATCGATGCGGCGAGCGGCATCGCGAGCACGAGCGCGAAGCCGTAGAGCACATGCAGTCCGTCGCGCGGCGGCCGCAGGAACGCGAACACGAGTAAGCCCACGACGCCCTGCGCCACGGCGGCGATCTCCGCGATGACGAACGCGCCGCGCAGGCCAGGCGTCGGTCCGCTCTTCCGCACGCCGAGGAAGAGGGCCCAGAGACCGACGGCGGTGTAGTAGAGGACGAGTACGATCGCGAGCCGGCCGTGCAGTGAGAGCACGAGGTCCACGCCAGAAGGCTAACGGCTGCTGCTCGATACCTCGTCGCCGGGACACCTATATAAAGGAGCGCCGTGCCGGTCGAGGTCGTCGTCGCTCTCGCGGGCCTGATCGCGTCCGTCCTCTCCGGCTTGCTCGGCATCGGCGGTGGCATCGTGCTCACGCCACTGCTTCTCTACGCGCCTGGGGCGGTGGGCCTCGCGGCGCTGCCGGTGAAGATCGTGACGGGCCTGACGGTCGTTCAAGCGATCTCGGGGAGCGTCCTCGGCATGTCTCGGCACCGCTCGTACGGCAACGTGTCGACGCGGCTCGTCCTGCTCATGGGTCCACCCGCGGCGATCGCCTCGCTGCTCGGCGCGATCGCGTCGCGCGATATGTCCGACCAGCTGCTCCTCGCGATCTTCGCGGCGTTCTCGTTCTTCGGTGCGGTCTTGCTCGTGCTGCCGGTCGAGGCGCAGACCGCCGCCGCGCACCAGGTGCGCGTCAACAACGCGGTGGCGATCGCGCTCGCCGCGGTGATCGGCGCGTTCGGCGGGATGGTCGGCATCGGCGCGATCGCGTTCATCGTTGCCGCGCTCGTCTACTTCCTGCGAGTCCCGCCACGGATCGCGATCGGGAGCTCACTCGGCATTGGGATGTTCGGCGCAGTTGCCGCGTTCGTCGGCAAAGCCGCGACCGCGCAGGTGGATCCGCGCCTCGCCGCGATCATCGTGGTGAGCGCGCTCATTGGATCGCCGATCGGCGCATGGGTATCGGTTCGCACGCGCACCGATGTGCTGATGCGACTGCTCGCGGCGCTCGTGCTGCTGGCCTCGATCCGCATCGCGTGGAGCGCGCTCAACCCGTGAGCAGTTGCGGCGCCTCGAAACTTCGCTTCTGCTACAGCGGTTGCGCGCCTGGCTGCGCACCACCTATCAAGCGGCTGTGGCCAGCTTGTCATCGCGTCACGGACGCGGCCGAGGCTCGCCGATCGATGCCGACGCGGTAGGTATCGCGGAGCGCAGCGTCCTTCCCGCGCGCGTCGAACGCGAGGCGCGTGCGATCCTCGAGAGCGCGGCCAATCTCACGCGGCTGCGCATCGTGCGCGCGCTCGTGGAGACGCCGCTTCCCGCGACCGACGTCGCGCGCGTCGTCGGTCGCACACCGGCCGCGACGAGCCAGCACCTGCGCGTGCTGCGCGACATCGGCGCGGTGGCGCCGCGGCGCACGGGCAACGTCGTGCGCTACCAGCTCACCGACGAGGGCAGCGCGAAGATCCTCGAGGCGATCGCGCGCGCGTTCGACGCCCTCCGCGACCGCTAGACCATCGCGCTCGACCCTATCGTTCGGCGATGTTCGACGCGCTCCTCATCGGACTCGCGGCCGGGTATGCGATCGCGATTCCGGTCGGACCGATCGCGCTGCTCATCATCCGCACCGCGATGCATGGCGGACTGAGGCCCGGGCTCGCGGCCGGTGCGGGCACCGCGACCGTGGACTTCCTCTACGCGGCGGTCGCGATGCTCGCCGGCCCGGTGCTCGTCACGGCCATCGCGCCGATCCTCTTCCCGGCGCGCGTCGGCGCCGCACTCGTCCTGATGTTCTTCGCGCTCGCCGCGACGCGCCGCGCCGGCGCGCGTGCCGTTGCCACCGAGCCCGCGAGCACGCTGCGCACCTACCTCGTCTTCGTGGGCCTGACGATCGTGAACCCGGCGACCGTCATCTACTTCGCGGCGCTCGCCGTCGGGCTGCCCGCGGTCTCCGCGGATCCGCTGGCGCGAGCGGCCTTCGTCGTCGCCGCTGCCACCGCCTCCCTGTCGTGGCAGTGGCTGCTGGCCGGCACGGCCTCGCTGTTCCACGGACGGATCCCGGCACGCGCCGAGCGCTGGGCGGCGCGGGTGAGCGCGGTCATCATCCTCGCCCTGGCGCTGCGCATCCTCGCCGACGCGTTCGCCCAGCGCTAGCTCCCCCTACCAAACGTTCGTTTGGTACGATTACGCCGATGCGGCGGGCGGTCATCGCGGGCGGCTGGCGGACTCCCTTCGTGAAGGCGGGGACGGACCTCGCCACCGCGGACGTGCTCGACATGGCGACGGTCGCGACCGCGGAGACGCTCGCGCGCAGCGAGACCGATCCGGCGAGCGTCGACGAGATCATCTACGGCAACGTCTCGCGCCCGGTCGCCTATCACAACCTCGCACGCGAGATCGTGCTCGCGCTCGATCTGCCGAAAGGCATCTACGCCTCGTCCGTGGGCATGGCCTGCGCGTCGGCGTGCGTCGCGATCACCGACGCCGCCGACCACATCACCGTCGGCAACGCCGACGCGGTCCTGGCGGGCGGCGCCGAGAGCCTGTCGAATGTCCCGATCACCTACACGCCGAACCTCGCGCGCGCGCTGGTGCGCGCGTCGCAAGCGAAGACGCTGCCGCGGCGGGCGACGAGCTTCGCTGGGATCAAGCTGTCGGACCTCGCGCCGGTCGCGCCCGGCATCAGGGAGACGTCGACCGGCCTCACGATGGGCGAGTCGGCGGAGCGCATGGCCGCGATCAACGCCATCCCGCGCGAGGAGCAGGACCGCTGGGCGCTGCGCAGCCACCAGCGCGCGGCTGCGGGATGGGACGACGGCCGCCTTAAGGCGGAGGTCGTGCCGGTGCCGCGCGACGGGCGGCTGCTTCGGGAAGACACGCACATCCGGCGCGACAGCACGCTCGAGCGCCTCGCGACGCTGCGCCCGGTGTTCGACAGGTCGCACGGGACGATCACCGCCGGCAACGCGAGTCCGCTCACCGACGGTGCCGCGACGGTGCTCATGCTCTCCGAAGACCGCGCGCGCTCCGAGGGCCGAAGAGACCTCGTCGCGATCCGCTCGTACGCGTACGCCGCGGTCGATCCCGCCGATCAGCTGCTCATCGCGCCTGCGTACGCCATCCCGATAGCGCTTAAGCGCGCCGGCCTGGCGCTCACCGACGTCGGCCTCATCGAGATGCACGAGGCGTTCGCCGCACAGGTGCTCGCGACCTTCCGCGTACTCCAGCAGAACGGCGTCGGCGAGATCGATGAGGACCGCGTGAACGTCATGGGCGGCTCGATCGCGCTCGGCCACCCGTTCGGTGCGACCGGCGCGCGCGTCGTCACCACGCTCGCGAACGAGATGCGGCGGACCGGCACGCAGTTCGGCCTCGCCTCGGTCTGCGCGGCCGGCGGTAACGGTGCGGCCATCGTGCTCGAGCTGCTCAATTGACGGTGCTCGAGGCGGCGCGCATCGAGGCCGCGGGCGCGCGCTTCGAACCGGGTAGCGACGGCATCGCGCGCATCGTCATCGATCGACCGACCGATTCAGTCAACGCGATCGACCCGCCACTCCTGGCCGCACTTCTTCGTGCCGTCGAGGACGCACGCGCGGCCGGACCGCGAGGCCTCGTGTTCGCGAGCGCGAAGCCGGATCAGTTCGTCGGAGGCGCCGACCTCTCGCTCATCACCACCTGGCCATCCGCGAGCGAGATCAGCGAGGCGTGCCGCGTCATGCATCGCCTTGTGAGCGAGATCGCCGCCCTGCCGTTCGTGACGGTGGCCGCGATCAACGGCACCGCGCTCGGCGGCGGCTACGAGCTCGCACTCGCCTGCGACTGGCGCATCGCGGGCGACGCGCCAAGCGTGCGCATCGGACTGCCGGAGATCACGCTCGGTCTCATCCCGGCCGGCGGTGGAACGCAGCGGCTCCCCCGCCTCGTCGGGCTACCGCGCGCACTGGATCTCATCCTGAACGGACGCCGCCTCTCGGCCCGCCGCGCACTGCGCGCCGGCCTCGTCGATGAGGTCGTTCACCCCGCCGCCCTCGAGCGCGCCGCGCGCGATCGCGCGGCGAAAGGGCAGAAGCGCGGCGTCAGCGGGGGTGCGACGCCCGTCGAGCGCGCCGCGACCTGGCTCGCGCCGGCGCGCGCGTTCGCGTTCTCGCAGGCACGGCGCCGCGTCGCCAAGGAGACGCGCGGCCACTACCCGGCGCCGGAGAAGGCCATCCAGGCGATGTCCATCGGACTCGCGCGCGGGATGAATGACGGACTCGAATACGAGGCGCAGGCCTTCGGCGAGCTCGCGACGAGCGCCGTCGCGCGCAACCTCATCGCGCTCTTCATGCTCGGCCTACGACAGCGACGCGCGGCGGGGCACGATCTGCCGACCGCGAGCGCGCCTGTGCGCATCGGCGTCGTCGGCGCGGGCCTCATGGGTTCGGGCATCGCGCAGAGCGCCGCGGTCGCGGGGATGAGCGTGCGCATGCGCGACGTGGACGATGCCGCGGTCGCGCGCGGCCTCTCCGCGGTGCGATCGCTCAGCGAGGACGCGGGACGCAAGGGCGTCTTCGACCGCCGCGAGGCGAAGCGCACCATCGCGCGCGTCACCGGGACGAGCGATTGGAGCGGCTTCGCGCGCGACGAGCTCATCGTCGAGGCGGTCTTCGAGGAGATCGCGACGAAGCGGCGCGTCCTGAAGGAGATCGAGTCGGTCGCGTCGCCCGACGCGGTGATCGCCACGAACACGTCGGCGTTACCTATCGCCGACATCGCGCGCGAGGCGGCGCATCCCGAGCGCGTCGTGGGCATGCATTTCTTCTCGCCGGTGCATCGGATGCAACTGGTCGAGGTCGTGCGCCCGGCGAAGGCATCGCCCGAAGCGGTCGCGCGGGCGGTCGCGGCGGGACAGGCGCTGGGCAAGACCGTGATCGTCGTGCGCGACGGACCCGGCTTCTACACCACTCGCGTGATCGGCGCGATGATCGGCGAGGCGACGCGGATGCTCGACGAGGGCGCGCGGATCGAGGACATCGACCGCGCGATGACCACGTTCGGCTGGCCGGTCGGTCCGTTCACGTTGATGGACGAGGTCGGCCTCGCGGTCGCGAGCCACGCCGGCGAGACGGTCGCGACCGCGCTCGGCGTCGCGAGCGAGCGCAACGCGGTGCGCGTCCTCGCGGACGCCGGGCTGCAGGGCAAGCGCAGCGGTGCGGGCTTCTATCTGTATGGCAAGAAGCGCGAGCCGAATGCGCGCGTGTACGAGCTCCTCGGCATCACCGCGCGGCGCGACGTCCCGCAGGGGCCGATCGGGCCGGCCGAGCGACTGACGTCGCTGTTCGTGAACGAGGCGGTGCGCTGCCTCGACGACGGCGTGCTGCGCTCGCCGGCCGAGGGCGACCTCGGCGCGGTGCTCGGCCTCGGCTTCCCGCCGTTCCTCGGCGGACCGTTCCGCTACGCGGACGCGCAGGCCACCGCTCTGCGTGATCGGCTGACTGCGCTCGCCGAGCGGCATGGGCAGCGCTACACGCCCGCGACGAGCATCGCGAATGGAAGGCGGTTCTTTCCATGAACTACTTCAACGAGAACCCCGACCTGGTCCTCACCTTCGACAAGGTCGTCGACTGGCAGCGCGTCGTACCACTCGTCTGCGGTCCTGAGGCGAACGTCGCGGATACCGTCGCGACGTGGCGCGAGCTCCTCAGCGTCGCGGGGGAGTACATCGGCACCGAGATCGCCGGCCGCGCGAAGCAGGTCGATGAGATCGGCGTGATCCGCGACGGCGGCCGTGTCGCGACGAGCGAGCCGATGAACGAGAACCTGAGGGGCCTCGCCGACCTCGGGTTCGTCGGCCTCGCGCTGCCGGAGGCACACGGCGGCAGCGGCCTCCCGATCGTGCTCAACTCGCTCGGCGTCGCGATGATCGCGCGCGCGTGCGCGGCGACGATGGTCGAGTTCGGCATCGGCTACGCGGAGCCCGCCGCGATGATCGTGCGCTTCGGTACCGAGGAGCAGAAGCGGCGTTGGGTCCCCGGCGTGCTTCGCGGCGCGACGAAGGGTGCGGTCGCGATGACCGAGCCGCAGGCCGGGTCCGACGTTGGCAACGTGCAGACTTCGGCACGCCAGGAAGGCGACCACTGGTGCCTCGTCGGCCGCAAGCAGTTCATCAGCGCGGGCAACGGCGACTTCGTCATCGTGCTCGCGCGCTCGCAGGCCGGCTCGTCAGGTCTCGATGGACTCTCGCTCTTCATCGTGCCGCGCGAAGGCGACAACTACGTCGTCGAGCGCGCCGAGCACAAGTTCCCGATCCGCGGATCGACGACCTGCTCGCTCGTGTTCGAGAGCTCGCGGGCCGAGCTCCTCGGTGAGGCCGGCGGTGGATGGAAAGAGATCCTCACCTTCATGAACGAGTCGCGCATCGCGATCGGACTGCAGGGCCTCGGCATCGCCGAGGCGGCGCATGAGAAGGCGGCGCGGTACGCCGCGATGCGCAAGCAGATGGGCCTGCCGATCCGTGAGCACCCGATGGTCGCCGAGATGCTCCTCGACATGGAAACGACGATCGCCGGCCTTCGCGCGATCGCGACCGAGGCGTCGACGTTGCAGGACGTCGTCACCCACTCAAAGGACGAATCCGCGACGCGTCAGCTCCGCGAGCTCACGCCGCTGGTGAAGTGGTACGGCTCGGAGGAGGTCGTCCGTGTCTGCCGTTCCGCGCTGCAGATCTTCGGCGGCTACGGCGTCGTGACCGAGTACGAGATCGAGCGCCACATGCGCGACGTGCTCATCCTCCCGATCTACGAGGGCACGTCGCAGATCCAGTCGCTCATGGCCGTCCGCGACCTCATGCGCGTCATCCTCCGTCACCCCGCATCGCTGCTGCGCGGCGGCCCGACGCCGATGCTCGGGCGCGCCCGCTTCGGAGGCGATTTCGCGGCCGCGCGCGGCACCCTCGTCGGATCGCTGCGCGGCCTCATCGCCGGGATGGCGCGGCGTGGCGGGCTCGCGCTCGTGCGCGGTCGACGTCAGCCGACCGAGGACGAGATACGTCCGTTCATGCTGCACGCCGAGCGCATCACCGAGACCCTCGCGCACCTCCACGTCGCGCGTTCGCTGCTCGAGCAGGCCGCGCGCGTCCCCGAACGGCGTGCCGTCGCCGACCGCGCCGCGCGGCGCGCCAGGATCGTGGCGAAGCGCAACGCCGAGGCGATCGCGAGCGGCGATGGGGGCGTCTTCGCGCGAGTCGATGAGTGGGCGCGCGAACGCGCGACGCCTTCCCGTTGAGCGCCCAGCGTGCCGTGAATGGGCGCGAGGACGAGATCCTCGCGGCCGCGGCGCGCATCTTTCGCGAGAAGGGCTATCACGGCGCGAGCATCCGCGACATCGCCGATTCCGTCGGCCTGCTCAAAGGGAGCCTCTACCACTACATCCGCTCGAAGGAGGAGCTGCTCGCGCGGCTCTTCGACGGCGCGCTCGAGGGCACGGTGCGCGAGCTCGAAACGATCGCAGCGCGCGAGGCGACGCCGAGTGATCGGCTGCGCGAGATGGTGAAGACGTACGTGCGCGCGGTGACGGCGAATCTCGACGCCGTCGGTCTTTACCTGCGCGAGTGGCGCGCGTTGCCCGCGCCCGAGCTCGCACGGCTGCGCGCGCGCCGGCGCGCGATGCGCGCCCTGTTCGAGGACGTTATCGGTGAAGGGATGCGCAAGCGCGAGTTCGCGTCGGCCGACGCCAAGATCTCCGCGCTCGCGATCCTCGGCATGTGCAACTGGCTCTTCGAGTGGTACCGCCCGCGAGGCCGACTGCGGCCCGAGGCGCTCGCCGATGAGCTCGCGGATCGCGCGGTGCGAAGCGTGTCCCGCTAGAGGACGATCAGCGCGGGAGGATATCGACCGCGCGCGCCCCGGTGCCGAGGTCGAGATGGCTCAGGACGCGATTCGACGTCGTGTCGACGACATCGATGCCATCATTCACCAGCGCATACAGCCGCGCGCCGTCGGACGAGAGCGCGAGCGAGCGCGCGACGCGGTCAGGATCCGCCCAGCCCTTGAGCACGAGATCAGCGGTCGTCAGGACGGCCACGCCGCGCGCGGCGATCGCGTACAGCCGCGAGCCATCTCGCGAGAGGACCGCGCTCGATGACCGCGGGTCGCCTGGAATGCCGGTCGTCCGGAAGCTGGCCGTACGGGTGACCTTCTGGCTCAGCCCGTCGATCACCGAGAGATTGCCCACGACGGCGTCGACGACGTAGAGCTTGCTGCCGTCGTCGGTGAGCGCCATCGAGAACATCGATGAAGGTGACCACGTCCCCGCGACGTCGAGGATGCACTGCGCGTATCGCCCGGGGACGTTGAGCGCGTGCACGAACGGCTTGCCGTTCGGGCGCATGTAGAGCCCGTAGCTCCAGTCGCCGGACTTTGGCGCGACGGAGACGTGGAACGTCCCATCCATGAGGCCGACGGTCGGATCGAACTGCGCGATCGCGGCCTTGTCGAAGATGATGTCCGGCTTGAGCAGGTTCGCGCGCAGGTCGTACAGGCGCACGTTGTACGTGGTCGCGCCGGGCTGCGGGTGCTCGATGAGGTACATCGCACTGCCGTCGTTGTGGATCGCGTCGAACGTGAAGCGCGACGACAGCGTGATCGTCTGCGAGAGCTTGCCCTGGGCGACGTCGATGATCGCGAAACGGCTCGCGGGATCGCCCGAGTACGTGCCGTTCCCCTCTCGCGAGACGAGCACGAGCCATTTGCTGTTCGGTGAGAAACCTGACGGCGATGGACCGTACGCCGACGGGAGCTTGTATTCGCCGGCGATCCCGATCGCGAAGCGGCTCGATCCGCCCAGGTCCGTGGCGGAGACGGCGGTCTTGCCTGCGCTCGCGTCGACATGCACGACGAGGTCCTTCGTCGGTGAGAGGAGGCCGCCGGGCAGGGTCGCGAGGACGCGGCCCCCGGCCGTTTCGATGATCTGCGTGCTCTGCTCGCCTTCGATGACCAGCCGCTCGGCAGCAGGTGGGGTGGTGGGATGGGACGTGGGCGTCGATGCGACACCGCTCGCGGGAACGCCACAGGCGGAGACGAGGAGCGCGGCGGCCAGTGGGATTCGCCCGAACATGCCCCCTTTACAGCGGCAGTGACGGCGCGGTTCCCGTCGGCCCCCGCTAGCGGCCGACCAGGCCCATCGCCTGCCAGATCGGCACCGCGAGGGCGATCGCGGCCAGGCGGACGATCGTGAGCGCGGCGCCGACGCGAGTCCCCTGACGGTCGTCGAACGCCTCGCCGTTCGTCGCGTCGCGCGCGATGAGGTACTCGAGACCCTGGTACGGCAGGACCCAGACGTTCGCGGCGACGAGCACGACGAACCCCGCGACCCACGGCGCGATGCCGAGCGCAGGCGCGGCGGGCACGAGGGCGAGGCTGAGCAGCACCATCGCCGGGCGGCTTGGCAAGAGGAACCGACTGACCATCACGAGCGCCGCGAACGCGACGACCAGGAGACCGGGCGAGCGCACCGCAGCGGTCACGTTCAGCAGCAGTGACGCGACCCATTTGTCCACGCCGTTCGCCTGCAGCACCGCACCGGAGCCGAGGAGCACGCCGAGGAAGACGAGGAAGCCCCAATCGAGCGAGCTGCGAAAGCGCTCACGATCGATCACGCCTGCGGTCACGATGACGAGCGCCGCGAGCGCGAGCCACGCCGAGTCGATCGCGACGACGCTCTGCGCGAGGACGCCGACGACGAGCACCGCAAGCCCGGCGATCGCGACGCGTTCGGAATGCCTGATCGGACCGAGGATCCGCGTTTGACGCCGGATCGTCTCAGCTTCGACGCGCGCGCTCGCCTCTGCTCGCAGGACGACGAACAGCACGACCAGCGCTCCAACGAGACAGAAGAGGCCGACGGGCGCCGCCGCAGTCAGCCAGCCGAACCATCCGAACCGCCGCTGGTCGTCTGGCGAGAGGAGACCCACGACGAAGAAGTTCGTCGCGAGGCCTGTGAGAAAGACGCTCGAGAAGTACCAGTAGCCGACGAGTCCCGCGAAGGCCAGCGACGCGCTGCCCTTACTTCGTGGCGCGTACCCGAACGCGCGCGCGAGCTCGTGCGTGAGGGGCGCGATCGCGGCGACGCGCGCCACCGAGAGAGGGACGAGCGGCGTGAGGACGATCCCGCCGAAGACGAGCGCGAGCATCTGGCCGCCGTGCGTCGCGGGGAACGCGCGAAGGAGCCACAGGGCGGCGCGGAACAGCAGACCTGAGCGGACCATCGCGGCGGCCAGCGCGAGCGCACCGAGCGCGAGGAGCCACGACGACGACGCGAAGCCGCTGAAGATCGTGGTGAGCGGCGCGAGGCCGCTCGCGCCCCAGGCGACGGCCATCGCGATCGCGACGGCGAAGTCAGGGAGTGGCTCGGCGAGCCATGCGATCGCGGCGCCGAGAAGAACGAGCACGGCGTGCCACCCGTTGACTGACAACCCCTGTGGCGCGGGGAATTGCGCGAGCACGAGCGGGATCGCGATCGCGGCCGCCGCGCCGAACACGCGCACGCGCGTTCGTGATGCGCGTGGCCGAGGGTCGATGCGCATCGGGTCCGGCTCCTCGAGGAGCGGGGCGCCGACGAGCGTGCGCTGCCGGCGGTCGAGCGTGTCCGCGAGCGATGTCGCGACCGCGAGGGCGATCTCCGGCCGTTCGCGGACGAGCTGCTCGAAGCGCTCGCGGGGAAGGCGCCAGACGTTCACGTCGTTGACCGCGATGACCGTGGCGGTGCGTCGCGAGAGGAGCAGACCCATCTCGCCGAACGAGCCCGGTGCGGCGACGTGGCCGACGTCGACCGCGCCCGATTCTGCGTGGACCGAGGCGGTGATCGCGCCCGATGCGAGCAGGTAGAGCTCCCCCGCTGCCTCACCCTCGCGCGTGATCGTCGTGCCGGCTGGGAATGCCATCGGCTCGAGCGCGCCGGCGAGTCGCGCGAGGGAGACGCGATCGAGTCCGGCGAAATACGGAACGAGTCGGAGCAGCGACTCGAGTTCGGCCTCGTGCTGCTCGTTCACGATCGGCGGAAGGTTAGCGTCTGCGACCCCGGAGGGAATCGGACCCTCGCACATGGATTCGAAGTCCACTGCTCTATCCACTGAGCTACGGGGTCAGTGCGCGTCAATAGGACTGGGTCCTAATGCGCGAGTCCTATTTTCCCGCATCCGTGTCTATGCGGATATGACGGTCTGTGAAGCGATGCACGCGATGTGGTGTCGAAAAGCCCCTGAACGAATTCCCACCTGTGCGCCGCGGAGAGCCAAAGCTTCAGAGCTGGTGCCGTGCCTGCTTCGCTCAGGTGAACGCCGCCTACTACGCACGCAATCGCGAGCGTGAGAAGGCGCGGCTGGTCGCGCAGACCAACGCGCGGCGAGATGAGAACCGACGCAACATAGTTGCGTACCTCCTCGTACACCCGTGCATCGACTGCGGCGAGACAGACATCGTCGTACTCGAATTCGATCACCGTGAAGAAAAGCGTGGCGATGTGTCTACCTATGCAAACGGCGGACGTACGTGGAGACGAGTCCTACAAGAGATCTCGAAATGTGACGTCCGCTGCGCGAATTGCCACCGACGCATGACCGCACGCCGTGCTGCTGCCCGAGCATCTCGAGCTCAGTCGAGTTCGCGCCAGCGCCGCGCTGCGGTCCAGCTTGATCTGAGAAGTGCGGTCGATCGGCAACGATGTCGGGTATGCGCGCAAGAAAAGCCACTCGCAGAATTCGGGCTGCGTTCAATCGCGACGCGCACACATCACCACATCTGCCTCGAGTGCCAACGAGCGGTGACCAAACTCTTGTACGCCACGCGGCGCGGCGGCCCAGTGCACGCGATCCGCAAGCGGGGCACTGCGCGTCGCGATGTCTTAGCTCAGTACGTATTCAGTTATCTGACGGACCATCCGTGCGTCGATTGCAAGCAAAGTGATCCGCTCGTGCTTGAGTTCGATCACCGCCGAACTAAGACCGCGAATGTGAGCGACCTGGTGAGATCGGCAGCATCTCTCAGCGAGATGGTCGCCGAGATCGAGAAATGCGAGGTGCGCTGCGCGAACTGCCACCGACGACGGACGGTGATGGAGATCGGCGGCTACCGCCTCGGCGCCTGACCGGCGACCCGGGAGGGGATCGAACCCTCGGCCCTCACATTCGTAGTGTGATGCTCTATCCGCTGAGCTACCGGGTCAGAGAAACAATTCTACCGCGACGCAGTTCCTACTTGTAACTCGTCGACACACCCGTCGCCGGGATCGTGACCGGCGGAACAGCAGGCACGACACGGCGACTCGGCATCCGCCACTTGCGCAGCATCGGCAACCGCACCGCGGCATACACACCGGCAGCGAGCGTGATCACGCCACCGAACATCAACGCGGCGTGAATGCCGAACAAAGACCCGAGCGCGCCGAGCGCGAGCTGGCCGACCGGCATGAGCCCGATGAACAGCAGACCCCACAGGCTCATCACGCGCCCGCGATACGTGTCGTCGGTCGTCGCCTGCAGCATGTTGTTCCCCATCCCGGCCATGAGCGTGCCGCCCAGTCCCGTGACGTACGCGAACGCGAGCGCGACCAACGGCGCGCTCGTGATGGCGAACAGGATCAAGAACACGCCATTGGTGATCGCCGCGGCGATGAAGATCGTGCCGAGCGAACGGACCCGCGCCACGTTCATCACGAAGATCGCCGCGCTGAGCGCCCCCGCACCGAACGCCGACAGCAGCAGCGACAGCCAGCTGATCCCGTTCCACATCGACTCGCCCGCGAGCGCGGGTAGCAGCGCGCCCGCCGGGCCAGCCCACACGAAGCCGGTACCCGCGATGGTGATGATCCACAGCAAGACGGGATTCGCGCGCACATATCGTCCGCCCTCGAGCACCGAACGCAGCAGGCCGTGCGACGGCTGCGCAGCCGGCGGGATGCGCGGGATGACGAAGAGCGCACCGAGGATCGCGAGGAACGAGAGCGCGTTCACGAGGAGCAGCCCGCCGACACCGATCGGCACGAACAGCAGTCCGGCGACGAGCGGGCCGATGATCGATGCACCGTTGAAGGCCGCGGACTGCAGGCCGATCGCGGACGGATAGAACGGCATCGGGACGATGCGCGGCACGATCGATTGCCGCGCCGGATTGTCGAATGAGAAGGCCGCAGCCTGGATCGTCGCCGCGACGAGCACGGCCGCGAGATTCGCCAGTCCGAGATAGGCCAGCACGGAGAGCGTGAGCGCGGTAAAGGCCATCGTGGTCTGAGTGATGAAGAGGATGCGCCGCCGATCGACGCGATCAGCGACGGCGCCCGCGATGAGCGTGCACGGGATGCCCGGCAGCGCGCGCGCGAGCCCCATAAGGCCGAGGTAGAGCGGCGCGAGCTCGGGCTTACCGTCGCGGTCGGCGATCTGCACGACCAGGATGCCGAGCGCGAAGACCTGCATCCACGAGCCGATGTTGGAAACGGTGAGGCCGGTCCAGAACCAGCGGAAATCCCGAGAGCGGAACGCGTCGAGCAGTGGGTGGTCCTCCGGCGACCAGCGTCGCACGCGGACGAGCGAGCGTCAGTGACCTAGGTCACGGGGCCACGAGCGCGCCGCTAGCGAAGCGGGATCAACTACGACGATCCCGGAGCGACTGACCTGCACGATGTCCGCATCTCGCAGCTCGCGCAGCGCGCGCGCCACGACCTCGCGGACCGAACCCACGAGATCCGCAAGCTCCTGCTGACTCACATGCGCGACGAGCGTGCCGCCCTCAGCCTCCTGCTCGCGCGCCGCGATCTCGAGAAGGTGTCGCGCGACGCGCTGCGGCACCGACGCGAACGCCGTCGCGGCGATCTCGTGCCACAGCGCGTACACGGTGTTGGTGATCTCGCCGAGTAGCGCGTACGCGACCTGCGCATCGTTCGCCGCGAGTTCTCGCAGCGTCTCCGTTTCGAAACGCAACCGTGTCGAATCGGTGAGCGCCTGCACGTGCAGCGGGGCGGGACCCCCGTGAGCGGCGACCACGCCGAGCGTGTCGCCCTCCCGCGCGTAGCGCACGGTGACCTGACGCCCATCGGGCCCAGCGAAGTACGTGCGGAAGAGTCCGCTCACGATCAGCGACGGACGCGGCTCGCCACCCGCGCGATACGTCGTCGTGCCGGCGGGCACCTCCTCGGGTACGGCACCCGCGAGGAGCCGTTCGAGTGCGCTCTCGGGCAGCTCCGCGAGAAAGCTTCGCGCAATGGCCTCGCGTACGTGCTCGTCGACGCTGCGAGCCTAGCCGCATCGCCCGATGACGCGCATCCGTCCTAGCATCGCGTCGTGCCGCAGGTGACGACCTCATTCGACACACGCAGCGCGGCTGCGACAGCGAACCGCGACGCGATGCACGCGCTCGTCGCTGAGCTGCGCGAACGTCTCGCCAAGGCGCGCGCCGGAGGACCCGAGCGCGCGCGGCAGCGCCACGTCGCCGCGGGCAAGCTCCTTCCCCGCGACCGCGTCGAGCGGCTGCTCGATCCGGGGACCGCTTTCCTCGAGCTCTCCCCCCTCGCCGCGTACGGCATGTACGACGACGAGGCGGCCGCCGCGGGGATCATCACCGGAGTCGGCCGCGTCTCCGGCACGGAGTGCGTGATCGTCGCGAACGACGCGACCGTCAAGGGCGGCTCGTACTACCCGCTCACAGTGAAGAAGCATCTTCGCGCACAGGAGATCGCCCTCGAGAACCGTCTTCCCTGCATCTACCTCGTCGACTCAGGCGGGGCGTTCCTCCCGCGGCAGGACGACGTCTTCCCCGACCGCGACCACTTCGGCCGCATCTTCTACAACCAAGCGCGGCTCTCGGCCATCAACGTGCCGCAGATCGCCTCGGTCATGGGCTCGTGCACCGCGGGCGGCGCGTACGTGCCCGCGATGAGCGACGAGACGGTCATCGTGAAAGGTCAGGGCACGATCTTCATCGGCGGGCCGCCGCTGGTGAAGGCGGCGACCGGCGTCGATGTCACCGCGGAGGAACTGGGAGGCGCCGACGTACACACGCGGATCTCCGGCGTCGCCGACCATCTCGCGCAGAACGACCAACACGCGCTCGAGATCGTTCGCGACAGCGTCACCGCTCTCTCGCGCCCGACGTACTGGGGCGACGATCGCATCGAGCCGCGCCCGCCTGCGCTCGACCCCGAGGAGATCTACGCCATCGTGCCGCGCGACCTGCGGACGCAGTACGACGTCCACGAGGTCATCGCGCGGCTGGTCGACGGCTCGCGCTTCCACGAGTTCAAGGCGCTCTACGGAGCGACCATCGTCTGCGGCTTCGCGCGCGTCGAGGGCTTCCGAGTCGGCATCGTCGCGAACAACGGCGTCCTGTTCAGCGAGTCGGCGCTCAAGGCGGCGCACTTCATCGAGCTCTGCAACCAGCGCGGCGTGCCGCTCGTCTTCCTCCAGAACATCAGCGGATTCATGGTCGGCAGGGAGTACGAGGCGGGCGGCATCGCCAAGGACGGCGCGAAGATGGTCACCGCCGTCGCGTGCAGCGTCGTCCCGAAGTTCACCGTGATCATCGGGGGCAGCTTTGGCGCGGGGAACTACGGCATGTCCGGCCGCGCGTACCAGCCGCGGCAGCTGTGGATGTGGCCGAACGCGCGCATCAGCGTCATGGGCGGGGAGCAGGCGGCCACGGTCCTCTCGATGGTCGGCACGTTCGGCAGCGACGCCGAGCGCGAGCAGTTCAAGACGCGCATCCGTGAGCAGTACGAGACGCAGGGCTCGCCCTACTACTCGACCGCGCGCCTCTGGGACGACGGCGTGATCGATCCGCTCGACACACGCACGGTTCTCGCGCTGGGCATCGCCGCGGCGCGCCACGCGCCGATCGACGAGCCGCGCTACGGCGTCTTCCGGATGTGAGATTTACGCCGACGAGGTCGGTGACGATGCAATCGAAGCGCTCGCTCGAAACCTCGCTCGCCTGCATCAACTCGGCGACCGCCTGGCGCAACTTATGCCGTTGCCGAACCGTCACCAGTTCGTTGGGTACGGAGCCTGCATGGTTGCTCCCGAGCTCAACGGTGGGAGGAGGCGGACGTGCAGAACGGAGTTCCGGAGCGACCGATCGATCCACAAGCCGTTAAGGAGGCGTCGTCGAAGATGCTGCCTCCTCGCGATGAGCGTCGCATGGAGGAGCTCCTCGCCGCGCTCTGCGATGCGACCCGCGTGAAGATCATCCTCGCGCTCTCCGAGGACAACACGCTCGCTGCCGGCGACCTCGCGCACGTCATCGGCCGCAGCCGGTCCGCGACGAGCCAGCACCTCAAGGTGCTGAAGGAGATCGGCGCGGTGTCCAGCCGCCGCGAGGGGAACGTCGTGCGCTATTCCCTGTCGCCGGACGTCAACGGCGAGGTCATCGAAAAAGCGGTGAGCGCCTTCGAGCGCCTTCGCGTGGAGTCGGGCGCCGCCTGACGGTCTCGCGTAGGCTCGCCCGCGTGCCCGTGCCCAAGGTCGGACAGTACGCGGAGCGCTCCATGATGATCACGCCCGATCACCTCGAAGCGTTCGCGCGCCTCTCCGGCGACCGCAACCCAGCGCACTTCGATGACTCGTTCGCGCGCGGCATCGGCTTCGACGGCCGCATCGCGCACGGCGCGGTGACCGCGTCCCTGCTCTCGGCGGTGCTGGGGATGGATCTGCCTGGCCCCGGCAGCATCTTCCTCGAGCAGCGGATCCGCTTCACCAAGCCCGTCTACCCCGGCGATCGCATCACCGCACGGCTCGCGGTGGCGAAGGTCCGAGAGGACAAGCCGATCGTGACGCTTTCCGCCGTCGTCACGAAGGCGGATGGCACGCGCGTCGCCGAAGGCGAGCTCGTCGTCCTCGTGCGCGAGCCCGCGACAGCATGAGCAGCGACTGACGGGCACACTCTCGACGTGACGAGCGTACGCGCGAGGACCGACGAGCGCGGCATCGTGTGGCTCACGCTGGCCCGTCCCGAGCGCAAAAACGCGTTCGATGCCGCGACCATCGCCGAGCTCACGCACGCGGCAAGGGCCATGGACGCGAATGCGCGCGCGGTCGTCCTCGCCGGCGAGGGCGACTCCTTCTGCGCCGGCGCCGACCTCAACTGGATGAAGAGCATGGTCGATTACGGCCTCGCGCAGAACGTCGCTGACTCACGCGCGCTCGCCGAGATGTTCGCGGCACTGGACGACCTCGCGATGCCGCTCGTCGTCCGCGTGCAGGGAGCCGCGCTCGGCGGCGGGGCCGGGCTCGTCGCGATTGCGGACATCGCCGTCGCGTCGTCGGACGCGGTCATCGGCTTCACCGAGGTCCGCGTTGGCATCATCCCGTCGGTCGTCTCGCCCTACGTCGTCCGACGCGTCGGTCCGGCGCGCGCGACGTCGCTGTTCGTGAGCGGGATACGGCTCGACGCGGAGCACGCGCACCGGCTTGGCCTCGTCGACGACGTGGTGGCGCCCGGCGAGCTCGACGCGCGGGTGACGTACTGGCTCGACGCGATCCTCGCGGGAGGGCCGAACGCGGTAAACGCCGCGAAGCGCATTGTGCGGGACGTCGCGGGGCGTCCCGTCGCCGACGTTCGTCAGTTGACAGTCGAGCGCATCGCGCAGATGCGAGTCTCAGAGGACGGGCAGGAGGGGATGCGCGCGTTCCTCGAGCGCCGCAGAGCGCGCTGGCCCAGGTGACCCGCCTCCTCGTCGCGAACCGCGGCGAGATCGCGCGGCGCATCTTCCGCACGGCGCGCCGCATGGGCATCGCGACGGTCGCCGTCTACTCGGACGCCGACGCGTCGTTGCCGTTCGTGCGCGAGGCCGACCTCGCCCTGCGCCTCGGCCCGGCCCCGGCCAGTGCGTCGTACCTCGACATCGAGCGCGTCCTCGCGGCCGCTCGCGAGTCGGAGGCCGACCTCATCCACCCGGGATACGGTTTCCTGGCGGAGTCGCCCGCATTCGCGAACGCCGTCGACGCCGCGGGCCTGCGCTTCGTCGGTCCCAGCGCGAAGGTCATGAGCGCGCTCGGTGACAAAGCGAACGCGAAGGACATCGCGCGGCGCGCCGGCGTGCCGACGCTTCCCGGTCACGCGAGTGAGGACCAGCGCGATGAGACGTTCATCGCCGCCGCGAAGCGGATCGGCTACCCGGTGATCGTGAAGCCGATCGCTGGTGGCGGCGGGATCGGGATGCAGCGTGTGCGCGACGAATCGAGCTTGCGAGATGCCCTCGCGAAAGCGCGTCGCATCGCGGCGGCATCGTTCGGCGACGAGCGTCTCATGCTCGAGCGGCTCGTCGAGCACCCGCGCCATGTCGAGGTGCAGATCCTCGCCGACACGCACGGGCAGACCGTGGCGCTGGGTGAGCGCGACTGCTCCGCGCAGCGTCGTTATCAGAAGGTCCTCGAGGAGACCCCTGCGCCGTCGCTCGATGACGATCAGCGCAAAGCGATGAGCGACGCCGCGATCGCGGTCGCGCGCGAAGCCCACTACACGAGCGCCGGCACGGTGGAGTTCGCGGTCGACGAGCGGGGTGATTTCTTCTTCCTCGAAGTCAACGCGCGGCTCCAGGTCGAGCACCCGGTCACCGAGCTCGTGTGGGGCGTCGATCTTGTCGAGCAGCAGCTGCGCATCGCGCAGGGCGACCGGCTCTCGCTCGGCGAGCCCGCGCCGCGAGGCCACGCCATCGAGGTGCGGCTCTACGCGGAGGACGTCGACGCGGGCTTCCTTCCGTCGACGGGCCAGCTTCTCCATTTCCGCGTGCCCGATGGGATCCGCGTCGACGCGGGCTACGACGAGGGATGCGAGATCACGCGCCACTACGACCCGCTCCTCGCGAAGCTCATCGCGCACGGACCGCACCGCAAGCTCGCGCTCGCGAAGCTCGACGAGGCTCTCGCGCAGACCGAGGCGCTCGGCGTTCGCACGAACCTCCCCTTCCTTCGCGGCCTCGTCGCACACCCCGACGTGCAGCGCGGCCGCGTCGACACCGAGCTCGTGTCGCGTGAGTTCGAGCATCTCGTGCCCGCGGACGGCGACGCCACGAGCGGCGCGCTCGCGCTCGCCGCCTCCGCCGTCGCCGAGGCCGCAAAGGACGTGGCCGGACCATGGGCCGAACGCGGCGCCTTTCGCGTCGGAGACGTGCCCGGCACGACGGTCGTCCTGCACGAAGGCGTGCGCGAGCACGTCACGCGGATCAGCGGCGCCGGCCCCTACCGGACCGGCGAACACGTCGTCGCGAAAGACCAGAGCGAGCGGCACGCCTGGACGCTCGACGGCGCACCCGCGGCGGCGGCGCTCGCCGCCGGACGTGTGTGGGCGGGTTACGCAGGACGCTCGTTCGAGCTCGACACCGACGCGCCGGCGCGCACGCTCGATGCGACGCTCGCCACCGAAGTCGCCGCACCGATGCCCGGTGTGGTGATTGGCGCGCAGGCCCGCGCGGAGCAGCGCGTGCGTCGCGGCGACCTGTTGTTCGTCGTCGAGGCGATGAAGATGGAGCTGCGCGTCGAAGCGCCGGCGGACGGCACGGTGAAACGCGTCCTCGCTTCGGTCGGCCAGCAGGTGCAGCGGGGACAGCGCCTCGCCGAATTCGAGCCGGAGCCTAGAACGGCTTGAAGAACATGAGCCAGCGCTGCGCTGTCGACGGGCTCGGCGCGTCCATCACCAGCGCCCGTGATGAACGACGCTCGCGGCGTTGCGCCGTCCGACGTTCTTCAGTGATGGCGACGGGCGGTCCTTCGGCTTCGGATGACCGACCGCGATCGTACCGACGGCGGTGTAGTCCTCGGGGATGCCGAACGCCGCGCGCAGCTTCGCCTGATCGAACACGCCGAAGAAAACGGCGCCGAGCCCCGCATCGACGGCGGTGAGCAAGATGTTGAGCGCGGCCATGCCCGTGTCGATGTCCCAATACGGGACCGGCCAGCGCTTCTCATCGCGGTCGGTCCATCCTTTGTCGGGCATGGCGTACCTGGTGAGGTACTGGTCCTTGTTGGACAGGCACACGATGATCACGGGCGCGTTGAACATGTCCGGCCAGCCGAAGTCCCTGCGTCGTTCCGTCGGCCAGGTCGCGTCCCAGTAGCGCTGCGCCTGGGTCTTTCCCTCGAGCACGAGGAATCCCCATCCCTGGCTGAATCCGGCGGACGGCGCTCTTTGCGCGTTCGCGAGCATGCGCTCGACGATCGCATGATCGACAGGCCGGTCCTCGAAGCTGCGGACCATCTTTCGTTTGCGGATGACGTCCTGGAACTCCATCAGACGCGGCGGTAGATGCCGTGATCCCGCGTGAGGATCTTCGCGTCGACGAGATAGCGGCGCAGGCTCGCGTGGTCGCGATGCACGCGCGCCAGCGCGAGGTTGACGTCGGCCTCCGCATACTCGCGCCCTCGCTCGAAAACGCGCGCGAGGTATTCGAGCACCGCCTGGCGATCGCTCGCACGGGATGGGATCGTCTCGAGGCGATCGCCACGGAAGAATCGCGCGAGCTCGGGCGGGCCCTCGAACGCCTCGCGCCGCCGGACGTTGCCCGGTATCCGCTGCTCTGCCACGCCGTGACGATATCCGTCGCGCGACGAGCGCTCCACATAGCATCCGCGCGATGACTGAGGCAGCGCGGATCACGCTCGTCGAGGTCGCGCCGCGCGACGGCCTGCAGGCCGAGGCGCGAACACTGTCGACCGAGACGAAGATCGCGCTCATCGAGCGGCTCGCCGATGCCGGTCACACGGTCATCGAGGCGACGTCGTTCGTGAGCCCGAAGGCCGTTCCGCAGCTCGCGGACGCCGAGGAGCTCATGAAGCGTCTGCGGCGCCGCGACGGCGTTCGCTATCCCGTGCTGGTCCCGAACGCGAAGGGACTCGATCGCGCCATCGCGGTCGGCGCCGACGAGGTCGCGGTGTTCGCCTCGGCGTCCGAGTCGTACTCGCGCAAGAACCTCAACCGGTCGCGCGAGGAGGCGCTCACGGACTACGCGCCGCTGGTACGGCGCGCGAAGGACGCGGGAAAGCGGGTGCGCGGCTATCTCTCGATGGTGATCGCCGATCCGTGGGACGGCCCGACCCCGCGCGAGAGGGTCGGCGAATGCGCGAAACGACTCCTCGACATGGGATGCGACGAGGTCTCGCTCGGCGACACGAGCGGCGTGGGTACGCCGCACGAGGTCGCAGCCCTCCTCGACGTGGTGACGCGGTCGGTCCCTATCGCGAACGTCGCGATGCACTTCCACGACACCTACGGTCAGGCCCTCGCGAACGCGCACCTCGCGATGTCGCGCGGCGTTCGCATCTTCGACACCTCGACCGGCGGCATCGGCGGGTCGCCCTTCGCCAAGATGGCCGGCGGGAATCTCGCGACGGAAGACCTGCTCTGGCTCTGCCGGGGCGGCGGCATCGCCACAGGCGTGGATCTCGACGCGATAGTCGCTACCGCGCGGTGGCTCGCCTCCGAACTCGGCCACGAGCTGCCCGCGCACACATCGCGTGTCTTACGCGAAGGAGCTCAGGGCTGATGCCGCCGTCCGCCGCGCCACGTCGCCCAGCGCACGGATGAACGACGGTCGCGTGTTCGGCATCGCGATGCGCCGGTAACGAAGCCCCGCGGCGCGCGCCTGCTCCGCCGCGGCAACATCGAGGTCATACAGGACTTCGAGGTGATCGGCGAGGAACTGCACAGGCGCGACGAGAACGTCCGTCGCGCCGGAGGCTCCGATCGCCGGGAAGAGATCCACGAGATCGGGCCGCAGCCACTCTTCGTGGGTGTGGCCC
>VBJD01000010.1 GCA_005887995.1 Chloroflexota bacterium
GAGCTCGCTCTCGGGATACGTGCCGACGACCTTCCCCTTGCGGAAGATCGCGCCCTTCCCCACTCCTCCAGCGATGCCGACGTCGGCGTCCTTCGCCTCACCGGGGCCATTCACCTCGCAGCCCATGACCGCGACCTTCATCGGTACGGGCAGCGCGCGCAGGCGCTCCTCCGCGACCTTCGCGAGCGGGATGAGGTCGATGTCCGCGCGACCGCACGACGGGCACGCGACGAGCGTGAGCCCCTGATCGCGAAGGCCGAGCGACTTGAGGATGTCGAAGCCGGCCTTCACTTCCATCAGCGGATCCTCGGAGAGCGAGACGCGGATCGTGTCCCCGATGCCTTCGTAGAGGAGCACGCTCATGCCCGCGGTCGACCGGATCGAGCCCGCGAGGGCGGTGCCCGCCTCGGTCACGCCGAGATGCAGCGGGTACGGCACGAGTTTCGCGAGGCGCCGGTACGCGGCGACCATGACCGGCACCTCGAACGCCTTGACGCTGATGACGATGTTGTCGAAGTCGAGGTCCTCGAGGATCTTGATCTCGCTCATCGCGAGGTCGACCATGCGCTGCGCCTCGTCGCGCAGGTCGCCCGGCTGGCGGTCACCGATCGAGCCGTGGTTCACGCCGATACGGATCGGCGTCCCCTGCTCCTTCGCCTTCTTGGTGACCTCGCGCACGCCGTCCTTGTTGTGGATGTTCCCGGGGTTGAGACGCAGCTTGTGGACCTTCGCGTCGAGCGCCATGAGCGCAAGGCGGTAGTCGAAGTGGATGTCCGCGACGACGGGCAGGATCGAGCGTCGCACGATCTCCTTCAGCGCCTCGCCGCCGCGCTTGTCCGGCACCGCGACGCGCGCGATCTCGCACCCTGCGGCCTGCAGCTGCTCGATCTGGCGGATCGTCGCGTCGACGTCGTGCGTGAGCGTCGTGCACATCGACTGGACGGAGACCGGTGCGCCGTCGCCGATCGCCGTGCCGCCGACCCAGACACGCTTCGACCTGCGGCGCGGACGCGGTCCGAGGCGGTCTTCGGGAAGATTCAGATCCACGTCCATTCGGGCGCTCATGACACAAGTGTACGTTCGGAACTCATCTCACAGTGTGGTTGTATCAGTGTCGATGAGAGCCCTCGCCCTCGCCGTGATCGCGTGCACGCTGGCCTGCACGAGCGCTCCGACCTCCTCGACGATCGCTTCGGCTACCGCGCCGACGACCTCGAATGAGCCTGCCGCATCGGTCGATCCCGCCGATCGAGCCTGCATGGAGCGCGCGATGAACTCGCTCATTCGGGCGATGAACGAAGCAGATGAGGCGCGCTTGAAGCTGTTGCTCGGCTCGGCCTCGGTGGGCATTGGCGAGCAAGCGGCGATGTATCCCGATGAGACGGTCGCGCGGCTCGTCGCGCGCGCTCGAGACGGTGAGCGATGGACGCTCATCCGCCTCGATGTGAACGGTCGCGGCGGCGCGGGAGGTGTGAACTTCGGGGTGCGCCTTCAGCGATCGGTCAGCGGCCGCACTATCGACAGCACCGGAAAGGGCGCAGTGGAGTGCCCCGAGGAAAAGTTCCTCATCTTCTTCGCCACCTAGCAGCGGGTCATCGCACCTCGAGCGACATCTGTCGAAGGTGCTCCGCCTCACCGATGAGATAGATCGCCGTGATCTAGCCCGGAGCCCGAACGGCTGATCCGCAGCCAAGCTTCCTGGACAGCATCCTCCGCGTCGTCTGTCGATCCGAGCATGCGAAATGCGACAGCTCGCAGATGGCTGCCGCACATTGAAGGGAGGACCAACTATGGCTACGCAGACGCAAACCGCTCTGCAGGTGAACGCGATCATGATCGGCGTCAAGGACCTCGCTCGCGCTAAGAAGTTCTACGGCGAGGGCCTCGGCTGCAAGACCGAGCAGGACTACCCAGCCTTCGTGAAGTTCACGCTCGGCGAGGGATCGTCGTCGCTCGCCCTGTACGAGCGCGAGGCCGCCGCGAAGGACGCGGGCGTCTCGTCAGAAGGCTCGGGGTTCCGCGGCGTGTCGTTCCACTTCATCGTCCGATCAAAGGATGTGGTCGACGAGGTCATCGCGAGGGCCGAGCGAGCCGGCGGAGCGATCGTGCGCAAGCCGACCAGCACCCAGTGGGGCTACTTCGGCTACTTCAGCGATCCTGACGGCTACCTCTGGAAGGTCGCCTCGGCGTCCTACTGATCCGACGCGACATCGGCGTTTCGGTCTACGCGCTGGCTCCCGTGTAATTCCGTAGGCCGAGACGCCAGAACGCGCTCGCGACCGTGAACGCGACGACCGTCCCCGCTGCGAGCAGCGCGACCTCGACCGGCCCGATCTTCGAGGCGATGGCCTGCGAGGGCGCGGTCACGGCGATGCCGATCGGCACGACGGTCGAGAGCGTGAAGCGCAGCCACCCTGGGTACAAGTCCACCGGGAAGCGGCCGGCGTCGGTGAATGCCCAGAAGATCGTGAGCAGGTTCTCGACGCGCACGAACCAGAACGACAGCGTCACGAGGACGAGCAGAAGGGAGTACACGAGCGCGAGGCCGCACAGGAGCGCGAGTGCGAACAGCAGCGCGTCGAGGGGGCCGACCCGCGCGCCGAGCTGCGCGAGCCCGACGCCCATGACGATGAAGCCGAGCAGCACGTCGGGGATTCGGACGACGCGCATGTGACGGACGGACACGATGAACTGCGTGTTCACGGGCTTCAGCAGGTGGTAGTCCAGCGTGCCAAGCCGAACGTGCTCCATGAGTCGCTGGAACGAGGGCTCGAACAGCAGCGCGTTCCCTCCCTGTATGAGGTAGAAGACGCCGATGAGCACGAGCATCTGCGGCAGCGTCCAGCCGTTCAGGTTCGTGGTGTGCGCGAACATGATCAACACCGCGCCGACGCTCGTACCGACGACGAGGACCATTTCGAGGAGCACGAAGATGAAGTTGAGCCGGTACTCGAGCTCGAACTGCAGCTCGCTCAGTGCGAACATGCGGAACATCCGCAGGTAGCGGATCATGCGCCCACCGCCGAGAACTGCCGCAGCCCCCGTCGCCATGCGACGAGGAACGCCGCCCAACAGACGCCCAGCCAGATCGCCTGGCCGACGATGAGTGCCACGGCGCGCTCGAACGACACGCCGCCACGGAGGATCTCCGTCGGAACGCCGAGGATGTAGTAGAACGGAAGCGCGTAGCAGATCGCCTGGAGGGCCGCCGGCATCAGCGCGATAGGCGCGATCTGTCCAGCGAAGATGAACGAGGTGCGCTGCAACAGCGTGTTCACGGTCTGCACGCGCTGGAGCCAGAAGGCGGCAGTCGCCACGACCCAGCCGAGCATGAACGAGAGCGCCCACGCCAGAACGATCGCAGGCACGAAGAGCACGACATGCCACCACTCGGTCGCGAAATGGACCTGGAACGTCAACGCGAGGATGGCAAGGACGATCGCCAGCGGTGGCAAGGTCGAGAATTTGAACACCTGGTTCTCCACGATCGCGTAGTGCAGCGGATGCAGGGGTCGCAACAGCTTCGGTGACAGCCGCCCCTGTCGGATTTCGAACTCGAACTCGAATGAGTTCCAGGCCGCGGTGAGGTGACCGACGAGCGTCATCACGATGTAGTAGCCGGCGAAATCCGCGACCGAGTAGCCGCCGACGCTGCCGCCCTGCGCCGCGGCGACCGCGACCCAGGCGGCCATGAAGATCGTCGGGCGGATGACCGAGAAGAGCATCCACAGCAGGAACTGGATGCGGTACTGCGCGGCCGCCTGGAACTGCGCCGTGAAGAGCTGGCGGTAGATGCGGATCATGCCGGCACCGCCTCGAGCGGACGCTCGGAGGTGAAGACCTTGTCGATGACCTCCTCGATCGGCGGGTCCTCGACGCTGATGTCGGCGAGGCCGTCGCCGAGCTCGCGCACCAGGCGCGCGGTGCGCTCGGGTGCCTCGCGCCGCGGCACGTGCAGCGTCGCGTGGTACTCATCGCGCGACGCGACCTCGCCGTAGGACGACAGATCGCGGGCTGACGAGGCCGTCGTGAGCGTCACGCTGATGCGCTTGTACGGCGCCATCCGCTCGGCGAGGTCCGCGAGCGCGCCGTCGTAGAGCAGGACGCCGTGATGGATGACGATGACGCGCCGGCACAGCGCGACCACGTCATCCATGTAGTGGCTCGTGAGGAGGATCGTCGCGCCGCTGCGCCGGTTGTATTCCGCGACGAACGCGCGGATACGCGCCTGCATCGAGACGTCGAGGCCGAGCGTCGGCTCGTCGAGAAACGCGATGCGCGGCGAGTGCAGCAGGCCCGCGGCGAACTCGACCTTCATGCGCTCGCCGAGCGAGAGGCCACGGACCGGCTTGTGCAGCAGCGGCTCGAGCTCGAGCAGCGCCGTGAGTTCGTCGAGCGTGGCGCCGTACTGCGCGTCGGGGATCGTGTAGATCTCCTTCAGGACGAGGAAGGAGTCGGCGGCGGGGATGTCCCACACCAGCTGCGAACGATTGCCCATGAGGAGCGTGATCGTCTTGAGGAATTCGTCACGCCGGCGCCACGGGATGTCGCCGTTCACGATTGCCTCGCCGCTCGTCGGATAGAGCAGCCCGGACAGCATCTTGAGCGTCGTCGTCTTCCCCGCCCCGTTCGGTCCGAGGAAACCGACGATCTCGCCGGGCGCGATGTCGAAGGTGATGCCGCCGACCGCAGGTACTTCCTTGAACTTGCGCCGGAACAGCGATGTGACGGTCGCGCCGAAACCGGTCTGTCGTTCGTTCACGCGGTAGACCTTGCGCAGGTCGCGCACACGCACCACGGGGTCGTTCATCGGGACGGTGAGCGTATCGCGTCGGCTGGCCGGGACTATGTCGTGCGCGACGCTCCGTCCAGCATGCGACGGCGCAAGGCGTCGAGGGACGCCTGCGAGACGCCGGCAGCGCGCAGGTACGCCTCGGCGCCGCCGGTCCGCTTGCGGAAGAGGCGGTGGATGACGAGCATCACCTCGGCGCGGCAGAGCGCTTCCTCTTGTAGACGTGCACGGCGCGCGTCGGTCTCAGCCTTCGCGATGAGCTCGGCGAACACGCCCGCGAGACCGCTCGCGGTGAGCGCGTAGTCCGCTGCGATGACGTCCTCCCGCGCACCGACAAGATCGAGCAGCACCATCGTCATGAGCCCGGTGCGGTCCTTTCCCACCTCGCAGTGGATCAGTACGCCGCCCTCGGGCGCGCTCGCGATCGCGTCGGCGATCTGCGCGAAGCGCGACTGCGCCATGTCGAGCATCGTGACGTCGCTGGTGATCCGGTCGAGGCCGCGCGTCGCCGCCCACATCTCTTCGCTCTGTTGCGGGATGTGGTGCCGCACGACCCCCGACGCCTCGTCGAACGTGTAGCTGTTTGCGTCGACTTCGCGCTGCGCACGCATGTCGATGACGGTGCGGATGCCGTGCGCGACCAGCGCGGCACGGCCAGGGTCCTTCAGCATGTAGAGCGCGTCGGAGCGGACGATGGCTCCGCGCCGTACGACACGACCGGCAGCGGGAAGGCCGCCGAGGTCGCGCGCGTTGCGCAGCGCCTCCCAGCGGAGGGCGCGGCCGTTATCCCCCGACAACTCGGCGGATGTCACTGATCGACACGACGACGAGCAGCGCGAGGAGGAGGACGAAGCCGACCGCGTGGATCGCGGCCTCGAGCTGCGGCGAGAGTCGCTTGCGGAAGATGCCGGCGACGAGGACGAAGAAGAGGCGACCGCCATCGAGGCCCGGGAACGGGATGATATTCAGCACCGCGAGGTTCATGGACAGCAGGCCGATGAGCTTGAGGTACGCGCTGACGCCGAACTGCGCGATCTGAGCGATGACGATGAAGATCTGGATCGGCCCGCCGACCTCCGGCCCGCCACCACCGCCCCCACCTCCGCCGCGCGACGCGAGCAGCTGACCGGGAAGCGCCGCGATCTGGCCGACGACCTCGCCCATGAGGCTCACCGACTGCCGGAACGCCTCGGGCAGAGACACGGAGATCGGACCCTGGACCTCCTCGAGGCGCACGCCGAGCGGCCCTTCGCCCTCGGGTGGCTCCTTGCGCGGTGTGGCCTTGATCGGCGGGATGGGGCGGCCGTTGCGCTCGACCTCCAGCGTGACCTCCTTCTCCGCGCGCGCCTGCTGCCGTACGTAGTTGACGAGGTCGCTGGACCGCGTGACCGCGCGGTCGTCGATCTGCCGCACGACATCGCCCTTCATGAGACCGGCCAGCTCCGCGGGTGAGTGAGGCATCACCTCGGCGATCTGGACGTCGCCCGTCGGACCCGTCGTGCCGGACGCGAACGCGATCGTGAGCGCGGCGAGCGCG
>VBJD01000083.1 GCA_005887995.1 Chloroflexota bacterium
TAGCGATCGATACCGCGGCCACGACGGCGGACGCTTGAACGAACACCGCGTCGTCGTCCGTCGCGCGAGCTGCGCGACGTGCTGCGCGCAGCACCTCGACCTTGCCGAGGATGCTCGTGATCCTTATCGGATGTTCGCCGAGCCAAGTCGTAAGGGCGTCGGTCTCGGCCTCTCGCGCGACGAGCTTCACCAGCGCCGAGGAGTCGAGGTAGACCGGGTCAGCTACAGCCGATCCTCCCTGAGCTCATCCAGGATCTTCGAGATCGAGATGCCGCGCCGCAGTCGGACCGGTCGAGGAAGATCCTCGATGCGTTTGGTCGCGCGCTCGATCACGATGCCGCCGGCCTCCAATCGGGCCAGCGGATCGTCGGGTCGCGGCAGCGGGGCGAGCTGAGCGACCGGCACGCCCCGCTCGGTCACTTCGAGGACCTGGCCCGCCTTCACCTTCCGCAAGTGGACGCTCAGGTTCTGGCGCAACTCTCTGACCGCGACGCTCGGTCGTTTCATGTAGCACATCGTAGCACAAGCTACGCCGAGGCGAGATCCTCCGGTCGATCGACATCGCGCCCGACACCCGGGTCGTCGACATCGAGATCCACGCGCTGGTCGAGATGCTTCTTGATGACCTCGTGGAGGTTTGACGACGACGGCGTCGCGACGATCTCGTCACGGAAGGCGATGGGCAGCGCGACGGGATGGCCGCGCTTTCCTTTGTAGCGCGGCGAGACAATGCCGCGTTTGTTGGTCCACTCCGCGATGACGGCACGCACCGTTTCGGCGCGCACATACGGCATGTCGCCGGGGAGCACGAGGAGCACGTCGCCGCTCGCGGTGCGCACTCCTTCCTGGATCGACGAGAACATGCCGCGCGACGGATCGTGATTCTCGACGGGGCGCACGCGCGCGTCGTTCATCGCGTTCACGTCGCGCTCGAGTGCCGCACGTGCGTCCTTGCCGACGACGACGATGACTTCACTCGCGCCGCCCTCGAGGAGGCTGTTTATGGTGCGATCGAGCAACGGCTGTCCAGCGACGTCGGCGAGCAGCTTGCGCCCGCCAAAGCGTTCCGCGGAACCGGCGGCGGTAACGATCGCGATCGCGCGAACCGGATCAGTCATCGCGGAGGGAGCGTAGTGCCCGGTCCGCGAACACGCGGGCCGCGCGCTTGCGCTGGCTGATCGTGCCCGAGGTGTTGTCCATCGGACGCGCCGCCTTGTGCGTCGCGTCCGCGACGGCGCCGATGGCCTCGTCGTCGAGCTTCGTGCCGACGAGCGCGCTCGCGTCGACCCGTACCGGACGCGAGCCGAGCGCCGTGATCGCGACGCGCGCGTCGGTGACGACACCACGGTCCATGCGCACCGCGGCAGCGACGCCGGCGATCGGGAAGTCGAATGAGTTGCGATCGCGCTGCTTCAAATACGTGCTGCGCCAGCCGTCGCTCGGCGGGAGCACGATCTCCGTGACGATCTCGCCCGGCTCGAGCGCGAGGTAGTTGATGCCATCCTCGCGGTAACACTCCGCGAGGTCGATCGTGCGCGCTCCATTCGGACCGACCACGTTGATCTGCGCACCGAGCGCGATGAGTGCGGGCACCGTGTCCGCACTCGCCACCGCGAGGCAGCGCGGGCTCGACGTCGCCACGCGACACACGACGTCGCCGTGCGTCTTCATGCAGTAGCCCTCGGCGGTGCGCCAGAACAGCGACTGGTCGTACCAGTTGCACCGCGTATCGAGGCAGACGTTGCCGCCGATCGTCCCCATGTTGCGCAGCTGCGGCGTCGACACGAGTCCCGCTGCGATCGACAGCGCGCGGTAGCCCTCACGGACCCTCGGGTGCTCGGCGACCTCAGTGAGCGTCGCGCCGGCGCCGATGCGCAGGCCCAGGGGAAGGGGCCCGAGGGGCAGGGGCCCCTCTTCAGCGACCGAAGGGAGCGTGTCAGCGAGCGGAGCGAGCGTGCCACCACGAAAGTCGTCTCGGACCAGACCACCGATGGCGATGACGACTTCGGGCTGGAACTGGCGGCGCTTCATCTTCGGATAGACATCGGTGCCGCCTGCGACGTACATCGACGTCGCGGGATGCTCGGTGCGGATGTGGATCGCCTCTTCGATCGAGGGCGGGGAGACGAAGCGGAAGCGAGGCAGGCGCAGCATTTAGACCTGCGTCTTCTTGCGCTCACGCGCCTCGGTCGATGCCTCGAGGCGCCGCATGGCGCGCTTCGGATCCGCTTTGCCGTCGCCCAGGCCAGTCGGCCCGATACGGTCCTTGGTGATCCCGCGGTTGTCGCGCTTCCCGAGCGCGTCGAGGATCTTCTCCGCGGTGATCGGTGTCTCGTCGAAGCGCACGCCGATCGCGTCATACACGGCGTTCGCGATCGCGGGGATGACCGGGTTGAGCGGACCCTCGCCGGCCTCCTTCGCGCCATACGGCCCCTCGCTGTCGACTGACTCGATGAGGATCGTCTCGAGCTTCGGCGTATCGAGGCTCGTCGGCAGCTTGTAGTCGAGAAGGCTGGGTTTCTTGTGCAGTCCGCCGCGGAAGATCTGCTCCTCGACGACGATCTCGCCGTAGCCCATGTACGCCGATCCCTCGACCTGTCCCTCGACGTTCACAGGATTTAGGGCGCGGCCACAGTCGTGCGCGGTCGTGATCTTGTCGACAGTGAGCTGGCCGGTCTCCAGATCCACCGTCACCTCGGCGACGGCCGCCTGGTACGAGTACGCGGGCGTCGGACCCACGCCCGCGCCTTTGTAGTTCCCGCCGATGCCGGCCGGCGGCCTGTACGAACCGGCGCCGACGAGCGTCCCGTATTTCGCCTCCGCGAGGTTCGCGGCCTCGACGAAGCTCATCGACCGCTCGGGGTCCTTCAGGTCGTAGACCTTGCGGTACGCGAGGTTCACGCGATCGGCGGGGATACCGAGCTTCTCCGCCGCGACGGTCACCAGCTGCTCGCGCAACTTCAGTCCGGCGTTCTTCGTCGCGTTGCCCGCCATCATCGTCACGCGGCTCGAGTACGACCCGAGGTCGACCGGTGTGAGGCTTGTGTCGCCGGAGACGACGTGCACGTCCTCGGGGTAGACGCCGAGTGCCTCAGCGGCGATCGCCGCAAGCAGGTTGTCGGAGCCCTGACCGATCTCGCTGGTCCCGCACATGACGGTCACGCCGCCGCCGCGGTCGATGCGGATCTCGGCGCCGGAGTGCGGCATGTCGTTCCAGTAGATCGGCAGCCCCGCGCCACTGATGTACGCGCTGCCCGCGACCCCGATGCCCTTGCCCTTCGTGCGCTCCGAGCGCTTGCGCTCCCACGAGGTGCGGTCGCGCAACGCGCGAAGGCACTCGCCGAGCCCCATCGACGTGACGCGCAGCTCGTTGACCGTGCGCGAGTTCGCGGGCTGCAGGATGCGCAGTCGGTACTCGATCGGATCGAGGCCGAGGTCCATAGCGATCTTGTCGAGCTGACACTCGAACGCGTAGCGCGGCTGCGTCGTGCCGTGGCCGCGCTTCGGACCGCACGGCGGCTTGTTCGTGTACACCCGCACGCCATCGAACTTGTACGCCGGTACGCGGTAGGTGACCGTCAGCAGTGCGCCGGTGTAGTAGGTCGTCGCGATGCCGTACGAGGCGTACGCGCCGCCATCCAGGTAGCTCTGGAACTCGACGGCGGTGATCTCGCCGTCCTTCTTCACCCCGGTCTTGATGCGCATCTTCACCGGGTGGCGGCCGCGGTGCGCGTAGAAGACCTCCTCACGGTCGAGCGTGATCTTCACCGGTCGCTTTGTTCGCATGGACAGCAACGCCGCCGCGAACTCGTGACCGAACGGATCGCTCTTGCCGCCGAACGCGCCACCGTTCGGCGTCGCGATGACGCGGATGCGCGTGCGCGGAAGGCCGAGCACTTTCTCCATCTCGCGATGCAAGTAGTGCGGCACCTGCGTGCTCGTCCAGAGCGTCAACTTGCCGTCGGCGTCGTACGACGCGACCGCGGAGTGCGATTCGATCGGGGCGTGGGTGTTCCCCTCGAAGAAGAACCAGTCCTCGCGCACGTGGTCGGCCTTCGCGAAGCCGCCCTCGACGTCGCCGAACGAGAGGTGCACCTCTTTGAAGACGTTCGCGCGCTTCGACGTGTCGTGGATCTTCACGTCGTCGCGGTCTAGTGCCTCCTCGATGGTGAAGATGGGCTCGAGGTCCTCGTACTCGACATCGATGAGCGAGAGCGCCTCGTACGCGGCGTCCTCGTCGAGCGCGGCCACGCCCGCCACGGGCTCGCCGACGTAGCGCACCTTGTCGACGGCGAGCGCGGTCTCGTCCTGCGTCGACGGCATGATCCCCATCTTCTCGGGCATGTCCGCACCGGTGACGACCGCGACGACGCCGGGATACGCGAGCGCGCGCGAGATGTCGATCCGCTTGATGAGCGCGTGAGGCCGGGTCGAGCGCAGGAGCCGTCCATACAACATGCGCGGGAGACGGATGTCGTCGGCGTAGCGGGCGCTGCCGGTGAGGTGCGCCCATGCGTTCACCTTCGGCAGCCGCCGCCCGAGGATGCTGAGCTCAGACACGCTGGGCAGCTTTCGCGCTCATCTCCGCCGCTTTCTCGATCGCCTCGTAGATCGCGGTGTAGCCGGTGCAGCGGCAGAGGTTGCCGCTGATCGCTTGGGCGATCTCGTCGCGCGTTGGCCGCGGGTTCGCGTCGAGAAGCGCCTTCGCCGACAGCAGGATCCCCGGCGTGCAATAGCCGCACTGCGCCGCGCCCTCTTCGGCGAACGCGGTCTGCAGCGGGTGCAGCTGGGGCCCCTTCGCGAGCCCTTCCACGGTCGTGATGTCCGCATGCGCGACCTGCTGCGGCAAGGTGAGACAGGACAGGATCGGCACGCCGTCGGCGAGGACCGTGCATGCGCCACACTCGCCGAGCTCGCAACCGTGCTTCGTACCCGTGAGATCCAACTCCTCGCGAAGCACCTCGAGGAGCGTGTGATGCGGCTCCGCGGCGAAGGTGTGCGGATCGCCGTTCACTCGCAGCGTGAGCATCGTCTTCGTGTCGGTCACGTGTGCGCCCCGTCGCTCTTCGCGCCCATGCGCCGTGAGAGCGCGTGTGCGGCAGTCGCGCAGCGCTCGCCGATCCGCTTCAGCGTGCGCAGATCGATGCGCTGCCGAAATCCGACGACCATGACGAACGCGATCTTCCGTCCGCGTGCGTCGACGACCGGCGCGGCGGCGGCGCGAACGCCGGGGAAGAGCTCCTCGTCGTCGTAGCCGATCGCGTCGCCCTTCGTGATCACCTTGCCGTGCGCGCCCTCCTCAAGCGGCAGGCGTCGTCCGAGTGGCGCGGTCATGTGCAGGTCGGTCGCGGGCTCTGCGCGCGCGGCGATCTCGAGCCGGCCGTCGTGCACGACGCCGAGGATCGCGGTCTCGCCGAATTGCTCCATGAGCGAGGCGAGGTACGGCTGCGCGATCGCGCGCAGGTCGGGGGTGCTCGCGTCCGCGAGCGCGCGCAGCTCGGGACCCAGCCGGAAGCGCGTGTCGGGGTCACGGACGACCAGGCCGTAGGCGTCGAGGGTCAGGAGGACGTCGCGCAGCGTGCCCTTGGAGACGCCCAGGGCTCGCGCGAGCTCGCTGATCCCCTGTGGCCGACCGCCCTCGGCGAGCGCGCGCAAGACCCGCGCTGCCTTGTCGATCGCCGGGACGGGTCGGAGGCTGCCCGTACTCTCCGCCATACGCGTACGGGTGAGAGTACAGCGGAGCCAAAATCCCCGCACTCGTTCAAACTGGCTTGACGGTGGAGTTGGGGAGCGCAGCTCCGCGTCCGATCACGGTGCTCGTCGCAGACGACTCCGCGTCGCTGCGCGCACTCGTGCGGATCACGCTGCACAGCCAGGGCTGGGAGGTCGTCGAGGCAGCGACCGCCGAGGCTGCTCTGGCCGCGGCCAGGGCGATTCCTCCACCGGACCTGGCCGTCCTCGACGTCAACTTTGGCGACACCGGGCCTGACGGTCTCGCCGTGTGCGCCGAGCTCAAGGCCGATCCCGCGACGGCGCGCATCCCGATCGTCATCCTCACGGCGCACGACGACCCCGCCGAGCGGCGCCGCGCCGAGGCCGCCGGCGCCGACGCGTTCGTGGGTAAGCCGTTCGGTCCGCTCGAGCTGACCGAGGGCCTTCGCCGGCTCCTTCCCGCGCGGCCGGACGCGCCGGCGCTCGGCGTGTTCCTCCTGGATGCCGGCGCGGTCGAGCCGGCCGTCCTCGAGAACGCTCTCACTGAGCAGCGAGAGTCGGTCGAGCGCGGCGAGCAGAAGCGGCTCGGCGACGTGCTGCTCGCGCAGGGCTCCGTCTCGACCACGGCGCTCGATCGCGCGCTACTCGAGCAGATGCACCTGCGCGCCGTGAATCTCCAGGGGGCGAAAGCGCGCGTGCTCATCGTCGACGATCACCTCGCGGTACGCGAGGGACTCAAGTCCCTGATCAAAGGGGAGGACACGCTCGAGCTCGTTGGCGAGGCCGCGGATGCGACGGAAGGACTCCGCCTCGCGCGCCGGCACCAGCCCGACCTGATCGTGCTCGACAACGAGATGCCGGTCCGTACCGGCATCGACGCGCTGCCATCGTTCCGCGCGGAGACGCCCGGCGCGCGGATCGTGATGTTCAGTCTCGACACTACGGCGCGCGAGCGCGCCCTCGCGGCAGGCGCACATGTGTTCGTCTCGAAGGACGCGCCGATGCACGAGATCCTTGCCTCGATGAAGCCCCGACACTCGGGACCAGCGCCGCAGCCGTCCAACATCACGCTGCCACGTATCCCCGACGTGCGGCACCTCCGTCACGCCGCGGTCGTGATGGCGATCGCGCTCGTGGCGTACGTCGGCGTGTTCCTCCTGGTAGAGCCCGTCCTTGGCGCGTCTGCCGGCGTGTTCTCCGCGGTGCCAGTGGTGATCATCGGCGGGCTGCTCGGGCCGGAGGCGGGGCTAGTGGGCGCGGTGCTGAGTGTCGCGCTCACCTACGCGCTCTGGGCGGTCACCGGTCACGCGATCGGGGAGCCCGTCGTCCTGCTCGGTCAGGGCGCGGGCGCCGTGCTCATCCTTCTGCTCGGATTCAGCGCGGGCGCGCTGCGGATCGTCGGCATGCGCCTCGATCCGCGCAGGCGGCGCGTGCAAGCGATCGCGGAGGCCGTACGAGCGTTCTCCGGGATCGATCGCGGCGAGCTCGTTGATGCCTTCCTCGACGGACTCCTCCATGTGGCGCAGGCTGATCGCGCGCTGCTGTTCCTCAACGCGGCCGGTGACGCGCGGCTCGTCGCATCATCGCGCGGGACCGGTCACGTCTATCCGGATCGCATCGCCCCGCTCGCGCGTGACGTCATGCGCGCCGTCGCCCCCCGCACCATCGACGTCCTGCCGGAAGAGCAACGCTTCAGCAGAGACCTGCGATCGGCCGTGCTCGTGCCGATATCCGTGGCGGGGCAGGAGGTGCGCGGCGCGCTCGTCGTGCTCCGTCGCGAGCGCCCTTTCAGCGCGGAGGAGGTGGCGCTCATCGGACCGTTCGCTCAGTACTTCTGGCTCGTGCTGCGGACCGGCCCGATCGGTGCGACCATCGCGGAGAGCGCACGCGCCAAGGAGTCGGTCTAAGCGCCATACCGGCCTACACTCCCGCGCGACGAACGGCGGGGAGGGGACGCAGATGCAGCTCGAGCAGACGTCCGCCTAGTGGCCGGCGCGGACCCAGTCCTGGCGCGTCGGGCCGCCCTCGTCGCGATCTGCGAGCCCGCCGCGAACGGGGTCATCGATCGCGTGGTCGACGAGGCCGTGCACGCGGCGGGTCGGTTCGGCCTCACTCGCGAACGGGCACACGCGTATACGGCGGGCATCAAGGACACGCTCCCGCGCGCGTTCGAGGCGATGAAGATGCCCGATGGCCTCGAGCGCTCGGCCCATATCGATGCGCTGGCGCAGGCGGTCCGCGGCGTGTCCGATGGGCACCACATCCCGCACATCGTCGAACGCGGCCTCGTTGTGATCGCAGTGCGCGTCGCCCGAGAGGTCATCCGGCGCCGAGCGCCGGAGCACGGCTTCACTCCCGACGAGCTGGAGAAGGAATTCGTCAGCTTCGCCGACCAGCTCGAGGATCGGCTCTCGCGAACGTAATACGCGGCGTGCCGGGCTCGCTAGACGAGCGTCGCGCCCAGCGTCTTCTCGAGCTCGCGCAGCGCGTCGGAGTGCGCCTCGAGGTCGAACGAGGTGACGCCGTCTCGCACGATCTCGACCGCGTACCCGAGGTTGCGCGCATCGGCCGCGGTGTAGAGGACGCAGATGTTCGTGCAGTCGCCGACGACCCGCAGCGTGTCGATGGCTCGCTCGCGGAGCGTGATGTCGAGGTCGGTGCCGAAGAAGCCGGAGTAGCGCCGCTTCGGGATCACGACATCACCGGCCGCCGGTGCGAGCGCGGGGATGACCTGCGCGCCTTTGGTGCCGTGGATCGCATGCGGCGGGAACATCTTGAACTCCGCGTCATCGGGCAGGTGGTCGTCGGTGAGGTAGACGACCGGCTCGCCCGCGCGGCGCGCGCGCGCGATCTCACGCTTACAGACGTCGATGACCGCGGGCATGGACGGGCCGCAGTAAAGAGCGCCGGAGGGATCGGCGAAGTCGTGGATCATGTCGACGACGATCAATGAGCGTTTCACGGGGTAAATGTCGCCCGGGATGGCGCGATCGTGCTCAGCCGAGTGCTATGCGCGACGTACCTGTAAGAAAAACGCTAGTGCGAGCAGGCCTTTGCGGTGCCGGACTGGTCGGCGGTGCGGAAGGATTGACCGCAGCCGCAGCTCGAGACCGCGTTCGGGTTGCGGAGCGCGAAGCCCCCGCCCATGAGGGCGTCGACGAAGTCGATCTCTGAGCCCTTGATGTACATCGCGCTCATCGGGTCGACGACGATCCGAACGCCGTCCTGCTCGATGAGCGTGTCGTCCTCTTCCTTGCCCTCGGCGAACGTCATGCCGTACGAGAATCCGCTGCAACCCCCCGGCGTGACATAGACGCGCAGGGCGAGGTCGTCGCGGCCCTGCTTGGCGATGACTTCCTTGAGCTTGTCGGTCGCGCGGGCGGTCATCGAGACGACGGGCGCGTTCGCCGCCGTACCGGTCTCTTGCTGCTCGATCGCCACTGCGCACCTCCTGGTCGTCTGATGGAAGTGTACGGCAAATACACTCGATTTCATGCACATTTCGCTCCACCACGCGCAGGTGTTCTATCCGCCGGGCGAGGAAGCGAAAGCGCGAGCGTTCTATGAAAACGCGCTCGGCCTGGCCGAGATCGAGCGGCCCGAGAGCCTCTCCGATCGACACGGTATCTGGTATGCGGCAGGTGACGGCCAGGTGCATCTTTCCGCACAGTCCGACCTTGCGCTGCACAAGCGGCGGCACTTTGCCCTGCGCGTCGCCGACCTCGACGCCATGCGCCAGAAGCTCACCTTGCATGGCGCGCGCTTCGAGGAGGCCGATCCGATACCGGGTTGGCGTCGTTGCTACGTGTTCGATCCGTTCGGGAACAAGATCGAGCTGGACGAGATACCGGCGCGGATATGAGCCCATTCCGCTTCTCACCACGACCGAACCGCGCGAGCGAGATCCGCTGGCGCGAGTGGGGTGATGGGGCGTTCGCCGAAGCGCGCGAACGCGACGTCCCGATCCTTCTCGGGATCTCTGCGGTGTGGTGCCACTGGTGCCACGTGATGGACGAGACGAGCTACAGCAATCCCGACATCATCCGCGAGATCAACGACCGCTACGTCCCGATCCGCGTCGACAACGACGAGCGCCCCGACGTCAACCGCCGCTACAACATGGGCGGCTGGCCCTCGACCGCGTTCCTGACGCCCGACGGCGAGATCGTGCACGGCGGGACGTACCTCGACCCCGAGACGATGTACGGCACGGTCATCACCGTCTCGGATCTCTGGCGACTCAAGCGCGACGACATCAAGCGACGCGTCGACGACAGCCGCGCTCAGGAGGCGGTCGCGCGCGCGCCAAAGCCTGGGGACATATCGCCGGAGATCGTCGACATGGTCGGCGCGCTTATCCGCGGGCAGTACGACCCCGAGCACGGCGGCTTCGGCCGCGAACCGAAGTTCCCGCAGGTGAACGTCCTGCGCTTCCTGCTCGACGAGTACCGTCGTCACAGCTCGCCCGAGCTCGCGACGATGCTGAAGAGGACGCTCGACGCGATGTCGCGCGGCGGCATGTACGACCACGTCGAGGGCGGCTTCTTCAGATACGCGACGCGACGCGACTGGTCGGAACCGCACTTCGAGAAGATGCTCGAGGACAACGCGGAGCTGCTCGCGATCTACGCCGACGCGCACGCGACGTTCGCCGACGCCGGATACGACCGCATCGTCCGCGACGTCATCCGTTGGATGGACGCGTCGCTGTTCCAACCGGAGAGCGGGCTCTGGAGCGGATCGCAGGACGCCGACGAGCACTACTACGGGCTCGATGCCGCGGAGCGCGCGCGTCACGGAGCGCCATTCGTCGATCGCACGCTGTACACGTCGTGGAACGCGCTCGCTGCCGGCGCCTACGTGCGCGCGGGCACGGTGCTCGGCGACCGCGCGATCGCGATGCGTGGCTGGGACGCCATCGCGGCGATCCGCAAGCGCTTCATCGACGCGACCGGCGCTATCTACCGTTATGACGCCGGCGACGGACCGCGTCAGCCCGACCTCCTCGGCGACGCCGCGACGGTCGTCGCGCTGTTCGCAGCGGCGGGCCAGGTCGACGATGCGGTCGCGCTCGCGCGACGGATGCGCGAGCGGCTCGAGGACCGCGACCACGGCGGCTTCCACGACCGGCCCGCGGGAGACGAGCTGGGTCGCCTCGCGCGGCGCGAGCGGCCGCTCGAGGAGAACGCCACAGCCGCGTCGGCGCTGCTCCGCCTCGCTGCGGTCAGTGCGGACGAGGAATGGCGGGACATCGCGCTGCGCACCCTCCGTTCGTTCGTCGGCGAGTACCGCGCCTGGGGCCAGTTCGCGGCCTCGTACGCGAACACGGTCGCGCGCGCGCTGCGTGATCCAGTGTCGGTCGTCGTCGTCGGCCGGATGGGCGACGCGGCCGCCGAGCGTCTCTGGCGAGCCGCGCGCGCCGTGGACGACCCCGATATCGCGTTGCTGCACCTCGACCCGAACACGCGCGCATCGCTGATCGCCGAGCGCGGCTTCCCGCCCGAGCGCACGGCGGCGTACATCTGCGTCGGCACGTCATGCAGCGCACCGCTCGGGGATGAGGCTGCACTCGCCAGAGAGCTGAGGGCGCTCCGCGGTCGGGTGGTCTCGCCCGCCTAACCGCCTCGGCACCGTTCCTGCGGTCATCCGCTCGCATGGACAAGACGGTCACGAACGACGCGAAGACGGTGGCGACGGGTCGAACGATCACCGGTGCGTTCCGGAGTCAGGACGCCGCGCGCAGCGCCGTGCAGCGCCTCGAGCGCGCCGGCATGCCACCGGATCGCATCGGCTTCATCGCCGGCAACGTGCGACAGGCACGCGAAGTCGCGGGGTCGTACAGCCCGCAGGGCGCGATCGTCGGCGCGATCGTCGGCGTCCTCATCGTCGTCCTCTTCCTGATCGCCGGCGGCGAGCCGGTGCGGCAGAACGCGGTGTCAGCTGCGCTCGGCGCGTTCGCGATCGTCATCGGACTGGCGTTCATCGGCTGGCTCGCCGGGCGCGCGCGTTTGTTCAAGCAGGCTGAGGCGGCCGAGCGCGAGGATGAGGTCGCGAGCGGAGACGTGCTCGTGACTGTCGTATGCGACACGCTCGACGGTGCTGAACAGACCCGCGCCATCCTCGAGCGCGCCGGTGCGACCGACGTGACTGTCGAGGACTCCGCCGAGAGCGTCTAGAGCGGCACGGGCGTCGACGAACCCGACCTCGGTTCGCGGCGCAGTATCGTCCACCGATGCTGCGCACGCTCGACGAGCAGCTCCGCGCGGTGGGCGCGGTCGCGCCGGATTACACAGGACGAGGTCTCCTCGGCGTGCCCGCGACCGTGCTCGACGCTTTCGGTGTGCGCACCTCGGACGATCCGCCGCCGCTGACCGACCTCGATCCGTCGCTCCTCGATGGAGCCCGTCAGATCGTCGTCGTGCTCGCCGACGGTCTCGGCTGGTCGCAGATGGAGCGTTTCTGCGCGGATGGCGTCACGCCATTCATCGGGCACCTCATCGAACGTGCGCGCGCGCGCGACGCTGCGCAACTGATGGAGGCGACGACGGTGTTCCCGTCGACGACGGCGGCCGCCATCACGACGCTCCACACGGCACGCACCCCGCAGGAGCACGGAAACATGGCGTATTTCGTCTGGCTCGACGAGTTCGAGCAGGTCACCCAGATGCTGCGTTGGGGACCCGCGATCAAACGCCGCGGCTCGTACTTCGACGATCCGAGGATCGACGCGCGTGCGTACGTGAAGGCGCCGTCGATCCACGGGCGCCTGCGCGAGCGCGGTGTCGCGACGTACGTGATCGAGCCGGAGGTCTTCCGCAATGAGGCGATGACGCGCATGCATGGGCGCGAGGCGACGTACGTCGGCTACCAGCTACCGACGACGATGGGCGTGCTCGTGCGTGCACTCGTCGAGACGAGGCCGCACGGCTCAAAAGGGGCGTACATCTACGCGTACTGGGCGGGCATCGACACGAGCTCGCATCTCTACGGTCCGGCGAGCGCTGAAGCGGCCGCCGAGGCAGCGAGCTTCGACCTCAATCTTGCCCGCGCCGTTGGCGATCGCAACGCCGGCGACACGCTCATGATCCTCACCGCCGACCACGGGCACGCGTTCACCGATCCCGACAGGATCGTCGACCTGCTCGGCGACGACGAGCTTCGGTCGCTGTTGCGCAATCCCATCGCCGGCGAGCCGCGCCTCGCGTTCCTGCACACCGATCACGCCGGCCCGGTGCGCGATCACATCGAGGCGCGCTGGCCGGACACGTTCATCCTGCTCTCACGCGACGAGCTGCTCGACGCGGGATTCTTCGGCGGCCGCGGCGACACGTCGCTCGCGAAACGGCGCGTCGGAGAGGTCTGCGCGATGCTCGCGACCGATCGCGCGGCGCGCATCATGCGCGTCGACGGTCAGGACTTCCGCCATCGCGGTTCGCACGGTGGCCTCAGCCCTGAGGAGATGCGCATCCCGATCCTCGCGTGGCGGGTGTGACGCTAGTCTCTTTTGCGATGGCGACGGCGTCTTACCTCGAAGCGATGGCGGGTGGCATGGTGACGGCGGCCGCGTTCGAGAACGACGACGCCGCGGTGCAGGCGATCACGCTGCTCCTCGCCTCGGGCGTGCGCGAGCAGGACATCTCCGTCGTCGCGAACGACCTCCAGCGCGCCGAGCTCGTCGCCGGCGACCGCGCGTGGCTTCCGCTGCGGCGCTGGCGGGGTCTCCGCGCGATGCTGGCGCGCTTCCTCGCCCGCGTCTTGCCCAGCCGCGGGCTGCCGAAGGACCTGCGCGAGCGCTATGGGCGCTTCCTGCGTTCCGGACAGATCGTCGTCGTCGCTGCGGCGGGTGGGCAGCCGCCCGACACGATCGCCGCCTTGTTCGGGCAGGCGCGCGGCGAGCACATCGAGCAGTGGTGGCAGTCCCCGACCTACCTCTTCGCGCCGCCGGAGCTCGCGGGACCGTTCTAGCGTGACGGGCGCGCAGCTCGTCGAGTCCTGGCTCGCGGAGGAGCGGACGCCGTTCTCGGGGTGGGACTTCTCGCACATCGATGGTCGCGCCATCGAGGACCCGCTTCCGTGGTCGTACCTCGACATCGTCCGCTCGCGCCTTATGGGCGCGCGGTCGCTTCTCGACCTTGGCACAGCCGGCGGCGAGGTGCTTTCGCGGCTACAAGACGCCTTCCCGCCGCGTGTTGTGGCGACGGAGGCGTACGAGCCGAACGTCGGCGTCGCGCGAGGCCGACTCGCGCCGCTCGGTGTCGACGTCGTGACATACGAGGCCGACGACAACGGTGCGGTGCTGCCGTTCGCTGATGCCTCGTTCGACGTCGTCATCTCGCGCCATGAGGCGTATACGCCGAGCGAGGTCACGCGAGTTCTCACACCGGGCGGCGCGTTCGTGACCCAGCAGGTCGCCGGCGACTATCTCTCAGCGCTGCGCGCGGCGTTCGGTACGCGCGGGCAGTGGCCTCACGTGACGCTCGCGAACTTCGTCGCAGATCTTCGAGCGGCAGGAATGACGATCGAGCTCTCGCAGGAGTCGCGCGGCATGATGACCTTCCGAGACGTCGGCGCGATCGTTTACTTGCTTCATGCGATCCCCTGGGAGGTCCCGGGTTTCTCGGTCCAGCGGCACGAGTCCGTTCTGATGGACCTGCAACGCCGTCTCGAGCGCGACGGTGCGCTACGGTTTGGGACCGGCCACTTCGTGATCGCCGCGCGCAAGCCATAGCTCGCGCTAGGAGACACGTGTGCCCCAGTGTTCGACGACGCGCCCGCCCGCGATGCGCAGCACCTCCGCCGTCTCGCGTTCGGTCGCGCGACCGCCATCCTTCGCGGTGCCGAGCCAGTGAAAGCGTGCGGTGATCCTGTCGCCCTCGGTCTGCATGTCCGCGAAACGCACGTCGAGCGCCGCGTACGCGGAGCGCGCGGCCTCGACGACGCGGCGGAAGCCCGCGGGGCCGCGGATCTTCTCACCACGCAATCCCTGGTGATCGACGTACTCAGGCGCGAACACGCGATCCGCGGCGCTCGCGTCGCCAGTGCTGAACATATCGCAGATCTGGCGCAGGACGCGCTCCGCTAGCTCGGGCGTCGCAGCCAATCGCGGATCGCCTTCTCGAACGCCTCAGGCGCTTCGATGTTCGCGATGTGACCGGCATCGGGGATGACCGCGAGCGTCGAGGCCTTGATGCCCTCGTGGATCGTCTTCGCGTTCGCGAGCGGCGTGATAGCGTCGACCTCGCCGACGATGACCGCGGTCGGGACGTCGATCGTCGCGAGGTCTTTTGTGCTGTCGGCGCGACCGGCCATCGCGATGCTCGCCTGCGCGACGGCCTCCTTGTTCTGTTTGCGGATGAGCTCCTTCAGTGCCGGCCAGTGCGGCGAGTCATCGCGCAGCCACTTTGGCGGCGTCTTGAGGAGCGCCTCGACGCCGTGCTCGCGGATCGTCGTCGCGAGGCGGTGGCGGTTCTGCGCTGCCTCGGGCGTGTCGGCCTCGGCCTTCGTGTCGATGAGCGCGAGTCGTTCGATGCGTTTGCGGTGCTGGCGCCACAGCGCGAAGGCGACGTATCCGCCCATCGAGAGTCCGGCGATCGCGGCGCGGTCGACCCCTGCCGCGTCCATCGCGCCGATGACCGCGTCTGCGTAGTCATCCACCGTCGGCTGCCGGCTCGGCAGATCGCTCCGCCCGAAGCCGGGGAACGAGGGCGCGATGACCGGGTTCGCCACGTCGGCAAGCGAGCGCAGCTCGCGTTCCCACATCGAGCGGTCAAGAGGGAAGGCGTGCAGCAGCACCAGCGCGGGCATGGGCGTGCAGTGTGCGACAGAATCACCGCATGCGCGTGAAGCGGATCGTCAACTCCGGGCGCGAGCGCAGCGCGAATCCGATCTTCAAGGGCGACGTCGACTACCAGACCGCGGTCGGCGATGACGTCAGCAAAGACCTGCGGCTCTCAGAGGTCCACTTCAAGAGCGGCGCGGTGAATCGCTGGCACATGCACTCCTGCGATCAGATCCTCATCGTCACCGAGGGCGAGGGTGTCGTGGCCGACGAGCGTGAGGAACGCGTCGTGACCGCGGGCGACGTCGCGTTCATCCCGGCGAACACGAAGCATTGGCATGGCGCCAAGCCGGGCAAGGACATGACCCACTGGTCGATCCTCGCTAACGGCAAGACGACCATCGTCGAATAGCGCGTGGGCCGAACTCAAGTCATCGTCGGCGCCACCGTCGCGGGCCTCGTCGTCCTGACGCTGTTCCTGTTCCTTGACTCGTTGAACTTCGCGGGCACGGCGCAGATCGTGGGCTACCAAAGGACGGCCGACCCGCGGAGGATCGTCGTGATCGTCGCGCTCGCTCGCCTCGACGACGTCGCCGAGCGACAGATACAAGAGGACGCGAGCACGGTGCGCATCACGGTCCGAAAGCGGACGACCTCCGGCACGGCACAAGCCGACCTCATCTTGTTCCCGGTCACGCTCACCCTGCGCGAGGCGCTGCGCGATCGCGCCGTGCTCGACGACAAGGGCGCACCCGTCGCCGATCGCGGGGTGTATGAGGCGCCACAGCCAACGACGCGTTAGCGGAAGCTCTGCGGCAGCTCCGTTCCCGCCATGCGCTCGAGACGTGCGATGCGCTCTGCGATCGGGGGGTGCGTCGAGAAGAGGCCCGTGAGCCCGCCTGGCAGGAGCGGCTGGACGATGAACAGCGGCGCGACCGCAGGGTTCACCGGCAGCGGCACCTGGCGGCTGTACGACTCGAGCTTGCGCAGCGCCGACGCGAGGCCGAGCGGATCGTGCGTGAGCGCCGCGCTCTGGTCATCCGCGCTGTACTCGCGCGAGCGCGAGATCGCGAGCTGGACGAGCATCGCCGCGATGGGCAGCAGGATGATCCCGAGGATCATGCCGATCATGCCGAGCTGGCCCGAGTCACGGTCGTCGCGATCGCCGCCGCCGAACCAGAGCGACCACTGGGCGAGCTGCGCGAGGTAGGAGATCGCGCCAGCGATGGACGCGACGACGGCCATGACGAGCGTGTCGCGGTTCTTCACGTGACCGAGTTCGTGCGCGAGGACCGCGGTGAGCTCTCGCTCGTTGGCGATCTCGGTGATGCCGCGTGTCACCGCGACGACGGCGTGCTGCGGATCGCGGCCCGTCGCGAAGGCGTTCGGCGCAGGCTGGTCGATAACGTAGACGCGAGGCTGCGGCACATCCGCGATCTGCGCGACGTGACCGACGATGCGGTACAGCTCAGGCGCCTCCTCTGGCGTGACCGGCTTCGCGCCCGCGAACGACAGCGCGATGCGGTCGCTGAACCACCAGGCGCCGAAGTTCATGAGGAGCGAGATGCCGAGCGCGAACGGTACGGCGGACTCTCCGAAGAAGAGCCGCGCGCCGAAGATGAGCAGGAGCGTGAGGACCGCGAGGAGACCAACGGTCTTGATCGTGTTCATGCTTCTGATTCTCGCACCGCGTTCATGAACGAGATGTGAAGCCGGAATCGGCGCTCCGCAGGGCGGAACGACCCTTACTGCGCGGTGAGCAGCCTGCCGGTCATCGCCCAGAAGATCGGTCCGAGCACGACCGACGCCAGGCCGCCGAACACGAGGATGAGCGGCGTGCTGCCGATCACCGTGGCGATGAAGAGGAGCACGAGATCGATGCCCGCGGCGATCGCGAGCTGGGCGTAGAGCCGTCGCAGGTCGGTCCGCGCCGCGAGCGCGCGGCCGGCGACGATGAGCCACACGCCAGCGAGCGCGAACGTCGCGAAGCCGCGTGGATCGGTCGGCGAGACCTCGAGGTCGGCGTAGCCCTGTGCGTCGCTGATGGCGGCGAACACGCCGTGCGTCGCCGAGAGGAGGGAGTACGCGACGCCGAATGCGCTGATCCAACCCCCGAGGGCGCCGCCGATGAACGCGCCGACGGCGCCGGTGCCGAACGCGGCGCAGAGCGCACCCGCGGCGATGAGCGCGTTCGCGAGCGCCGACGCGCTCGCGTTGGTCGGGTCGGTCCGCACGAAGCCGAGGTAGACGATCGCGTAGAGGATCGAGAAGAGCGCAACCCCATAGGCGGCAAAGCCACCCCACCGCCGGAACGCGGCGTCCCCACTCACGCGCGAGTTATAGCCCTATCAGATCTCTCGCTGCTGGAAGCTCCATATCGCGAGGCCGAGAAAGGCGACGATCCATGCCGCGGTCCACGCGAGATACAGCGCGTCGGGCGGCTCGGACGCGAAGAAGGGGTTGCCGGCGGCAGCGGGCCCGGAGGCGCGGATGGCCGCGATGATCGTCGCGGGCTCAAGCGCCCACACCGCGCCACGCCACATGCCGTCGGTCGGCAGGATGAGCCGCGTGGCGGTGCCGATGTGCGTCGCGGTCGCGTTGTTCAGCACGAGGCCGACGCCGCCGACGATCCCGCCGATCCACGCGACGCCCCAGAGGATCAGCGCGACGACGCCGCCGACCATGCCGGCGAGTCGTGTCGAGAGCGCGAGGGCCAGCGTGAGGACCACGATGCCTTCGATGACCATGAAGCCGACGAACTCGAACGGATGTGGCGGGACGTACTGCACGATGCGGTCGACGAGGAAGAGCTGCAGCGCGGTCGTCGGCAGCGCGTAGATGAGGATCGTCGCGATGACGCCGAGCCACTTTCCGATGACGAACTCGGCGCGCGAGATCGGGCGCGCGAGGATCGCCAGCGCCGTCCCCGACTCGAGGTCCCCGGAGAGCGACGGCGCGCCCGCGAACACCGCGGAGAACGAGAGCGTGAAACTGAACATGAAGCCGACGAGGATGAGCAGCTGCGAGACGACGGTCACCTGCTCGACGCGGGTCATCGGCCGTCCGCCTACCGTCGTCACCTGCGCGATGCCCCAGCTCGTGAGCGCGACGACGATGAGCGTGAGGCCGATGAGGACGAGGAAGAGGCGCCGGCGCAGCAGCTCGAGCACGGTGAGGCGGGCGATGAGGAGCACGAGCATCAGTCGCCGCTCAGCAGGCGGAGGAAGCGATCCTCGAGCGTCTCATGCCGCGGCTCGACCGCGTGCACGCGTCCACCCAGTCCGACGACATGCGCGACGAGGTCTGGGACGCGGTCCGCGTCGACGCCGCGCACGACGAGCCAATCGCCGTCCTCGTCGATCGCGCCGAACGGCGCGAGCTGGTCCTTCGCGCCGCGCGGAAGACCCGAGACGCGCATGCGCACGGTGTCGCTGCGCAGCAGCTCGTCGAGCGTCCCCTCGGCGATGACCTTCCCGCGATCGACGACCGCGACGCGATCGCAGACCTGCTCGACCTCGGAGAGCAGGTGCGAATTGAGGAACACGGTGACGCCGCGGTCACGCAGGCCACGGATGATCTCGCGGACGTCGTGGCGCCCGACCGGATCGAGGGCGCTCGTCGGCTCGTCGAGGAGCACGAGCTCGGGGTCGCCAAGCAGCGCGACGCCGAGACCGAGCCGTTGCTGCATGCCCTTCGAGAACGTGCCGACGCGCGATGACCCGCGGTCCTGAAGGCCGACGACGGCAAGTGCGTCCTCGATCTCGCGCGACCACGCCGCGCGGTCGACGCCGGCGAGCTCGCAGTGGAGCAGCAGCACCTCACGCGCGGTGAGCCACGGCTGATAGCGGAAGAGCTCGGGCAGGTAACCGACGCGGCGGCGCGAGGCGCGCTCGCCGATGGGTTGGCCGAGGATCTCGGCGCTGCCGGACGTCGGGCGCGCGAGCCCGAGGAGCAGTTTCACGGAGGTCGTCTTGCCGGCGCCGTTCGGCCCGAGGAAACCGAAGATCGCGCCGCGCGGGATCGTCATGTTGAGACCGGCGAGAGCCTGTAGCGCGCCATAGCGCTTGGCCAGGTCGCGCGTGACGATCGCCGGTGTGTCGATCACGCTAATGGAGCGAGTTTGCCACCGCCATGATCTGCGCCTCGGTCAGCGTTCCGGCGACTCCGTACACGAGCCCGTCCTTCGACCAGATGACCGCGCTGCCGAGCCCGGTCGAGTCACCGACGAAAACGCCCTGCACGCCCTGCACGGTGACGTTCTTCGACGTCGCCACGTCGACAGGGATCGGGATGGGCAGCGTGCTCGACGGATCCTTGATCGCTCTGATCTGCGCCGCGAGCTGCGGCGAGATGCCGGGTTGCGCGAGCAGGTATTGCTGCAGCTGCTCCACCGTGACGCCGTCGCTCTGCACGACCGGGCCCTTGCCCTGCGCGATGATGAGCATCGGCATGCCGCTCAGCGGATTTGCCCCCGTGGCGCCGGCCGGCGCCGTCGCCTCGCCGTAGAACTGCACGACCCCCGGGCCGCCGGTGATGAACAGCTTCGCGCCGTCGATGTTCGCGGGCATCGGCGGCGGCGTGCGTTGGAGACGCGCGGCCGACGCGCGCGTGCGCTCGGCGGAGAACGTGAACGTCGCGGTCGTGCGTGGCATCACGCCGTAGCGTGCCTTCGTCGTGTTCACGCCGGCAGGAAGCGTCGCTCGCAGCACCTTCATGCCGCTCTCACGCTCGGCGGTCGCGAGGTCGGGGACGTCAATGGGTTGCGGGGGCGTCGACCACACCAGCGTGCCGTACTGCGCGAACCCGGTCGCGCCGCTGAAGTCGCTGCTGGTGATCGGCACCGCGACGACCTGCTTCGGCTCGAAGATCGTGAGGATCGTCTCCGCGACGCCGCTCACCGTGAGGAGCACGGCGATGATGGCCACCGATGCGGCCGCCGCGAGTCCCTTCACCCAGAGCGACACCGCCGGCGCACGCGGCGCGCGCGGCGCCGAGATGACCGGGGCGATGCGCTCGCGCTCGACACGCTCGCGGATCCGCGAGAGCGCTCGCTCGGTGTCGACCTGTACGTCGGGCGTGTTCATGATCCGGTCGATGTTCGGGTCCATCATCGCGTGACCTCCTTGCGAAACGCGTCCTCGGCGCGACGGAGCATGGTGCCGATGCTCGAACGACGGAGACCGAGCGCCGCCGCGATCTCGTCGTATGAGAGTCCGCTGTAGCGCAGGGCGAGCAGCGCGGCCGCGCGCTCGTCGATCCGCGCGAGCGCGCCACGCACTTCCGCGCGGGTCTCGGCGTCCTCGGTCTGCTGCGCGGGATCGACGGGCACGTCGCGCGCGACGGTATCCGCGGTCTCGCGCCGGCCACGCCGCTCACGCGAACGGATGACGTTCAGCGCGGTGTGCGCCGCAGCCGCGTGGAGCCACGCGGGCGCGTAGCCCGCGTCCGCGGGATGCTTGCGATAGAAGGAGACGAAGACGTCCTGCGCGACGTCCTCCGCCTCAGCGACATCGCGCACGACGCGGTAAGCGATCGCGACCACGCGGGAGTACTCCCTTCGAAAGAGCGCCTCGAACGAGGCCGGCATCGCCGGCGCGGCAACCACCCCGCGCAGGGCCTCCGACGCGGCGCCCATCTCTTTCCTCAAGGCACCGCGGAGGCGCGGATAGTGACAAGGGCGGCGTCCTCGGCCTCGTAATCGAGGTTTCCCGCGGCCTTCGGGTCGGCGGGGGGCTCGGCGGCATACCACTCCAGGGCGCGCCGCAGCCCTTCTTCTCGCGAGACGACCTCGCGGTAGCCAAGCTCGCGACGGATCCGCGATGTGTCCGCGACGAGGTGGTGATCCCACATGTCCGGACGCGCATCGCGCAGGTGCGCCGGCAGGTCGTCATTCGGACGGATGACGAGCTGTCCGCCCCAGCTCACCTGGCGCGCGATGAGGGATGCCCACTCGGAGAGCGGAAGGGCGTCGGGCTCGCCGACGTTGTACACGCGCCCTGTGGCGCGCGCGTCCGTGGCCACAAGCGCCACGGCGTGCGCCGCGTTATCGACGTGCGTGCGCGACGACTGGAACGCGGCGTTCTTGTCGCTCACGAGGATGAAGCGCCGCCGATCGTTCATCCGCTTCCAGAGCCAGTAGAAGCGGCGCTGTCCGTCGCGCTCGCCGTGCACCATCGGAAAGCGCACGACGCTGCCGGCGAGTTCACGATCCTGCATCGCGACGCGCTCGACGAGGATCTTTTCGTAATCGTCCATCCACGCCGGCCGCTGCGTGATGACGGCGGGCGTGTGCTCGCGGTACACGTAGAGGCTCTCGCGCAGCGGCGAGTCCTCGTCGAAGGGCGGCTCGAGCGGCGGGCCGGGTTCGGTACCGTGAAGCCGGCCGTACGCGCGATACACATCCATGCTGCTCACGACGACGAGGCGCCCTGCGATGCCGCGGACCGCGTCGGCCGTCGCGCGCGCCTGGCCCTCGGTCATCGCGCGCATGTCAACGACGACTTCCGGCGAGAACTCGGCGATCGCCTCACGGTGATCCGCGATCGCGTCGCGGTCACCGTGGATGTGACGAACGTCCGGCGGCAGATCGGTCTCGTGCTCGCCGCGGTGGAAGATCGCGACGTCGTGTCCGGCCTGCGCGAGCTGTCGCACGACCGACGGTCCGACGAAGATCGTGCCGCCGACGACGAGGACGCGGATCACAGGTGCGTCGCGAACCAGCGGACCCCGTCGATGGCGGCGCGAGTGCGGTTGGCGGTCTTGGTGAAGCCGTGGCCCTCGTCGGGGAAGATGAGCGCCTCGACCTCGACGTTGCGCTTGCGCAGCTCATCGATCATCTGCTGCGCCTCGATGAGCGGCACGTTCGTGTCGTTCGCGCCGTGCTCGACGAGCAGCGGCGTCCGCACGCGATCGAGCTTGTTGATCGGCGAGAGGCGTTCGAGGAGATCGCGCTCGGTATCGGGATCGCCGTACTCGGACTTCGAGACCGCGGCCATCCACGGCTGCGTGTGCGAGAAGAACGTGAGGAAGTTCACGATGCCGCAGACGCAGACCGCCGCCGCGAACATGTCGGGGAATTCGGTGATGCCGGCCATCGTCATGTAGCCGCCGTACGACCCGCCAGTGATGCCGATGCGCTTCGGGTCCGCGACGCCGATGCCTATGACGTGGTCGACGCACGCCTTGATGTCGCGCACGCCGTCGAACCGCTTCTCGCGGTCGTCGAGGTGCATGAAGGACTTGCCGAAGCCCGTCGAGCCGCGCACGTTGGGCGCGAAGACGGCGATGCCGTTCGCGAGGAGCGCCTGGTATATGCGGCTGAACTGCGGCCGCTCCTGCCCCTCCGGGCCGCCGTGGAACGACAGCACACACGGACCAGGCGCCGGGAAGCCATTCGGCACGTAGAGGAGGCCCGAGAGCGGTAGGCCGTCGTGCGCGGCGAAGCGCTCCTGCCGCGGGCTCACCAGCCTCGACAGATCGACGCCCGGGTGGGGGCTGAACGTGAGCTGGCGCAAGGGCCGGCCGACGTCTCCGACCCAGATGTCGACCGGCGATGCAGATCCGTGGCACGCCAACGCAACGCGCTGGCCATCGTGTGAGAAGACCAGCGTCGTGCAGAGCTCGGAGGGTAAGTCGACGCGCCGGCGCTTCCAGCCGTCGCGCTCGATGACCTCGAGCTCGTTGACACCGCCGACGTTCCAGACGAGCGCGACGCGTTTTCCGTCGTCGCTGATGCGCAGACCCTCGAGCTCGGCGTCGTCGCGCGCGGCGAGGTATTCGACCCGTCCCGGAGCGGTGATGCGCGCGAGACCGAGGAGCTCCCGGCCCTGGTCAGCGATCGCCCAGACCTCACCGTCGACCAGGCGCACCGCGAAGAACTGGGTCTGGCCTTCATGCGGGGTGAGCAGGGTCTCGCGACCGCCCTCGACGACAGAGGCGTTCGAGTCGCCCCGCGCGACCGTGCGCGTCAGCGCGACGCGCCTCCCGTCCGCGGCGCTGTCGGTGACGCGCGTGAGGCCGCGTTGCGTGCCGACGGGACGCCAGGTATTCGTCGCGACGTCGATCGCGAATCCGTCGTAGCGGGCAGCGTCGTCGCGGCTCGAGGCGACGAACAGTGTCT
>VBJD01000011.1 GCA_005887995.1 Chloroflexota bacterium
CGACGAGATCACGACCTCGATGACGATCAACGGCCCTGCGTCGATCGTCTGGGCGCTGTACCTCGCCGCCGCGGAGAAGCGCGGCTACCCGCTGAGCGCGCTCGGCGGGACGATCCAGAACGACTGCCTCAAGGAGTACATCGCGCAGCGCGAGTGGATCATCCCCGAGCGTCCGGCGATGGACCTCGTCATCGACTCGCTGCGTTTTGGCGCGCGGGAGGTGCCGAAGTGGAACGCCGTCAGCGTGTCCGGCTACCACATGCGCGAGGCCGGCGCGACGGCACTGCAGGAGCTGTCGTTCACGCTCATCGACGGCCTCGAGTACGTGAAGTGGGGCGTCGCGGCGGGGCTCGACCCCAGCGATTTCGTGCCGCGCATGTCGTTCTTCTTCGACGTGCACAACGACTTCTTCGAGGAGATCGCGAAGTTCCGCGCCGCGCGGCGCATCTGGGCGCGCGAGATCGAGCAGCGCTACCACCCGACGAACGAGCGTGCGCTGCAGCTGCGCACCCATGCGCAGACCGCGGGCGTCTCGCTCACCGCGCAGCAGCCGTACAACAACGTCGTGCGCGTCGCGCTGCAGGCGCTCGCCGCGGTGCTCGGCGGGACGCAGTCGCTGCACACGAACTCGCTCGACGAGACGTACGCGCTGCCGACGGAGGAGGCGGTGACGCTCGCGCTGCGGACGCAGCAGATCATCGCCCACGAGACCGGCGCGGCCGACACGGTCGATCCGCTCGGCGGCTCGTACTACCTCGAGCACCTCACCCGTCGCATGGAGGAGGGCTTCGAGAAGTACCTGCGCGAGATCGAGGCCATGGGTGGGATGGTCCAGGCCGTCGAACGCGGCTACCCGCAGCGCGAGATCACTGAAGCGTCATTCCGCTTCCAGGAACAGGTCGAGCGCAAGGAGAAGCTCATCGTCGGCATCAATGCATATGCGACTACAGAAGAGGCCAGGGTCCCGATCCTTCGGATCGATCCAGAGGTAGAGAGGAAGCAGGTGGCGCGTCTTGCGGATGTGCGGAGGACCCGCGACGCCGGCCGGTGGCGGGAGGCCATGGCCCGGCTGCGCGAGTCCGCGACCGCCGCGAAGACGAGCAAGAAAGCGGAGCTGATGCCTGCGTTCCTCGAGTGCGCGCGGGCGCAGGCGAGCGTGGGGGAGCAGGTGCAGGTCCTGAAGGAGGTCTTCGGTGTCTACCGAGACCCTGGCTACTACTAAGGTCGGCGATCTCCTCCCGCGGATCGATCACCTCTACGTGTCGGCGCGCTCGAGCTTCGATCCGCTGCCGGCGGATCGCTACGACGAGAAGCTGCCGTCGGGCATGACGCTGCGGGAGGTGCTCGCACACCTCGCGGCGTGGGAGGAGACGGTGCCGCCGCGCGTCGCGGCGGTCCTCGCGACCGGCAAGGACACGTACGAACGTGAGGACCTCTCCGACATCGATGCGTTCAACGCGAAGGTGAGCGCCGAGACGAAGGACACGCCGATCGACGACCTCAAGGCGCGGCTCGCACGATCTCACGAGGCGATCGTCGCCCTCGTGCGTTCGCTCGAAGGACGCGAGATCCCGGAGCTCGCGAAGAAGGTCATCGAGTGGAACACCACCGAGCACTACCCGGATCACTTCGGCGATCTCGGCGCGGCGATCAAGACCGCGAAGGACCTCGCGATGACCGTGAACGCGGGCTGGATCAACTTCCGTCTCGCACTCATGTCGCTCGGCATGGCCGTCCTCGACGAGCGCACCTCGACGGGCTGGACGTACCGCGAGCTCGCGGCGCACGCGGCCGGTTGGGAGGACCTCGCAGCGACGCGTCTCGGCCGGTTCCGCGCGACCGGCGAGACGAACGATCCGGGCGGCACCGCGGACGAGATCAACGCGCGGCTCGTCGGAGCGGCGAAGGGGAAGAGCGGGCGCGAGACCCTCGCCGACCTCGACGCCGCACACACGCGCCTGGTCAGAGAGGTCGACCAGCTCACCCCGGAGCAGATCAAGGCGAGCGACGGCTGGGCGATCGCGGTCGTGGCCGGCAACTCCTATGGCCATTACGGCGAGCACCACACCGAGCTCTTCTCCGCGGTGCCGAGGCGGCCCGCGCAGCTGCTCGAGCGGATGCGCGAAGGCTGGCGACCGTTCCGCCGCGCCGTCGCGCGCAGCGGCCTGCGACGGTTGAGCGACACGACGTCCGCGGGCTGGACCGCGAAAGCGATGCTCTCGCATCTCGCGTACTGGCTCGAGAGCCTGGACCGATCGCTGCCGTACCGACTCAAGGGGGAGCGCGGACCGATCCCCGACGTGCAGGCGGAGAACGACCGCGAGCAGGCCGCGTCGGCATCTCGTCCGGCATCCGAGGTGATCAAGCGGCTTGACGACGCGTACGCGAAGCTCGTGAAGATCGTGGAGAACTTGCCGGCGGACGAGGACATCCACTTCATGGCCATCCGTCTCATTGCCGGCGAGAGCTATGGCCACTTCTTCGAGCATCTGCCCGAGATCGAGTCGTGGATGCCGCAGAACAAGGCCGACGTGCTCGCGCGCTACGACGCGGTGTGGAATGAGTTCCGCGGCAGGCTCCGTGAGGTCGGGCGCGCACGACTGCTCGACCCGACGCCCTCGGGCTGGTCGTATCGCGACATGTGCGCGCACGCTGCGAACTGGCTCCAGCAGGCGGTGAACGAGCTCGGCGGCGCGACGAAGCGGTGGAACGCCGAGCTCATCCAGAAGGAGAACGAGCGGGCCGTCGCGGCGCACAAGCTCGTCGGTGCCGAGGCCATGCTGGACGAGCTCGACACATCGGCGAAGCGCATGCGCGAGACGATCGCGAGCATCCCCGACGATCAGATCCTCGATCCGAAGACCTTCGGTATCGTCGGGTTCTACTCGTACCTCCACTGGGAGGAACACCTGCACGAGGACCTCGGAGCGTCGTATTGAAGCGACCGATCCGCGTCGTCGTCGCCAAGGCCGGCCTCGACGGTCACGACCGCGGCGCGAAGGTCGTCGCGCGCGCGCTCCGCGACGCGGGCATGGAGGTCATCTACACCGGCGTGCACCAGACCCCGGAGCAGGTCGTCGAGACGGCGCTGCAGGAGGACGCTGACGCCGTGGGCATCAGCCTGCTCTCCGGCGCGCACAACTACATCTTTCCGCGTGTCTCAGAGCTGATGAAGCAGAAGGGCATGGATGACGTGCTGCTCTTCGGCGGCGGCATCATCCCCGAGGCGGACGTACCCGGCCTCAAGAAGGTGGGTGTCGAGCGTGTCTTTCCACCCGGAGCGAGCCTGGAAGAGATCGTGCGGTACGTGAACGAGGCGGTCGGGAAGAAAAGGGTCGGGGTCTAAGAAGGAGGCAGCGGATGGCGATCCTCGGATTCGGCAAGAAGAAGGACACGCGACCCGTCGACGTCGGTCTCGCGTCACTCGGCGGCAAGAGCGAGAACGAGCTCATCGAATGGTGGAAGCAGCGCTTGGAATTGATCGCACAGGTGCCGAGCGAAATCGCGCGCGTCGGCGCGCTCACGCCGCAGCTGCGCGAGCTGTCACGCATCGAAAGCGCAGAAGAGCGCAAGCGGCTCACGAAGGCGCGACTCATCGCGTTCGCGCAGCTCCCGCAGGACAAACGCAGCATCATTTCTGACGCGCGGAAGAAGGCCTGGGACATCGACCGCGGCGTGCTCGAGGCGGACCAGAAGCTCGTTGATGAGCTGATGCCGCAGCTCGACGCCAGCGTGCGCTCGGCGTACCCGGCGCAGCGCCCTTAGTGGAGTTCCGGTACCGCGACGACCAGCTGCTCGTCCGAGACACCGTCCGCGATTTCGTCCGCACGCGCATCGTCCCCAACGCTGACCGGTGGAACGAGGCCGGTACCTTCCCGCTCGAGCTGCTGCCCGAGCTCGCGTCGCTCGGCCTCACCGGGCTCGCCGTCCCCGCGCAGTACGGCGGCGCGGGCCTGGACATGGTCACCGTCGCGCTCGTCATGGAGGAGCTCGGCGCAGGCGACGGCTCGATCGCGCTGACGCTCGCCGCGCACAACAGTCTGTGCATCGGCCACCTGCTCGTCGCGGCGAACGAGACGCAGAAGCGCCGCTGGCTGCCCCCGCTTGCCAGAGGAGTGCACCTCGGCGCGTGGGCGCTCACAGAGCCGGGTTCCGGCTCCGATGCGATCGCCGTGCAGAGCCGCGCGCAGAACGTCGGCGAGGGCTACGTGCTGAACGGAACGAAGCAGTTCATCACCAACGCGGCGCTCGCGGGCTTCGTCGTCGTGAACGTCGCGAGCGCGCCGCGCAAGCTCTCGGCGTTCGGCGTCCAGCGCGGCACTGCCGGATTCCGCCCAGGCAAGACCGAGCGAAAGATGGGCCTGCACGCATCGGACACCTCGCAGCTCGTGATGGAAGACGTGCGCGTCGGCGCCCCGGACCTCATCGGCGGGGAGGGCGAGGCGTTCAACGACGTGAAGAAGGTCCTTGATCGCGGCCGGATCGGCATCGGCGCGCTCGCCGTCGGGCTCGGCCGCGCATCGCTCGAGACCGCGACCGCATACGCGAAGGAGCGCAAGCAGTTCGGCCGGCCGATCGCCGAGTTCGAGATGATCCAGTGGAAGCTCGCGCTCGCGCGCACCGAGCTTGACGCGGCGCGTCTGCTCGTGCACCGCGCCGCATGGCTCGCTGACCGCGCCGAGTCATTCAGCATCGCGGCGTCGAAGGCGAAGCTGTTCGCCTCCGAAGCCGCGAGCCGCGCCGCGAACGAGAGCCTCCAGGTGCTCGGCGGCTACGGCTACCTGCGTGACTACCCGGTGGAGCGGCACCTGCGCGACGCGCGCCTCATGGAGATCGGCGAGGGCACAAGCGAGGTGCAGCGGATCATCATCGCCCGCGATCTCGCGGCGCAGACCGCTTGAGCACGGTCGTGACCGGCGACCTCCTCGCGCGCGCGCGCGAGGGCGACAAACGTGCCCTGGCGCGGGTTCTGTCCGCCGTCGAGAACGACGAGCCGCGGGCCGCCGACATCCTTCGCGAGCTCTACCCGAAGACCGGTCGCGCGCGCATCGTCGGCGTCACCGGTCCGCCGGGCGGCGGGAAGAGCACTCTCGTCAACCGACTCGCCGGCGCCTACCGCGAGCAAGGCGAACGCGTCGCCATCGTGGCGGTCGATCCCTCATCACCGTTCAGCGGCGGCGCGCTTCTTGGCGACCGGATCCGCATGCAGGAACGCGCGCTCGACGAAGGCCTGTTCATACGCAGCATGGCGAGCCGCGGTCACGCCGGGGGACTCGCGCGCACGACTGCGCGCGTCGTGAACGTGCTCGACGCGATCGGGTACAGCGTCGTCCTCGTCGAGACGGTCGGGGTGGGACAGGAGGAGGTCGATGTCGTGCGCGTCGTCGACACGGTCTGCCTCGTCACGGTGCCGGGCCTCGGCGACGACATCCAGGCGATCAAGGCCGGTGTCCTTGAGATCGCCGACATCCTTGTCGTGAACAAGGCGGACCGACCGGGCGCGGACGAGACCGCCCGTGACCTCGCGCAGATGCTCACCCTGGGCAAGCTGCGCACCGAATGGAAGCCGCCCATCCTGCGGACCGTCGCCGCGACGGGCGAAGGCGTCCCCGATCTTGTCTCCGCGATCGCGCGTCACGCGATATGGGCCGGCGAGAGCGGCGAGCGCGATCGGCGTCGCCGCGACGCCGCCCGCAGCGAGGTCGAGAGCTTGCTCCGCGATGGGCTCGTCCGCCGCCTGCGCGACCGCGTTGGCGAGGATCGCGTCGAGCGCGCCGTCGCCCGCGTCGCCGATCGCGCGCTCGATCCGTACGCGGCGGTGGACGAGCTGCTAGAAGACTGAGCCACGGCGCCTGACCGCTGGGCGAGCGGCACGGCTTTCACGCGCGCAGGCGCGCATCGTGCTGAAATGCGACCCTGTGAGCAGCCCGAAGAACACCGCCGGCCACATCTGGACGAAGAACGCGAAATGGCTCGACGGATTCGCCAAGTTCTTCGAGGCGATCGTCGGCGGTTTCTACAAGATCCCCGGCACCGGCTGGATCAAGACGCTCCTGCACGGCACGTGGCCGCTCGGGCATCCGCTCCATCCGGCGATCACGGACATCACGATCGGCGCGTACACGGCCGCGGTCGCGCTCGACGTCGCCGTCGCCGTGACGGGCGACCTCACCCTCACCCGTGCGGCGGACTTCGTCCTCGTCGTCGCCTTCATCTCATCGCTGCTCGCGATCCTGTCCGGCTTCACCGACTGGCAGCACACCTTCGGCGAGGAGAAGCGGACCGGGATGCTGCACTCGCTGATCATGCTCAGCGTGTCCGTCCTGTTCCTCGTGTCGATCATCATGCGCGGCACGGCCCCG
>VBJD01000230.1 GCA_005887995.1 Chloroflexota bacterium
AGGAGCCCGCGATGGGCGCGGCGCGCATCGCGATGGAGCTCGCCTGGACCGCGCGGTGAGGCCGACAGAAGCGCGCAACCCCCGCGCGTCGGCGCTCGCGTCGCTCGGGACGCGCGACATCCTCGAGCTCATGAACGACGAGGACCGCGGCGTGCCGGACGCGGTGCGTCGCGCGTTGCCGCAGATCGAGGAAGCGGTCGAAGCGATCGTCGCCGCGTTCGCGAGAAGCGGGCGGCTGCGCTACTTCGGCGCGGGCACGAGCGGCCGGCTCGGCGTGCTCGACGCGAGCGAGGCGCCACCGACCTTTGGCGTGGACGAGGAGCTCGTCCGGGCGACCATCGCGGGCGGCGACGAGGCGCTGCGGCACGCGATCGAGGGCGCTGAGGACGACCCGCGCGCCGGCGAGCGCGCGGCGCGGGACCACGTTCGCGCAGGTGACGTCGCCGTCGGGATCTCCGCGAGCGGGTACGCGACGTACGTCATCGAAGCGATCAAGACGGCGCGCGAGGTCGGTGCGACGACCGTCGCGCTCACCTGCGACGCCGCGTCGCCGCTCGCGCGCGAGTCGAAGATCGCCATCGCCCTTGACGTCGGGCCGGAGGTGCTCGCGGGGTCGAGCCGCCTGAAGGCCGGCACCGCGACGAAGCTCGTGCTCAACATGCTCACGACCGCGGCGATGATCCGCTCAGGCCGCACGCGCGGTGATCTCATGATCGACCTGCGCGCGACGAACGCGAAGCTGCGCGATCGCGCGATCCGCATCGTGCGCGACGTGACTGGCCTTGACGAGCGAGATGCGCGCCGCAGCCTCGAAGCCAACGGCTGGAGCGTGAGGGCGGCCCTTGAAACTCATCGTCAACGCTGACGACTTCGGTTACACGCCGGGGGTCACGAGCGGCATCGTGCGCGCGCATCAGAAAGGGATCGTCTCCGCGACAACGATGATGGCGAACGCGCCCGACACCGAGGGCGCCGGACGCGCGGCGCGCGCGACTCGGTCGCTCGACGTGGGCGCGCACCTCGTCGCGACCTACGGCAAGCCGTTGTCGCCCACAGACAAGGTCCGCTCCCTCGTTGGCGAGGACGGCAGGTTCCCGCGAGTCTCCGATCTCCTACGCACTGGGCGACCAAAGGCCGACGAGGCGCTCCTCGAATACCGCGCCCAGTACCGCAGGGTGCGCGAGCTCATCGGACGCGAGCCGACCCACCTCGACACGCATCACTGGGTGCACGACATGCCCGCGCTCGAAGAGGCCTTGCTCGCGCTCGCGAAGGAGACCGGGGCCGCCGCGCGAACGCACGACGGACGCCAGCGCGCGCGATTTCGCGACGCCGGTGTGCGCACGCCGGACCGCTTTGTGCGCGAGTTCCAGCACACCGGCGCGATCCACCTCGATGCGCTGCTCGATCTCCTCGAGCGGCTCGCGGAGGAGGGCGGCGTCATCGAGCTCATGTGCCATCCCGCGGACCCTGACGCCGCGCTGCTCAAGGGATCGACGTACGCGGAGGACCGCGGCATCGAGCTCGACACGCTCACCCACCCGCGCGTGCGCGCGGCGGTCGACCGTCTCGGCATCGAGCTCGCGAACTACAGCGCTCTCTAGGAGATCGCGGAAGCGATGGCTTCGCGCAGATCGGACTGCTGTCGTTCGATGGACATCAAACGCTGCATGACCGTGTCATCCACCCCGCCTCGCAGCTCGAGACGCTGCTGGAGCTGAAGGCCTCGCGCCATCATGCACGCGACGATCCGACGATCGTCATTCGCGTCGAGCCGGCGGACGTCGTGGTAACCGCGGACAAACGTCTCGACGCGACGCGGGTCATAGGTAACTGAGTTCGGGTCGGCGCGGCCGTTCCGCCACAATGCCGCGGCGATATCGAACACGAGCGATTCCTCGTATCCGAGTGCGAAGTCGACGAGACGATAGTCATCGCCATCGAGCACGACGTTGGCCTGCGTTGCATCGCCATGTACGACACCGCTCAGCCCAGCCCGAATGTCGGCGAGCTCAGCTTCGAGCTGCGTCCGCGCGGTCGCAGCGCGTGGATCAAGGGGCCGGCAGTCGCTCATCGGCAGGGCGCCTGGGCGCTGGGGCCGCGGCCGGGTGCGGAGCGAGGCGTCGTGGAATCGCGCGAGAAGGTCGCCGGCGCGGCGCATCGCACACTCCACCCAGTCAACCGATCGGCCCGGCACGAACGTCAGCAACTCCCAGATCGCGCCATCCGCGCTCACGACGCTCGTGCCGCGCAGGTCGTCGACAGGCGCGGGTGCGGCAAAACCGGTCCCGGATAGATCCCGCAGGAAGTCGTGCAGCCATTCGATCGACGACATCGCTAGATCAGCCGAAAAGCCAAGCCGTCGCAAGCGTTCGAGGTCGCTCGCGCGGATGATGGCCGCACGACCGCCGTACCGCACGAGCCACGGCCGATATGGGCCTCCGAGCTGAACTACCTCATCGGCCGGTTGTGGCAGGAGGTCAAGGAGGCGTCGCACGTCGGCCGTGATGCCCGCATGCTAGGCGTGGACTCATGAGGAAGGCGCTGTGGGTCGTACGTGACAAGATCACGACCGCGAAGGCCATCGACGACCTCATCGAAGATGCCGCGACGCGCGGGATCTTCGACCTCGTCGTCCAGGTGCGCGGTCGCGGCGACGCGTACTACCGCTCCTCGCTCGAGCCGCGCGCC
>VBJD01000084.1 GCA_005887995.1 Chloroflexota bacterium
AGCTCGGCTTCACCTACCCGCAGGCAGACCTCATCCTCTATCACCTCGTCGACCGCAGGCTGCGACCGGCGGACCTCATCGCGGCGGGGTTCGACGCGAGCCTCGTGCACGGTATCCGCGAACGCGTGCGGCGCAGCCACTACAAGCGGGTCATGCCGCTGATCGCAAAGGTTTCGCTGCGCACCGTCGGGCACGACTTCCTGTATCCGCGTGACTGGGAAGCCGACTGAGCGACAGGCACCCCTCGGGCTACGCGGCCGGGTATGCGGTCGCGCTCGGCTCCGCCGCGTTCTTCGCCCTGGGTGGCAGCATCGCGAAATCGGCATTCGACCTTGGTGTCCCGCCGCGGGTGCTTGCGGAGTGGCGCGTCCTCTTCGCATTCGCGATCTTCGTCGCGATCGTCGCGGCGTGGCACCCGCGCGAGCTGCGCATCCGCCGCGAGGACATCGTCTGGTTCGCCGCGTTCGGCATTTTCGGCATGGGCGGCGTGCAGTGGCTGTATTACGAGGCGATCCAGCGCATCCCCATCGCGGTCGCGCTCGTCGTCGAGTACACCGCGGTCATCCTCGTCCTCCTGTGGGCACGACTTCGCGGACGGCGTGTCGGACCCGCACTCTGGTACGCCGGCATCCTCGCGCTCGCAGGCTGTTTCTTCGCGTCGGGCGCGTACGACGCGGCGCTGCGCGCGGTGAACACCGAGGGCATGCTCATCGCGGCCCTGGACGCGGTCCTCTTCACGTCGTACTTCGTCCTCGGCGAGCGTCTTGCGTCGCGGTACTCCGCGTGGACGCTCGCCGTCTACGGCTTTGGCTTCGCGCTCGTCGCCTGGCAGCTCCTCCAGCCGGTGTGGACGCTGCCGTGGGTGACAACGAGCGCAGAGGTGTGGTCGCGTGTCGCGGGCGTGGTCGTGCTCGCGGCGATCATCCCGTTCACTCTCGGCTTCATCGCACTGCGACTGCTCCCCGCTGCGCGCGTCTCGATCGTCGCGACATCCGAGCCGTTCATCGCCGCGGTCATCGCCTGGGCGCTGCTCGGCCAGTCGCTGCAGGTGCCGCAGATGCTGGGCGGCGGCCTCGTCCTCGCGGGCATCGTCATCGCACAGACGCACCGGCCCACGGCGGATAGCGTGTGATCCAGCAGTTGCGCATCTACGAGATCTTCGAGCACAACAAGGCGGCGTTCCACGCGCGCTTCCGCGATCACGCGATGAGGATCATGAAGCGGTACGGCTTCAACATCGTGTCGATGTGGGAGTCGCGAACAGGAGAGCGGACCGAATTCGTCTACCTCTTGACGTGGCCGGACCTCGCAACGAAGGAAGAGGCGTGGCGGCGCTACCTCGCTGATCCGGAGTGGGTCGAGATCAAACGCGTCACGAAGGCGAAGTACGGCGACCTCGTCGGCGAGATCGAGGATCGCGTCCTCGAATCCGTCTAGTTGGGCAAGCTCTATCTCGTCGCGACGCCGATCGGCAACCTCGAGGACGTCTCGCCGCGCGCGCTGCGCGTGCTGCAGGAGGTGCACATGGTCGCCTGCGAGGACACGCGCCACACGCAGATCCTCCTGCGCCGCTACGACATCCGCGCGAAGCACCTCACCTCATACAACGAGTTCAATCACAAGCGGAAGGTCGCGGAGCTCGTCGGGCAGCTGGGGCGGGGCTGGGACGTCGCGCTCGTCACAGATGCGGGCACGCCCGGGCTCTCCGACCCCGGGGAGCAGCTGGTGCGGGCCGCGATCGGAGCCGGACACGATGTCGTGCCCGTGCCCGGGCCGGCCGCAGCCATCGCCGCGCTCGTCGCGTCGGGCCTGCCGACCCGCGAGTTCACGTTCGTCGGTTTCGTCGAGAAGAAGAGCGGCCCGCGCCGCCGTCGGCTCGAGCGGCTCATCGCTGAAGGACGCACCGCGGTCCTCTACGAGAGCCCGTATCGCGTCGGCGATCTTCTGATGGATCTCGCCGCGGTCGCCCCGCACGCGCGCGTCGTCGTCGCGCGCGAGCTTACGAAGGTCCACGAGGAATTCCGACGTGGCACTGCAACGGAGCTCGCGGCCTACTACGCCGACCATCCGCCGAAGGGCGAGGTCACGATCGTCGTTTCTGCCGCGTAAGACGAGAGTCGCGCGACGAGCGGTTGAGTAGATCAACGTCTATCCTCGCTTCCTGCGAAGGGGGAGCGATGCCGGGCAGGAATTCGCAAGAGAGCGTCGACATCTTCGTCGAGATCCCGAGAGGCTCTCGCGCCAAATACGAACTCGACAAGAAGACGGGACGCATCCGTCTCGACCGCGTCCTGTTCTCCTCCGTCCACTACCCGGCCGACTACGGTTTCATCGTCGACACGCAGGCCGGTGACGGCGATCCGCTCGACGCCCTCGTCGTGGTCGAGGAGCCGACGTTCCCCGGATGCATCGTGCCAGCGCGGCCGATCGGAACGCTCCTCATGACCGACAGCAAGGGCAAGGACGAGAAGATCCTCGCGGTGCCGATCGGCGACCCGCGGTTCGACGAGATCCACAAGCTCGGCGATCTCCCGAGGCACTGGCTGCGGGAGATCGAGAACTTCTTCGGGTCGTACAAGACGCTCGAGAGCGACCCTGAGGTCACGCTCGGCGGCTGGCGGGACGTGGAGACCGCCTGGTCGCTCATCGAGAAGAGCCGCTCGGCCGGCTCGCCCGGTCGCCCGCGGGATTCGCGGGATTGAACCGCGACTACCGCAAGTGGTGGAGTCCCGCGCTGAGTCGCGACATGGAGCTCCTCGTGTTCGGGTCGGGCGGCACGCCGGTGCTCGTGTTTCCGACCTCGATGGGCCGCTTCTACCAGTGGGAAGACTTCGGGATGGTCGCGCACATGGCGGATCGCATCGACGAGGGCTGGCTGCAGCTTTGGTGCGTCGACTCCGTCGACTCGGAGTCCTTCTACGACAAGAAGCGACCGGCGCAGGAGCGCGCCGCACGTCATATCGCGTACGAGGGTTACCTCGTCGATGAGGTCCTGCCCTCGATTCGCTCCTCGAATGGCGTCGATTACCTCGTCACTATCGGCGCGTCATTTGGCGCGTTCCACGCGCTCGCGTTCGCGACGCGGCGACCCGGCATCGCGCGCAAAGCGATCGGGCTCTCCGGCGCATACGACAGCGCGCGCTGGCTCGACGGCAAACGTGAAGGTGCCGCGTACTTCGTGAATCCGCTCGCGTTCCTCCCGTACCTGAATGACGAGCGCTATCTCGCGCCGCTCCGCCAGACGGAGATCGTCATCGCGACCGGGCACGACGATCCGCACGTCGACGAGTCGCGGCGCGTCGCGTCGGTCCTGCAGGAGAAGGGCGTTCCCGCAAGCCTGCATGTCTGGGATGGCTGGGCCCACGACTGGCCCTACTGGAAAGAGATGGTGGACGTCTTTCTGTGAAAACCGTGGGGATGCTGGTCGGACGCGAGAACACCTTCCCGCCGGCGTTCATCGACACCGTCAACCGAAAGGGCGCATCGCAGGGCGTGCGTGCGGAGATGGCCACGTTCGGTGGCGCGCACGAGATCGAGGAACCGCGTTACGCGGTCATCGTCGATCGCATCAGCCACGAGGTGCCGTACTACCGCGCACATCTCAAGAGCGCGGCGCTCCTCGGCACCGTCGTCGTGAACGACCCGTTCTGGTGGGAGGCCGACGAGAAGTTCTTCGAATGCACGCTCGCGAGGAAGCTTGGCGTCGCGGTGCCGAAGACCGTCGTGCTGCCGAACAAGTCGTACATCTCCGACATCAGCGAGGGTTCACTGCGCAACCTCCAGTACCCGCTCGACTGGGACGGGATCCTCAAGTACGTCGGCCTGCCCGCGATCCTCAAGCCGAACACTGGTGGTGGCTGGAAGGACGTGTACAAGGTCGATTCGAAAGAGGAACTGCTGTGGGCGTTCGATCAGTCCGGCGCACTCGCGCCGGGTCATCGGCCGAAGACGATGATCCTGCAGGAGTTCATCAGGTGGCAGGACTACGTGCGTTGCATCTGCATCGGTCGCAAGGACATCCTGCCCATCCGCTACGACCCGACCGCGCCATTTTCTGAGCGGTACGTCGTCGCGCGTCCGCGGCTTCGTCTCGGATGGCGTCATCCGCTACGTCGAGTACAACGCCGAGTCGCCCGCGGGGATGGCGTACAACGACGTGCTCGTCGCGATCTTCGATCGTCTCCCAGTGCTGCAGGCGTTCCGCAAGCGCTACCGCGCCAGGCCGCTCCGCGCCGCGCGACGGCAGCTCACAGTGCTGCGGCGCGCGCACGGGAAACGATTCCGCACCATCGCGATCGTCGACTGGCGCGGGCTGCCGACGCTCGCGGAGTTCGAGATGTTCCAGCGTCTCTTCGAGGCGCAGGGGCTGCGCGCGATCATCTGCGCGCCCGAGGACCTCACCTATCGGCGCGGACGTCTGCGCCGTGGCGACGTCGCGATCGATGTCGTGTACCGTCGCGTGCTGCTTTCGGAGCTGCTCGGCAAGCGCGACATCGCGCGGCCGCTGCTCGACGCGTACGTCGCCGGCGATGTGACCGTCGTGAACTCGCTGCGCGCCAAGCTGCTGCACAAGAAGATGAGCCTCGCGTTGCTGTCCGACGATCGCTACGCATCGCTCTACTCGCCGGTGCAGCGTCGCGCGATCGGGAAGCACATCCCGTGGACTCGCAAAGTGCGCGAAGGACACACGACGTACGAAGGGAAGACGGTCGACCTCGCCGAGTTCGTCATCAAGGAGCGTGAGCGCCTCGTGCTCAAGCCCAACGACGAGTACGGCGGGAAGGGTGTCATCCTCGGCTGGACGGTGGACCAGCACGAGTGGGAGCAGACGCTGCTCACCGCGCTCACGAGCTCGTACGTCGTGCAGGAGAAGGTCCCCGTCCCGAAGGAGCCATTCCCGGTGTTGCTCGATCGCATGCACTTCCTCGATCTTTCGATCGACTGTGACCCCTACCTCTTCTGGGGCATCGTGGGCGGCCAACTCACGCGCCTCTCTTCGAGCGCGCTCCTCAACGTCACTGCCGGCGCGGGCAGCGTCGTGCCGACATACGTCATCGACGGCACCGCATGAGGATCCGCGAGGTGCCGCGTCTCACGATCGGCATCGAAGAGGAGTTCCAGATCGTCGACGGCGAGGGGCAGCTGAAGAGCCACATCGACACACTCCTCACCGCGGCGCGGCCGCACCTCGGCGACCGCGTGAAGCCCGAGATGATGCAGTCGGTCGTCGAGGTGGGTACGAAGATCTGCGCCGACATCAGCGAAGCGCGGGAAGAGGTGCTGCAGCTGCGCGGCACGCTCGCGACGCTGCTGCGCCCTGCCGGCTTGCGCATCGCCTCGGCGGGCACGCATCCGTTCTCCCACTGGCAGGACCAGCAGATCACCGAGCACGAGCGCTACAAGGTGCTCGAGGAGGAGCTGCAGGACGTCATCCGCGAGCTCCTCATCTTCGGCCTGCACGTCCACGTGGGCATCGCCGACCGCGAGCGCCGCATCGAGATCATGAACGAGGCGCGCTACTTCCTGCCGCACCTGCTCGCGATCTCCACGTCGAGTCCCTTCTGGCTCGCGCGCCAGACCGGTCTCAAGTCGTACCGGCAGATCATCTGGGCGCGCTTCCCGCGGACCGGCATCCCACCGGACTTCACCTCGTACGACGAGTTCGAGAACTACGTCGAGCTCCTGGTGAAGACGAAGTGCATCGACGATGGGAAGAAGATCTGGTGGGACCTGCGGCCGCACGCGTTCTACCCGACCATCGAGTTCCGTGTCTGCGACGCATCGACCCGCGTCGAGGAGACGCTCTGCATCGCTGCGCTCATCCAGGCGATCTGCGCGAAGCTTCTCATCCTCCGCGATCAGAACATCGGTTTTCGACGGTACACGCCGAGTCTCATCCAGGAGAACAAGTGGCGCGCGATGCGGGGCGGGATGGACGCGAGCCTCATCGACTTTGGCAAGCAGCAAGAGGTCTCGATGCGTGATCTCGCGGTCGAGCTGCTCGAATTCGTCGACGACGTCGTCGACGTGCTCGGGTCGCGCCGAGAGGTCACATACCTCGAGACGATCGTCCGCGAGGGAACGAGCGCCGATCGGCAGCTCGCGGTCTACAAACAGACCGGGCATCTCCACGCGGTCGTCGATTCGGTCGCCGCGGAGACCGTGACCGGCGTGCCGGAGCTCGCACTGTGAGCGTCGCGAAGGCACCAGTCGCGACGGTCACGCAGGCCGTCGAGGCGCTCGTCCGCAAGACCATCGCGCTCTCGGACGACGACATGGGCCGCGAGTGGAAATGGGGCGTCTACGACGAGGAGGGTCTGCGCTTCGCGCTCCTCATGGCACACCACGAGCTGCGCGATCTCGCGGTCCGCCTCGCCGCCGCGCGCGAGCGGGAGCCCGCGCAGGCGGCGCGCATCCTCGCGCAGTACCACCAGGCGTATCGCGACCTCAGCGGCGTCCTCGCGTCGGTGCGGACCGACGACCTCGATCGCGTCTCAGCAGAGGGCGAATGGCCGGTGCGAGAAGTGTGCAAGCACATGCTCGGCGCGGAGTACGGCTTCCTCGCGGTCACGCGCCTGGGTCTCGAGCGCGCTCTCGCGAGGAACGCGAGCGAGCCGAGCGACGAGGAGTGGAACGCATTCCGCGCGCCGATCGCCTCCGACCGGGACAAGGCGACGGCGTCGATCGCGACCGCGGACATCGAGGGCATCCGCAACGCCTTCGCGGAGATCCACATCCGCGTCCTGCGAGAGCTGCGCGACATCACCGACGACCAGATCGAGGCGCCGGCGTGGTTCTGGGACGGCGCGATGCCGCTGCGCTTCCGTCTGCATCGCTTCGAGGAGCATCTTCGGCAGCACACCATCCAGCTCGATAAGACGCTCCTCGGCATCGGCCGTCCGCCCACCGAAGCGCACCGCCTGGTGCGAAACATCTACAACGCGCTCGCCGACGTCGAGATGGAGCGCGGCGCGGCGGATGACCTGCGCGCGACCCTCGCGAGGACCATCGCGGAGCGCGCCGCCGCGGTCTAACGGTCGCGCGGCGCGAGGCTAGGCGCGCTCCGGCGCGAGCGCGTGCCGCACGTCGTTCTTCCCGGCGCGCTTGGCGTCGAGCAGCGCGTCGTCAGCGCGCGCTATGAGCTCGTCGAGGTTCGGGCCGAACGACGGATACGTCGCGACACCCGCCGAGACGGACAGCGGCTCGCCGATCCCCATGGACAGCGCCGCGACGGTGCGGCGGATGCGTTGCACGATCCGCTCGGCCGCGGCGTCGTCGCATTCGTTCAGCAGGAGGATGAACTCGTCGCCGCCGTAGCGGGCCGCGATGTCCGACGCCCGGAGGCTCGCGCGCACCGCGGTCGCCACGAGCCCGAGGGCGCGGTCGCCGGCCGGGTGCCCGTGCGTGTCGTTCACGCGCTTGAACCCATCGAGGTCGAGCACCGCGATCGCGAGCAGCGCGCGCTCACCGGCGGTGACGATGCGCGCTTCCGCGAGCGCGCGGAAGGTCCGGACGTTGTAGAGCTGCGTCATTGGATCGCGCTCGGCGGCGGCCTGGAGGCGCCGCAGTTCATCTCGGTCGGCGCCGTACAGGTAGACGAAGCCGGTGCCGAGCAGCGCGGCGGTCGCCACTTGGAAGACGTCGGCGATGTCGCCCCGGCCGATCTCGAGCGCGTCGAGGACCGCGTGTACGACGAGCGTGACCGAGGCGCCGGCGAAGAAGAGCCATGACCTTCCGCGCGACGGTCGACCGCCGCTGCGCAGGCTCGAGACCGTGAGGGCGAGGATCGAGAGCGCGAGCGCGACGTTCGCCGCTTCGGTCAGTGTGTGGAGTCCCACCACGTACGCGACGCCTCCCCGCGAGTTCCGTACACCCTCGTACGCAGTGCGCACCAGGTCGTCACAGCGACGTATCAGACACGGACGACGCTCACAAAACGGGCATCTCCGATCTGCCGCTGATACACGTGGAGCAGCGAATGGGTCATTACTAACGCTCGCCAGAGGGGCATTCCTTTTCAGGGTGATTACTGGGGGAGCGTGGTCGTGGATCGGTGGCTTCGTCCGAGCCGTAGGGTCATGCACTGGGCGTGCGCGGTGGTGGTGGCCGTCGCGCTCGCGGAGACAACGTGGACGCCGGTCGCCGACGCGTCGTCCGCGAAGGCGCTCCAGCGAATCGATCCCGCGCTCTTCGCTCAGGCGAAGTCGCACCCGACGACCCTCTTCGACGTCATCGTGCAGGGTGCCCCGGATCGCAAGCGCGTCGACGCCCGTGAGAAGGCGAGATCCGTCGATCGTGCGGGCAAGGCCGTCCAAGAGGCCGGCGGGAGTCCGCGGCGCGCGCTGGGCATCATCGGCGGCGCGTCGGCGAAGGTCCGTGGCTCCGGGCTGATCACCCTCGCGAACGACGACGACGTCGCCTACATCTTCGCCGACGCGGCGCTCAACGCGAAGTTCGACCCGCAGACCGGCGCTTCGCTCGTCACCGGCGCGGGGACGCTCACCGTCAAGGCGCCGGCCACGTGGTCGCAGTACGGCGTCACCGGCCGCGGCATCGCGGTCGCGGTGATCGACAGCGGCATCTATGCGCATCGCGATCTCGCCGGACGCATCGTCGCGGCGATCGACTTCACCTCGGCGTCGCCGACCGTGTCGGCGACGCCGCTCGGCGATCCCGGCGGTCACGGCACGCACGTCGCAGGCCTCATCGCCGGCGACGGCACTGCCTCAGATGGCGCCTACACCGGCGTCGCTCCGGGCGCGAACCTCGTCGACGTGCGAGTGATCAACGCGAGCGGCGCGTCGAACGTCTCGACCGTCCTCGCGGGTCTGCAGTGGGTCCTCTCCAATCGCGCTCGCTACAACATCCGCGTCGCGAACCTCTCACTGGGCACGCCGGAGCAGACGAGCTACACGCTCAGCCCGCTCAGCGCGGCGGTCGAAGTGCTCCAGTACGCGGGCGTCAGCGTCGTCGTGTCCGCGGGCAACAGCGGTCCGGGCGCGGGCACGATCACGGCCCCCGGTGATGACCCGTTCGTCATCACGGTCGGCGCCGCCGACGACAACCGCACGAGCACGCTCGCCGACGACTCAGTTGCGGCCTTTTCGTCGGCCGGACCGACGCGCTACGACTCGCTCGCGAAGCCGGACGTCGTCGCACCTGGCCGCAGGATGGTGAGCCTGCGCTCGCCGGGTAGTGCGCTCGACGCGCTCCTGCCGGATCGCCAGGTCACCGCGTCGGGTTCGCCGACCGCTGAGTACTTCACGCTTTCAGGTACGTCGATGGCTGCCCCGATGGTCGCGGGGGCCGTCGCGCTCCTTCTCGAGCGCGATCCGACGCTCACGCCGCGTGAGGTGAAGCAGCGCCTCCTGTCGACCGCGGCGCCGCTGTCCTTCGGGTCGCGGTACACGCGCGGCGCCGGCCTGCTCGACACACTCGCCGCGGTCGCGTCCACTGATCACGGCGGCTGGAAGGATCGTTCGCGCGTGTCCGACGGCTTCGCGCAGATGGTGCTGCCGCTCATCTACGGCACCACGCTCACCTGGGAGGACGCGACGTTCAACGGTGGTGTCGACTCGAAGGGACGCCCCTGGACGCAGCTCACCTGGAGCGACATCACTTGGGACAACCTCACCTGGGATGCGATCTCGTGGAACGACATCACCTGGGAAGGCATCACCTGGGACTCCGTCACGCAGCAGGACATCACGTGGGAGACGACCTTCGATCCATTGAGCAGCAGCGGTCCGGGCTGGGGACCCCTGGACTGAGGAGGAGAACGATGACGAAGACACGTTTCGCGGCTCTCTACATCTGGACGGTGGTGCTGGGAGGCACGATCTGTTTCGTTCTCAACTCTCTCTCCGTCAAGCCAGCCTCGTCACTCGACCCGGTGATGTTCGTCTTCCTCCTGACGCTCGCCGGCATCGCGCAGCGCAATCCGGTCCGCCTCTTCCGTTCGAGCGCGATCTCGGTGGCGTTCGCGGTGAAGATCGCGGCGTACGTGCTCTTCGGCGTGAGCGTCGCCCTGTGGGCGAACCTCGTGGTCGTCGGCGTGAACGCGGTCACCCCATCGCCGAAGCCCGTGCGCAAGGTCCTCTTCAACTTCGGCCAGCTGAGCCTCTCGACGTTCGCCGCGGCGACGGCGTACCAGATCGTCGGCGGGGAGGTGCCGCCGGGCGCGGTCGTGCCGACCATCCTGGCCGTGGCGGTCTCGGGCGCGGTCTACTTCCTGTCGAGCTCGTTCATGACCTCGCTCGTCATCGCGCTCACGAGCAACGCGCGCTTCATCGAGACCTGGAACCGGAACTTCAGCTGGATGCCGGTGAACTACATCGCGACGGCGATCAACGGCGCCGCGCTCGCGCTCGCGTACCAGTCGATGGGCCTGTTCGGTGCCCTCGTCTTCGTGCTCCCGCTCGGCATCGCGTGGTACTCGTTCAAGCTGTACATGAGCAAGTCGACCGAAGTGCGCGCTCGAGTGAGCGAGCTTCAGGTCACGAACGAGGTGCTCGCGCGAACGAACCAGCGTCTTGAGGAGTCGCACCTCTCCGTCATCGGCGCGCTCCTCGGCTCGCTCGAGGCGAAGGACCGCTACACCGAGGGCCACTCAGCGGCGACGATGTTCCACGCGGTCGCCGTCGCGAGGCGGCTGGGCCTCGGGCCCGACGAGATCGCGGCGGTCCAGCTCGGCGCGCTGTTCCACGACATCGGCAAGATCGGCGTGCCCGACGGCATCCTGCGCAAGCCGGACCGCCTGACCGACGACGAGTGGACCGAGATGCGGCTGCACCCGCTCATCGGCGCGAACCTCCTCGCGCACGTGCCGAACCTCGAGAAGGTGCGTCCGATCGTTCTCGCGCACCACGAGCGCTACGACGGCACGGGCTACCCGAACCGCCTCTCAGGGAGCGAGATCCCGCTCGCGGCGCAGATCATCGCCGCCGCCGACGCGTTCGAGGCGATGACCTCGACGCGGCCGTACCGGCCGGCGATGTCACGCGAGCTCGCGCTCGCGGAGCTGTGCGCGGTCGCCGGCAAGCAGCTGAGCCCGCTCGTCGTGGACGTCTTTGTCGACGTCCTGCGCGAGGATGTGGGTACGACGCAGGAACACGAGAGCGTGTACCAGCAGGCCGTTCAGGCGGTGCGAGCGACCGGCTAGGGCGGCTAGGGTCCCTCGCCTCGCGCGAGGTCAAGCGCGACCGCGCTGACGACGTCGCCCGCGCGCTGCAGGTGACGGAGGTCGACCTTTTCGACGGTGTCCTTCGTCGTGTGCAGGATGTAGTCGCTCCAGAGCACGAGGATCGCAGGCACGCCGCGACGCGAGAACGGCTGCTGGTCGCTCCCGCCACCGCCGACGCCGTTGAACGGCACGCCGGCGCGCGACGCGGCCGCGCGGAAGCGGTCCTGGAGCGCGCGCGATTCGTTCGTCGCCTCGAGGATCTCCCCGCAGCAGCCAATGACATCAAGGTTGATCATCGCGACGAGGCTCTCGACGCGGCCGGGGCTCGAGGACATCCGCGCGATGTACGACTCGGACCCGAGGAAACCCTCCTCCTCGCCCGCGAACGCGACGAAGATCACCGAGCGCTTGAGCTCCGATCTGTGCGCGGCGAGCACACGCGCGACCTCGATCGTGATCGAGGGCCCAGAGGCGTTGTCGTTCGCCGCCGCGAAGACCGTCCCGTTCGGATCGGTCCCGACTCCGTCGAGGTGTCCGCCGATGAGGACAGCGCGAGCCGCGTCGGTCCCGCTCGCGCGAAGGAGCCCGACGACGTTCGACGCCATCACCTGATGGACCGGCGTCACCGGCACGCTCATCTGAATGTTCGTGTCGACGGCGAAGCCGACATCGAGCGTGCTCGTGTTGCTACGCCGCGCGCGCACGGCGTCGCGGACCTGCGTGACGGTCTTTCCCGACGGCGCGAGGAGTTCGTTCGCGGTCGTCTCGCTCACGACGAGCATCGGGATCGTCTGCGCGAACTGCTGCGCGATGTATGAGTACTTGATCGTCGGCTCGCCGACGACGAGGATCCCTAGGCCACCGCGCTGCACGATGTTCTCCTGGTACCCGGTCACCGTCGGGCCGGTCACGAGGGCGATGCGTCCCTTCACGTCGACGCCGGCGAAGTCATCCTGGCCGCCCGTCGCTGCGCCGCCGCCGACGACCGCGAGCTTCGCATCCGCGCTCCCATTCCCTGCGCGGCCGCCGATGCTCTCGGTGAAGTCGACGCGATGCGTCCACGTCTTCGCGTCGGCGCCGGTGCGGCTGAGCGTTGGAGTGCCCGCGAGGTCGACGATCTGCACCGGAAAGCGCTGGAAGTACGTGCCGTTATCGCCAAGCGGCTCGAGGCCGATCTCCTTGAAGCGCTCCGCGACGTACTGCGCGGCCTCTTCGAATCCAGGCGATCCGGTGAACCGGCCGCCGCGGGCCGGATCGGCGAGGTAGGCGAGGTGCTGGTGCGCCCTCTCGCCGTCGAAGCCGAGCGCCGCCGCGCTCTCCGGGCTCGCGCTCGCGGCCACCGTCGCGGACGCCACCGGCGTGCTCGGCGCGGGCATCGCGGGCAGCGATGCGCACGAGACGAGAGCGAGCGCGAATGCGAGATACCTCACTCGGCCGCACCCATTTCGAGGAGCGCCTGCACGACGACCTCGCCGGATTCCCGCAGGCGCTTTGGATCGATCGAGGCCGGCGTGTCGCCGGTGGTGTGGAAGGGGCCGAGGTCGGTCGGGCCGACGCTGATCGCCGGCACCCGCCGGCGCAGCCACGACGCGTGATCGCTGGCGCCGATGAGCGGTGTGTATTCCAGGTCGTAGCCGAGCCGCTCCGCGGCTGAGCGCAGACGGTCGTGCAGCGAGAAGTTCTCATCCGACGCGGCGAGGCCACCGCAGCAGCCCTCCATGTCGAGGTTGATATAGGCGACGACGTTCTCCGGCCGGTACGGCTTGGTGATGGAGTTCTGGACGAAGACTTCCGAGCCCACGAGCCCCTCCTCCTCACCGGAGAACGCAGCGAAGACGAAAGAGTTCTTCAGCATCGCGCGGTGCTGCGCCAGCACGCGCGCCACCTCGATGATGACGGCCGGCCCCGAGCCGTTGTCGTTCGCGCCGGGGAACACCGTGCCGTTCGGATCCTTGCCCACGCCGTCGAGGTGCCCTCCCACGATGAGGTACTTCTTCGCGCGCTCCGGATCCGTTCCCGGCAGGAGGCCAACGACGTTCATCGTGTCGACCTCCTCGACGGGCCCGAGCGGAACGGAGACACGCACACGCGTGTCCGTGTCGAAGGACAGCGGCTCGGGTACGACGCGTTGCAGGCTCGGGCGCTCGCGAGCGCGGCGCTGACGTTCCTCAAGGGTCTTGCGCAGATCGCCGATCTGCTTGCCCGATGCGGCGATGAGCTCGTTCGCCACGGCCTCGCTGATCACGATCGAGGGCAGCGTGTCTTTTTCGAACGCGGGGATGGGGGAGAACTTGATGATGCCAACGGGCGCGTCGCTCGCCTGCACGAAGATGACCCCCTTCGCGCCTTCGCGGATCGCGATGTCGATCGGGTCGCCCTGCGTGGGCCCAGCGATCATCACGATGTTCCCCTCGGGATGCACGCCGGCGTAGTCGCTGTACTCCGGCGTCTTCACACCGCCGCCGACGTACACGACGTTGCCCTCCGCGGTGCCGCCGGCGGCACGTCCGCCGACCCGCTCGGTGAAGTCGACGCGGTGCGTGAACGACTTCGCCTCCGCGCCGGTGGTCTCGAACGTCGGCGTCGCGGTGATGCGCACGACCGACTGCTTGAAGCTCTGGAAATACGAGCCAGTCTCGAGCGGCTGAAGGCCGATCTCCTTGAAGTGGTCGGCGACGTACTGCGCGGCGGCGACGTAGCCCGGCGAGCCGCTGAATCGTCCCTCGCGCGCCGGATCGCCGATGTACGCGAGGTGCTGCGCGGCACGCGGCGCATCGAACGAGCGGGCGATCGGCACATAGGAGCCCGCGGGCCCGAGCATCGGCGTGACGACGCGCATCGCGACGAGGACGGCCGCGAGGGCGGCAAGGGTGCGCCACGACAGGACACGGCCGAGCGCGATCGGCGTCCGCTCGAACATCGTGCGCAGGCCGTGGCCGAGCACGTTGAAGCCGAAGACGGCGCTCGCGAACGCCGCGGCGGGAACGAGCGCGATCCACGCGGAGCTGTACACGGCGAAACGCCCGCCGGCCAGGATCGCGCCCCATTCGGCGCTCGAAAAGATGAACTGCGACCCACCGCCGAGGCCGCGGTCGTCGATCGGGATGCTGAAGCCGCCGCCCACGACGATGCCGAGGAACCCGAGCTCGCCGAGCGCGAGCAGGATCGCGCTCGCCTCGAGCGCGCCCGACACCGCGAGGATGGGCATGAGGTTCGGCAGGACGTGCCGCGTGAAGAGCGCGAACTCGGAGAGGCCGAGCGCGCGTCCGGCCTCGAGGAAGGGCCGGCCTTGCAGCGCGACGACCGCCGAGCGCGTCGCGCGGCCGAAGCCCCACCACCCCGTGATCGCGAGCGCGAGGACGAACGCGGAGAGGCCCGAGCGGATGTCGAAGGCGAAGATCCATAGGAGTGCGAACAAGATGGTGGGGAACGCAGCGAACGCGTCGATGAGCGCGGAGACGAGGCGATCGGCAGCACGCCCCGAGAACCATCCTGCGACGGCGCCCAGGGTCGTCCCGGTGACGAGACGCGCGAGGAGCACGGCGAACGCGATCGTCAGAGTGGCGCGCGCGCCGAACATGACCTCGACCCAGATGTCTCGGCCCGCGTTGTCCGACCCGAGGGGATAACCGAACTGGCCGGGCTCGAACGGTGGCGGGATCGTGCGGGTGCCGATGACGACGAACGACCGTGTCTTCAGCGGATCGACCGATGTCAACAGCGGCGCGGCGAGACCCAGTACGAGCCAACCCATGACGATGAGCAGACCGACGACGAGCTGCCAGGTGATCGCCCGTCGGATCATGCCGCGGCTCCCGTTGCGGCGTGCACGAAGCGCGCGGCGAGCGCGTCGAGCGAGAAGCGCACGATGGCGATCGTGACCGCAAGCGCGCCGAGCAGTGTGCCCGCGGTCGCCGCGTCGAAGCGGCGGATCGCCTGCAACAGCGAGAAGCCCAGTCCGGGCCACGAGAAGAAGACCTCGACGACGGGCAGCGTCGAGAGCGCGATCGAGAGTGCGGCCGCGACCGCGCCGAGGATCGGCACCGCGGCGTTGCGCAGCGCGTGACGGAAGAGGACGAGCCTCTCCATCAGCCCTTTCGATCGTGCGGTGCGCACGTAGTCGCTCATCAGCGTTTCGTCGACGGCGACGTACGTGAAGTTCGCGATCTGCGCGAACGGTCGCGCCGCGAGAACGACGACCGGGAGGATGAGGTGGTCGTCCCACCCGAAACCGAACGAGGGCCAGAGGCGGATGCCCCAGCGGCTGACCATGTTCGCCGAGAGCAGGATGAGGAGGATCGCGAGGAGGAACGAGGGCGTCGAGACGGCGAGCACCGTGACGCTGAGCAGGGCGCCCCGCAGACGCCGGCTCTTCGTCGCGGCGGCGGCGATGCCGACGAGCATGCCGAGCGCGGTCGCGATGAGCACGGCGAGGCCGACGAGCACCATGCTCTTCGGGTACGCGTCGAGAAGGACTTCGCCCATCGATCGGCGCCGCCCGCCGAGGATCGAGGTCGACGTCGCCTCGCCGAGGCTGCCTTGCAGGAGGCTGCCGAAGTAGTCCTGCGTGCCTTCCCACGCACGGCGCACGATCTCGTCGAGGCCGAGGTGCTGGGCGCGTGTGCTCGCGGCAACGAGCGCGAACTGCGCGAGGACAACGATGAGGATGAAGGTGAAGAGGACGAGGACGATACGGGTGAGGATGCCGAGCAGAGCGCGGTTCACGGCGGTGGGATGACCGGCATCTCGACCTAGAATACTTATGCGGACCGCCAAAAGTTCTACCTCACGACCGCCATTGACTACGTCAACGGCGCGCCCCACCTGGGTCACGCGTACGAGAAGACGGGTACGGATGCGCTTGCCCGCTTTCATCGTCAGCGGGGCGATGAGGTCTTCTTCCTCACGGGCACCGACGAGAACGCGACGAAGAACGAGCAAGCGGCGCGCGAGCAGGGAGTGCCGACGCAGCCGTTCGTCGACGAGCTCGCCGCCGAATTCAAGCGGCTATGCGATACGTACCAGATCTCGTATGACCGTTTCATCCGAACGTCGGTCGACGAGGATCACAAGCAGGGCGTGCAGGAGTTCGTTCGCCGCTGGATCGCGAACGGCGATGTCTATAGAGGGACGTACGAGGGCTACTACTGCGTCGGCTGCGAGGCCTTCTACGACGAGTCCGATCTCGTCAACGGCCAGTGCCCGCTTCACCCGACGCGTCAGATCCAGCACATCAAAGAGGAGAACTACTTCTTCCGGCTGTCGAAGTACGAGAAGGCGCTCAAGGATCTCTACGCGAAGGATCCAGACTTCACGCTCCCGGACACCCGCCGCAACGAGGTGCTTGGCTGGCTCGAGCGCGGCCTGAAAGACGTCAGCGTGTCGCGCGGACGGAATCTCGAGTGGGGGATTCCGTGGCCGGGAGAGCCGGGGCACACCGTGTATGTCTGGTTCGATGCCCTCATCAACTACGTGACGGGAGTCGGCTTCGGAACGGACGAGGCGAAGTTCAAGAAGTGGTGGCCGGCCGATCTCCACGTGATCGGTCTCGATATCAGTCGCTTCCACTGCCTCTACTGGCCGGCGATGCTGCTAGCGGCCGGCGTACCGATCCCGAAGCGCGTGTTCGTCCATGGCTTCCTCGAGAACAGGGGCGGGAAGCTGGCGAAGTCGAGCGGCAACGTGTTCGACGCGTTCGCGTTCGCCGACGAGTTCGGCGTGGACGGCGCGCGCTACCTCCTGTTGCGCGAGGCGCCGTTCGAGAAGAGCTCGCCGATCTCAGCGGAGTCGTTCGCAAAGCGATTCAACGCCGACCTCGCCAACGATCTCGGCAACCTCGTGTCGCGCACGACGACGCTGCTGGAGAAGTTCTCGGGCGGGCGCGTGCCGGAGCCGCACGAAGGCGAGAGTGAGCGCGCGCTGCGAGCGCGCGCCGAGAAGACGCTCACGGAGCACGACCCGGCGGCGACGAGCCTTCACTTCGCCGACGCGCTCGCTGCGATCTTCGCTCTCGTCAGCGAAGGGAATCAACACTTCCAGCGCACGCAGCCCTGGCAGCTGGTGAAGGACGAGAGCAAGGGCCCCGAGCTCGAGGGCTCGCTCTACGCCGGCATCGAGGCGGTCCGCCTCGTCGCGTACCTGCTGTACCCCTACACACCGAACATCAGCGCGAAGATCTGCGAGCTCCTCGGCGTGATCCATCCCGAGAAGGCCCGATGGCAGGATGTCGCGAAGTGGGGCGTGCTGAAGCCGGGCGATCCCGTGAAGACCGGCCCCGCGCTGTTCCCGCGTCTCGAGCGCGTCGCCACCTAGCCGCGCGCGTGTGATCGACGCACACGCGCATCTCGACGACACGCGCTTCGGCTCCGACATCGACGCCGTCATCGCGCGAGCCGTCGCCGCGGGCGTGACGCGCGTTATCTCCTGCGGCGGCGATCTGGCGTCGAGCGAGCTCAACGTGGGGCTCGCGCATCGCTCGGCCAACGTCCTCGCGACGGTGGGCATCCATCCGCATCGCGCGCGCGACTGGTCCGCGGACGCCGAGAAGATCCTCGCCGCGCTCGCGCGCCACCCGCGGGTGATCGCGATCGGCGAGATCGGCATGGACCTCTCGGGCCGCAGTGCGCCGCGCGACGCGCAGGAAACAGCGTTCCTCGCGCAGCTCGCGCTTGCGCGCAGGCTCGATCTGCCGGTCGTCGTGCACGTGCGCGATGCCGGGGCGGAGACGCGTGCGCTCGTGGATCGCACCGGCCCGACGCGCGGCATGATCCACTGCTACAGCGAAGGCCCCGCTGAAGTGAGTACGTGGCTCGAGCGCGGCCTGTTCATCTCGTTCGCCGGCATCGCGACCTATCCCGGGAACGGCCGGCTGCGCGAGGCGGCGCGCCTTGTGCCGCGCGACCGCCTGCTTGTCGAGACCGACGCGCCGTATCTTCAGCCCCAGTCGCGTCGTGGGGAGCGGCGAAACGAGCCCGCCTACGTCATCGACACGCTCGCTGTGATCGCCCAGGCGCGCGGCGAGGATCCGGGCGCGCTCGGCGAGCAGATCGCGGCCAACGCCGCTGCGCTTTTCGGCCCGCGCTGGCCCGCGGGAACCGCTTGAACCTGGCGCACGTCTACCTGCTAGACGCCTCTGAGAAAGCAGGTGAGAGACATGCGCGCGACGTTGCTGATACCACTCCTCGCGCTGGCCTTGATCGGCGCCGCGTGCTCCGCGGCGCAATCCACCCCGACCGGTGTCGCGGCCCCCGCTCCGATGGCCGGTGGCGGCTTGGCCGACTCCGCCTCCAAGGGGAGTGTGCCGAACGGTGTCTCTGCCGCCGAAGGCATCCCGAGCCTCCTCGCGCAGACGCGAGATCTCATCATGACCGCGAACGTCTCGATGCGGAGCGACGATCCGTGGAAGACCGCCGACGCCGCGAAGGCCGTCGCGCAAGGTCTCGGCGGAACGCTCCTCGCGCTCAGCGAATCCGGCACTGGCACGCAGCGCAGCGCGACCATGGTCATGAGCGTTCCCTCAACGCGCTTCGACGACGCGATCAACGCGCTCAAGAAACTGGACGCCGAGGTCGTCTCCTCGAGCGTCGACGCGAAGGACGTGACCGACCAGCTCGTCGACCTCGATGCGCGGATCACGACCCTCAAGGCTGAGGAGCAGCGCTACCTCGCACTCTTCAACCGCGCGAACACCGTCGACGAGATGCTGAAGGTCCAGAGCGCGCTCTCGCAGCTCCGGACGCAGATCGAGCAGCTCTCGGCGCAGCAGAAGAACATGAAGGACCGCGTTGCCTTCTCGACGATCTCGCTGTCGGTCGCGCCGATCACGACTCCGGTGCCGAACGAGCCGCTCACGAAGTGGGACCCAGCGCGCACCTTCTCCGCCGCGGCCACCGCACTCGTCGCGATGCTGCGCGCCTTCGCGGACGTGGCGATCTGGCTCCTGGTGTTCGGTTGGATCCCGCTCGTCGCGCTTGCCATCGCGCTCGTTGCGACGCGGACGCGCCGCCCAACGAAGGCCCCCGCCGCCTAGAGAAAAACCGCCACACGCACTGCCGCCGCGCCAGTCCACGCTCGATTGGCGCGGCGGTTGCACGTCCGGCGGGCATGATCGAACGACAGCAGATCGAAGCGACCAAAGGCGAGAAAGTCCAGGCGAAGTTCGACGAGCTCGCGGACGCCGAAGCGGCCGTGGAGCGGCTGAAGGCGGCGGGGTTCAACGAGGACACGATCACGCTGACAACGCACGGCGGGCACACCGAGCCCGACGGCACGTTCGTGCGCGGCGGTATCGAGGTCGTCGTGCTCGCAGACGCGCGCGCGGACGACGCCGAGCGCATCCTCGCGCAGAAGCGCGACAAAGCCGACTAGCAGAGCGAGCTGACGGGGCGGCGTACCGTTCCGCTCGTGGCGGAAGGGTTTTCGATACGCGCCGCCCGGCCGCGTGACAGACGCGGCGTGAAAGCGCTGTGCGCGCGCATATGGCCCGACGACTATGTCCCCGAAGTCTTCGACGACTGGGTCCGTGATCGTCGCGGCCGGCTCTGGGTCGCGGTGGCGGCCGAGTGCGTGATCGGCGTCGCCAAATTGACGGTGATGGGCGAACGCGAGGCGTGGCTCCATGCTCTGCGCGTCGATCCCGACCATCGCAAGCGCGGAGTCGCGACCGCGCTCCTCGCGCATCGACTTGCGCGCGCGCGCCGCCTCGGCGCACGCGTCGCGCGGCTTGACACCGCCGAGGACAACGTGGCGATCCATCGGCTCATGCGCCGCAACGGTTTCCGGCGCGTCGAGCGGATCAAGTACTACCACGCACGACCGACGTCGGACGATCCACCGCGTCTTGTGCGCGCGAGGGAGCTCGCTGAGGCGTGGCGTCTGTCGCGGGGACGCCTCTTTCACGAGGACTACGTCGCGCGCGCGTTGGCTCGCTCCGACATCGCGCGCGCCATCAGGCGACGCGAGTGTTTTGCGGTGGGTCCGCCTGGTCGCCCGAGCGCGGTCGCGATCGCCGAGGCGCAACGCCGGAGTCGGTGGATGGGCCGATCGCGCCTGCGCATCCGCCTCGTAGCCGGCGCGCGCTCCGACGTGCGTGAGCTGCTCGTCGCGCTGCGCGGGCAGGCGCGCGTCGCGCGCGTCGATCGAGCCGGCATCGCGCCACCTTCGGAGCTGTGGTCCGTCGTGAGCGCCGCGGGCTACCGCCGGCGGTGGCACGAGGCGATGGACGTGTTCGAGCGTCGGCTCTAAAGCGTCCTGCGGTACTCGCGGACCGTGCGCCGCGGGGTCATGCCAGCGGAGGTGTAGAGCTTCCGCGCCGCGACGTTGTCGTGGCTGCCCCAGACCATCACCGACCGAGCGCCGCATTCATATGCCAGTCGATGGACGTCTCGCACGGTGGCACGACCGAGCCCGCGCTCGCGATAGTCGGGATGCGTGCCGAGCGGTTCGATCTCGACTTGGAGGGACGCCGCGTCGAGCCACGCGATGCAGTACGCCGCGGGCATGCCGCCGGGTGCGAGGACGACGGGCACCATGTCGCGCCGAAAGTCCGGCGATGACGTGACGAGATCGTGAAGCTGACGGTCGTACTCGGAGGGCTTCACCGTTGACCACGCCGCGCGATGGAGCGCGATGTAGTCGTCGTCGCCGAGATCGGCGAGTGTGACGAGCCGAAACCCTTCAGGTAATTCAGGCTCAGGTGGCCTCCCGTCGATGTCGTAGACGAGAAGGTCGCCCGCTGTCTCTCCGCGGGCGTACCCGCGGCCGAGGAGGGCCTCGATGAGCGCGGGCTCGTCATCGCCGGCCGAGACCTCGATCGACGACGCTCCGCGCGCTCGGAGATCGCGCTCGGCCCACGCGACGAGCGCGAGGCGGGAGGCGAGATTGTCGCGCGCAGCGCGGACGACGACATAGCCAGCGTCGTCCATGAGCCAGGCCGAGATGTCTTCGCCGTTGTCCCACACGAGCAGCCTGAACGTGTCCTTCGCAGTGCGCCGGAACCACCACTGCATGCCGCCGGGATGCAGATAGTCGCCGCGCAACGCGTGCGCGTCCGACATCAGACGCACGATCCGCTCTAGGTCGCGGCCGCGATCGAAGGGCCGGGGCTCGCCGATGCTCACTCCGGCATACTCGCGGCGATGGCTGACGTCCGTATCCGTCCGGTCACCGAGCTCGACATCGAGGCGATCTGCAGGATCGATGAGCGCATCACCGGAAAGTACCGACCCGACGCCTGGGAGGACCGCGTCATCTACTACATCCGCCGTGATCCCGATTCGTCTCAGGTCGCTGAGATCGGCGGCCGAGTCGTCGGGTTCATGCTCGGCGAGGTGCGCGGCGGTGAGTTCGGGCTCGAGGAGCCCACGGGTTGGGTCGAGTTCTTCGGCGTCCTGCCCGATGCGCGCGACAAGGGCGTCGGACGTTCGCTCATCGAGGCGCTGCTCGCGCGGTTCAAGTCCCAAGGCGCGCACGTCGCGCGGACGATGGTGCGTAGCGAAGACAAGGACATCGACGCATTCATCCGGCGCAACGGCTTCGCCCCGGCGCCAGTGACAGCGCTCGAGAAGCGCCTCTAGGCGGCGCGATGGCCGGGCCCGCGGTGCGAGAGGCTCTCTATCTCCTCGACGAGGCGTTCAACGGACGAGGCATCGAGGAGTCGAACGAGAGCCAGGCGCTCATGACGAATCTCGCTACCGTCGGCGAGCGTGAGTGGCGCGCGCTCCCCGCGGGCGCCGCGCGGAGCATCGAGTCGATCGTCGTGCACATCGGTGCCTGCAAAGTCATGTACGACGACTACGCGTTCGGACGCGGCACGTTGCAGTGGGGAACGCGCGACGTCGAGCCGTGGTCCGAGGGAACAGCGCCGATGGCCGACGCGCTGCGCTGGCTTCGCGAGTCGCACCAGCGGCTCATCGATCATGTGACCGCGCTCGATGACGCTGAGCTCGGTGCGCCGCGCATGACGAACTGGGGCGAGCGGCGACCGACGCGCTGGATCCTCGCGGCGATGATCGGACACGACTTCTACCACGCCGGCGAGATCAATCACCTCCGCAGCCTGCTCGGTATCGACGATCGCTGGCGCTGGCAGCAGCGGGGCGGCGCGCCCGCGACGTCCTGAAGCGTTCGCTTGAGCGAACGGGACACAACAATGAGACGTGCTGGCCGGTACGCTTAAAGCGATGACCGACGAGATCCGCATGCTTCCGAAGGCCTACCACGACGCCGTCGAGCACTGGCAGCGGCACAACTTCCCCGAGTACCCGCAGCTCACGGAGCGCTGGCAGCAGTACTTCCCGAAGGACGCGGAGTTCTGTCTCTGCGCGCGCCTCGAGAAGGACATGCCGACGGAGATCCAGGTCGGCGACCGCAAAGGACAGCCGAAGGCGCTCGCGCCGAAGGAGCTCGACAAGGAGGCCGCGGAGCAGCTGCTCATGATCGTGCGCGCGCAGGCATCGACAGAGTTCGGCTCGATCCAGCAGCACCACGGCACCTTCGAGCGCGCGAACGATCCACAGGACCAGACCTGGGTGCTGCGCGTCATGGCGGAGGAGCTCCGCCACGGGTACCAGATGATCCACCTCCTCACGTCCGCGGACTGGTCGAAGTGGACCGACACGAAGCCGCAGGACATGGTCGAGGAGATCCTCTCGATGCAGACCGGCTCGCACGTGCTCGCGGCATTCAATCTTGAGTACGACTCGTTCGGCGACAGCATCGCGTTCGCCGCGTTCATCGACCGCGTGGGGAAGTACCAGCTCACGATGCAGAAGGTGAACACGTACGCACCGATGGCCGCCTCGATGCCGCCGATGCTGCGCGAGGAGGCGTTCCATCTCGCGGCGGGCGTCATCCCGATGCGCCGCTGGATGGAAGCGGCGGCGAGGGATCGCAACGCGACGATGGACGTGCCGACGATCCAGAAGATGTGCGCGAAGTGGTACGGTCGCGGCCTCGAAATGTTCGGCGACGAGCGTGGCGGCGCGACGAACGTGAAGCTCGGCCTGAAGGACCTCACGAACCGCGAGGCGCAGGACCTGTACATCGCGGAATGCGGGAAGATGCTCGACGACATCAACACGCGCTTCGTGCGCGCGCGCCTCGCGCACCTGTCGCGCGATGACGCGGACAAGGCGTACGCACGGATCAAGGACGGCAAGACGGTCGAGGGGATCCGGCGCGACGATCTGCTGCGTCTACCGGATCGCCGCTTCTTCCGACGCCGCGGCGAGCCGGCGTTCCAGATGATCGGTCACGACGGCGAGCAGTTCACCGACGTCGAGGAGTACATCGCGCACGTGCTCGCGCACCTGCCTGAGGCGTACCGCGCCTCGATCGACGTCAAACACTGGATCGAGATGCAGCGCAAGGTCAGTAGGGGCGAGATCGAACTGAAGAAGGCGATCAACTCAATGCCGCGGCTCGCGCGCGTCGGCGGTGCGTGCCCGTGCTCGAAGTCGGTGCGGTGGGTGATGGACGTTCCCGAAGGAACGTCAGGCGGAGGCGAGCGCCTCAACCCTTAGCGGGAACCACCCCCACGTACGCGCGCGACCTTGCGGCCTAGCGCTTCTTGCGGCTGCTGGGCTTGGCCGGGACCTTTGCGCCCTTGCGTCGCGCCTTCGAGAGACCGATCGCGATCGCCTGCTTGCGCGACTTGATCTTGTGCTTACCTGTCATCTTGTGCCGCATCTCCGTCTCGACGGAGCGGCTCGCAGCCTTGCCGTATCTCGCCATGCGATGCCTCCTTTGATCCTCGATCCGAGCAGACGGCGTGCCTACTTTCGCGTCGCGACAATACGCGCGTGGAGATCGGGCTCGGCGTCGATCAGCGCCTCGGGCTGAGCGTCGCGCAGCTGCGCGACCTTGCGGGCGAGGCGCGGTCGCTCGGCTACCAGAGCCTGTGGACGAACTCCAGCCTCGACTACGACCCGATCGCGCTGTGCATCGCCTGGCACGCCGAAGCCGGGCTGCGCACCGGCATCTCGGTCATCCCGATCGGCCGCGGTCCGGCGGAGGTCGTGGGCCTCGCGGCGCGCACCGCGCACGAGCTCACCTCGGGCACGTTCACGCTCGGCATCGGCGCCGGCAGCGTGACCGAGAGGCCGATCGCCGCGGTGCGCGGCTACATCGCTGGCATCCGCAAGGTCGCGCGCGACGTCCCACTGATCGTCGGTGCGCTCGGTCCGCAGATGCTCCACCTCGCGGCCAAACACGCGCAGGGGGCGGCGCTCAACTGGTGCACGCCGGCCCAGGTCGAATGGAGTCGATCGGAAGCGAAGACGAAGATGGTCGACTACATCCGTGTCTGCGTCGACGAAGACCTCGCCGCGGCGCGGCGCGCGCTCGCGCAGCAGATCCTCGCGTACGCGCTTCTTGTGCGTCCGTCCGGCGCGGGCGGCTACCGGAAGCACTTCGAGCGCATGGGCTTCGGCGACGACGTCGCGAAGCTGGAGGCGCTCAAGGCGGTCGGGAAATCGGAGGACGAGCTCATCCGCGCGATGCCCGAGCGGATGCTCACGACGTTCGGCTATGCGGGCCGCGGCGACGGCGCGCGCGAGTGGTTCCGCGAGATGGCGCGCGGCCTCGATGTCGCGGTCGTCCGCCTGCTCACACCCCGGCCCGGCGACATGCGCCCGGTGGCCGCGGGAATGGAGGCGTTCGCTCCCTAGTCATTGCGCTCGCTTCGGCCTGCCTTCGGCGGCCCGCAGCTCGCCGCCTCGACACCGCTCGTCGACTCGCTCGTCGCGGGTGAACCGCTCCTCGCTCCTGTACTTTTACGACGTGGCGCAGTTCAACGACAAGGTCGACCCCAAGGACTTCCTCAAGATGCCCGACGAGTACCGCGATCTCCTCGTCCGTCTCCTCACGATCCAGGCCGATTGCGAGATCGGCGGTCCGCACATCTACGTCGACCACTGGACGCTGCGCGCGCCAACGGTCGATGACCAGTGGCGCGTCGCGCGCATCGCCGCCGAGGAGATCGATCACTGCCGCAAGATGCTGCGGCTCCTCAAGCTCATCGACGTCGACCGCTCGGACATCCTCGAGCGACCGCGCAGCAAGCGCGAGGTCGATGCGTTCAAGGAGGACATGCCGACGTGGGCGGACTTCGCGGCGTTCGGCTTCCTCATCGACAAGGTCGGCGAGTACCAGCTCGACGAGATGATCGGTTCGACATACGCGCCGATCGACGACGCGCTGCCGGTCATCCTGCGCGAGGAGAAGGGCCACGTGGCATACGGCGAGCAGCAACTGGAGAAGCTCGTCAAGAGCGGCGACGCGGGCCGCGCGCAGGCGCAGGCGGCCATCGACAAGTGGTATGTCACCGGGCTCGACATGTTCGGCAAGTCGGGCTCGTCGCGCACGGAGCGCTACATCGAATGGGGACTCAAGCGGCGGACGAACGAAGAGGCACGTCAGCAGTACATCGCGGAGATGGAGCCGAAGATCGCGGCGATCGGCCTGCGCGTGCCGGACCGTCTCCAAGGCAGGAAGTACCTCTAGCCGTACAGGTCGCCGTGTTCAATCTCGCGTCCGCGCTACTCGATCCGCATCTCGAAGCCGGGCGCGGGTCCCGACCCGCCTTCCGCGTGCGCGGCAAGACGCTCACGTACGAAGACATCGCGCTCCTCGCGAACCGGGCCGCGAACGGACTCCGCGCGCGCGGGGTGCGCGCGGGGGACCGCGTCGCGCTCGTCCTGCCCGACTCGCCTGCGTTCGTCGCCACGTTCCTCGGCGCGCTACGCATCGGCGCGATCCCGGTCACCCTCTCGACGTATCTCCCTGCCGACGAGTACGCGTACTTGCTGGACGACTCGGGCGCTGCGGTCACCGTCAGCGATCCCGCGATGCCGACGGCGGTCGCGTCGCCGACGATCCCGTTTGATGAGCTCGTCTCGGGCGAGGTCGAGGACGTCGACACCCATCCGACCAAGCCCGAGGACCCCGCGTTCATCCAGTACTCGAGCGGAACGACGGGAAAGCCGAAGGGCGTCGTGCACATGCATAAGAACGGCGTGCAGCCGGCGAAGCTGCACGGGCGTCACGTATCCGAGGTCACCGACCGCGACGTCGTGTTCTCCGTGCCTCGCCAGTTCTTCTCGTTCGGCCTGAATAACTCGCTGCTCGTGCCGCTGTACTACGGCGCGTGCGCGATCCTCGAGCCCGAGCGCCCGACACCGCAGCGCGCGCTGGAGATCATCGCGATCGAGCGCCCGACGCTCTTCTACAACGTGCCGACCGGCTACGCGCTCATGCTCGCCGCGGCCGAGTCCGGCGCGAATGCTGACCTGTCCTCGGTGCGCCGCTGCGTCTCGGCGGGGGAGGCGCTCCCCGCGCCGATCCTCGAGCGGTGGAAGGCGCGCTTCGGACAGGAGATCCTCGACGGCATCGGATCGACCGAGATCGGACACATCTGCATCTCGAACTTTCAGGGCCGCGTGCGTCCGGGCACATCGGGACAGCTCATCCCCGGCTACGAGGCTCGTGTGCAGCGCGCGGACGGCACCGATGCCGCCCCAGGCGAGATCGGAGACCTGCTCGTCCGCGGGCCGTCGACGGCGAAGGAGTACTGGCGCAAGCCGGAGGCGACGGCGCACACGTTCCGCGACGGCTGGGTCTTCACGGGAGATCGGTACACCCGCGACGCCGACGGCTACCTGACGTACCAGGGGCGCTCAGACGACATGCTGCGGATCAGCGGCATGTGGGTCTCGCCGCTCGAGGTCGAGAGCGTCATGCTGCGCAATCCCGCGGTACGTGAGTGTGCGGTCGTCGCGCGCGCGCGTGACGACGGCATCGCCCGACCCGTCGCGTTCGTCGTCGCACGCGACGACGCGCCGGATACCCTGGCTGCCGATCTGCTTGCGCTCGCGGAGGAGGCGCTTCCGTCATACAAACGACCGAAGTGGATCGAGCGAGTGCATGAGCTGCCGAAGACGTCGACCGGCAAGATCCAACGATTCAAGCTGCGCGGCCGATGAGCGAACACATCATCCGCTTCACGGTGAACGGCGTGCGGCGCGAGCAACACGTCGCGGCGCAGCGCCGTCTCATCGACGTCCTGCGTGACGACTGCGGCCTCACCGGCACGAAGGAAGGCTGCTCGGTCGGCATCTGCGGCGCGTGCAGCGTGCTCGTCGACGGCGAGGTCATCTCGTCCTGCCTCTTACCCGCGACGTATGCGGACGGTACGACGATCACGACCATCGAAGGGCTCGCGCGGGGCGGCGAACTGACGCCGCTGCAGGATGCGTTCATCACCGAGGGCGGCTTCCAGTGCGGGATCTGCACGCCCGGCCAGCTCATCACCGCGACGGCGCTGCTCGCCGCGCATCCGCGCCCGACCGACACGCAGATCGACGAGTGGATGACCAGCAATCTCTGCCGCTGTACGGGCTATCACGGCATCAGGCGGGCGATCCACAAGGCGGCGGTCACGTGAACGGTTTCACCTACCACGAGCCGACGACATGGCCGGCAGCGCAGGATCTCATCGCTCGAGAACCGGATGCGACGATGCTGGCCGGCGGGACCGCGTTCACGTTGCTCCTGCGTCAAGGGCTGATCAGGCCGACGACCGTCGTGTCGCTCCGCCGCATCTCCGGCGCGAACAGGATCCTTGCTGACTCACACGGCGGTCTATGGATCGGGGCGATGGCCACGCATTCGACTGTCGTTCGATCGCCCGAGGTACGGCGGAACTGGCCCGAATTCGCCGACGCTGCCGCGACGGTCGCGACGCTGCGCATCCGCAACCAGGCGACGATCGGCGGTAGCGTCGCGCACGCCGATCCCGCGTCGGACGTGCCGGTCATGCTCGCCGCGCTCGACGCGCAGGTGATCGTCCGCAAGCCGAACGCCGCCCCGCGGGTTCCGATCGACCAGCTCTTCATCGACACGTTCACGACCTCACTCGCGCCGGGCGAATTCATCGAGTCGATACAGATCGCCGGCAGGGGGCCGAACACACGGGCCGTCTATCTGAAGTACACGCCGCGGAGCGTGGACGACTACGCGACCGTATCGGTCGCGGCTCGCGCCGAGGTCGAGGAAGGCAGGCTGCGCGCGCCGCGCATCTTCCTTGGCGCCGTCGGCGGCCGTCCAATGCGCGCGATGTCCGTCGAGGCCGCACTCGGCGACGGCACGGAAGCGCGCGCTTTCGCGGACGCGGCCGCGCTCGTCCGCTCCGACATCGACCCCATCGATGACGTGCGCGGCTCGGCAGAGTACAAACGTGAGATGGCCCGCGTCTTCGTGGAGCGCGCGTTGCGGACGCTCGTCGCATGAAGCTGTCGCACAGCTCGACCGTGTCCGCGCCGGCCGAGCGCGTGTGGTCGGTCGTCATGAACGTCCCGACCGCGGCGCGATGCGTGCCCGGCGTCGCGGCGGTCGACCCGCTCGGGCCCGACAAGTACAAGGGCAGCCTGCTCGTGCAGATCGGCCCGGTCCGGCTGGTCCTCGACGGTGAGATCGTGATCGTGTCGCGCGACGACGGGACGCACAAGGCGGCGTTCCGCGCCGACGCAAAGGACACGCGGCTCGGCGGCACGGTGCGCGCGACGATAGACGTCGCGCTGAAGGACGTCGCCAGCGGCTGCGAGATGCGCATCGACGGCGATGTGCAGATCGCCGGCCGCATCGGCGAGTTCGGACAGCCCGTGATCCAGCGCAAATCCGATCAGCTGCTCGCGCAGTTCGCGCAGTGCCTCGGACGGACGGCCACGGGGTGATCGAGGGCGACGCCGCGACGAGCGCGCCGGCGGGCGCGCGCACGTCGACCGACGTCTTCGCGACGCCGGAGCGGCGCGTCGAGGGGCACGGCAAGGTCACCGGTGCCGCGGACTTCGCGGCGGATATCAAGCGCGACGGGATGCTGCACGTCGCCTTCGTTGGAAGCCCGTATCCGCACGCGCTCGTGCGCCGTGTCGACGTGTCCGGGGCGCGCACCGCGCCGGGTGTCCGCGCGGTGCTCGCCGGCGCGGACGTGCGGCCCGCGCGGTTCGGCCGGCGTCTTCAGGACTGGCCGGTGCTCGCCTGGGATCGCGTGCGATTCATCGGCGACCGCGTCGCTGCGGTCGCGGCCGACACGCTGGAGCACGCTGAGGCCGCGGCCGCGCTCGTCGACGTCGAGTACGAAGAGCAGCCGGCGATCTTCGACGCCGAGGCGGCGCTTGCCGACGGTGCGCCGGTGCTGCATCCCGATGCCGCCGACTACGCGGTCGTCGCACGTCGCGGGGAGCAGGTGAAGCGATCGCCGGTGCCGCATCCGAACCTGCAGGGCCACGAGGTCCACGAACACGGCGATGTTGCCGGCGGATTCGCGAAGGCTGCGCGGATCTTCGAACACACTTTCCGCGTGCCGCCAGTCCATCAGGCGTACATCGAGCCGCGTGCGGCCTTGGTGTGGATCGAGGGCGACGTCACGCACGTCGTAAGCACGAACAAGGCGCCGTTCTCGCTGCGCGAGCAGATGGCGCAGACGCTCGACCTGCCGGCGGAGTCGATCGTCGTGCATACGCCGCACGTCGGCGGCGACTTCGGCGGGAAAGGCCTCTCGCTCGACGAGCACGCGCTCGTCTTCCTCGCGCGCGCCACGAAGCAGCCGGTGCGCTCGCTGCTCCGGTACGCCGACGAGCTGCAGATCTCGAATACGCGGCACGGCGCGGTGATCCATCTCCGCACGGGGATCGATCGCGACGGCCGCATCACCGCCCACGAGTCGCGAGTCATCTTCGATGGCGGCGCGTATGCGGCGGGCAAGCCGGTGAACTCGCTCATGCCCGGCGACGCGATGCTCACCCTCGCCGGCTATCACGTCCCGGCTGCGCGCGTGGAGGCGTCGGCCGTGTACACGAACCATCTACCGGCCGGGCACGATCGCGCGCCGGGCCAGCCGCAGAACTCGTTCGCCGCCGAGTCGCACATCGACCTCATCGCGCGGGAGCTCGGCATCGATCCGCTCGACTTCCGCGAACGAAACGCCATCCGCGCCGGACAGATCGACATCCACGGGGACCAGTGGCACGCATCGGAGGTCCCGCGCGTGCTCGCGACGCTGCGGCGCGAGGCGAAATGGGATGCGCCGCTCGCGAGTTCGCACCCTAGTTCTGCTCAGGGACGCGGGCGCGGCGTCGCGCTCGGCGTTCGCCACGTCGGTCGCGGGAAGACGAGCATGGAGCTGACGCTGGGGCCCGACGGCTCGGTGGAGGTGAAGACCGGTGCGCCCGACCAGGGCGGCGGCGCGCACACGATGATCCAGCGCGTCGTCGCGCGCGAACTCGATCTCGGTCCGGAGCGAGTTCGCATCGAGCAGCTCGATACGGCGACGTCGCCCGTCGATCCCGGCGTCGGCGGCAGCCGGGTCACGCCGGTGCACGGCAACGCCGCACTCGACGGGGCGCGGAAGATCAAGGCGGCGCTCGCCGAGGGCCGCGCCGCGCCGATCACCGTGACCGGTACCGCGGAGCAGCAACAGCACATGTACGGCGCGTACGCGTACGCCATCGAGGTCGAGCTCGATCGCGAGACCGGCGCGTTCAAGATCACCGACGCCACGCTCGTCGCCGACGTCGGCACGGTCATCAACCCTGTCGCCGTTCGTGGTCAGCTCGAGGGGGGCTTCGCCTTCGGCCTCGGTCAGGCGGCGATGGAGGAGCTCGTCATCGACGACGGCCGCGTGGTGACGGCGAACCTCGGCGATTACAAGATCCCGACGATCGGCGATGTGCCGAAGCTGCGCCTCGTGCTCATCACCGACGCGCCGGGCCCGGGACCGTTCGGCGCGAAGTCCGTGGGAGAGCTCGCGAACGCTGCGATCACCGGTGCGGTCGCCAACGCCGTCGCGAATGCGGGCGCGCGGGTCTATTCCTTGCCGATCACCGCGGAAAAGGTGTTCGCCGAGCTACATCAGGGGCACTCACCCGCATAGGTCGTGTTCCCGAATTCCTGGAACGTGATCGGCTGCTTTACGAGCTGATAGGTCACGGCGATGTTCATCTCGACGTCAAAACCCGACTTCGACAGGCAGCCCGACCCGTATCCGGGCTTGATGCGCTCGATGAGCTTCACCACGAGCGCCTTGTCGAGCCCCGCGAACTGCTCCGCCGTCTTGCTGTTGCCGAGGATCACGTCCGCCAGCGCCGATGCCGCGCTCGTCTTGATGAGGTCGAGCGCCTTCTTGTGCGCGTTCACCATGCGCTTCACGAGGTCGGGCTTCGCCGCGATCACGTCCTCGCGCGTCATGAGACCGAGCGCGAGCGCGTGGTCGGATCCGGTCCACTCCTGATGTGACTTCGGGTCCCAGATCGGGACGAGCGCGTAGCCGGCGTTCGTCTCGAGCACGCGACTGGTGATCGGCTCCCAACCCGCGATCGCGTCGACCTTGCCGCTCTGCAGCGCGGTGTAGATCGCTGCGGGGTCGCCGCCGAGGTTTACCAGGCTCACGTCCTTGTCCGGCGTGAGCCCGGCTTTCTTCAGGTACACGTTCGCCATGGCCCATGAGCCGGACCCAGCGCCGGTGACGCCGACGTTCTTCCCCTTGAGGTCCGCGACCGCCTTCACGGAATCCTTCAGCTGCGTGCGCACGAGCAGGCTGAAGATCTCGCGGTCGTAGGTCGCGACCACCATCTTCCATGGTGACCCCGCGATGCGCGCGATCGGATCGTGCACGAATGCGAAGAGTCCGAAGTCGTACTCCTTCGCGATCATCGCCGCCCGCAGTGTGCTGCTCGATCCGAGCACGAAGTCCGTCACCTCGATGTTCTCCTCACCGAAGTAGTCCTTCGCGTACGCGATGAGGCTGGCGAGATTCAGCTCCGTGGAGACGACACTCGGCAGCTTGACCTGATCCTTCGGCGGCCTTGGTGTCGCCGATGCCGCGGCGGCGCTCGTGCCGGCCGACCCAGTGGCCGAGGGCGTGCCCGTGCCGCCGCACGACGCGACGAGCAGGGCGGCGATGACGAGCAATGACGCGATGCGAGCGGAATGATGCATGACCAGCCTCCTTTTTCATGATGCGAGGATCGCGGTGGGGCGCCAGCGTAGGAGGCGGTCCTCCACACGCTTGGCGATCTCGACGAGGACGACGGCGATGGCCATGAGGAGCAACAGGATTGCGTACGTGCGGTTCGTATCGAGCAGGCCGGCGCTGATCACCATGCGGTAACCGAGCCCGGACGTCGATCCGACGAACTCGCCGACGACGGCGCCGGACAGGGCGAAGCTGACGCTCGTGCGAAGGGCCGCGAAGATCCATGCGAAGACCGAGGGCAGCACGACGTAGCGGGCGAGGTCCCATCGATCGCCACCCATGACGCGGAGGGCCTTCACGAGCTCCGGGTCGACCGAGCGGATGCCGAGGTACGTGTTGAAGAAGATGACGAAGAACACCGTGAACAAGGAGAGGAAGATCTTCGAAGCGATCCCCAGGCCGAACGCGATGATCAGCACTGGCGCGAGCGCGATCCGTGGCAACGAGTTGAACGCCACGAGCACCGGTTCGACGGTCTCCGCGAGCGGTCGCAGGTAGCCGAGGAGCAGCCCGAAGACCACACCGCCGCCGATCCCGAGTAGGAGGCCGATCGTCGCCTCCTGCAGCGTGACCGTGACGTCTTTCACGAGCAGGCCCGACGCCGAATAGCGAGCGATCTCCTGGAGCGCCGCGGAGGGCCGCGCGACGATGATCGGATCGAGGATCGCTGGCAGCCCGAGCCCACCGGTGAGCGCTTCCCAAAGGAGCAACAACGCTCCGACGAAAGCCAGGCGCCGCGAGACGAGACTGAGCGTCCTCACGCCGGCACCGCGCGAAACTCGTCGCGCAGATCCTTCCAGATACGTGTCTCCAGCTCCGCGAACGCCGGTGACGCGCGCATCTCGAACGGATCACGAGGCGAGGGCAGCGGGATGTCGTAAATGCGCTTCACACGGCCTGGTCGCTTCGAGAGCACAACGACTCGCTGAGCGAGCGTGATCGCTTCGGCGAGATCGTGCGTGACGAAGAGGATCGTCGTCCGCCGTCGTTCCCAGATCCGTAGCAGCTCGGCCTGGAGAAGCATGCGGTTCTGCGCGTCGAGTGCGCCGAACGGCTCATCCATGAGGATCGCCTCGGGTTCGTACGCGAGCGTGCGTACCAGCTGCACACGCTGGCGCATGCCGCCGGACACTTGGTGCGGGTAGTAGTGCTCGAAGCCATCGAGTCCGACGAGTGCGATCAGCTCCCGCGTGCGCTGTTCCCGGTGAGCGACCGGTACCGCGTGTATCTCCATGCCCACGTGGATGTTCTCGGCAAGCGTCCGCCATGGAAGCAGCGTGTCGCGTTGGAACACGTAACCGAGGCGCGTCCCGTTCCGCGCGCCTCCGTCGAGCGCGATACGGCCGAGCATCGCGCACTCGGCCGGGTCGAGCAGACCCGCGACCGCATTCAGGAGCGTCGATTTCCCGCAGCCCGAGGGACCGAGGAGGGCCACGAAGTCGCCGGTCGCGACCTCGAGCGAGACGTCGTCGAGGACCTTCACGCCTTTTCGAAACTGGATTCCCACGCCCTCGATCGAGATGCGCATCGCTAGCGGAAGCGCTTCTGGACGCGCCTCCGGACGATCGTGTCGACGAGCGCGGGCATCCGCTTCTCACGCACGTACGCCGCGGCACGTGCGATCGCGGGACCGGCCTGATCAGGATCGTTGATCGGCCCTTCCGCGTACCAGCCCATGCTGCGTGCCATCGCGGCGAAATCCGGCGCGGGATCGTCGATCTCCTGACCAACGCGCGCGTTCTCCACGGGCGTGCCGCGATGCCGCGCGACGCGGATCTGGTGCTCGAAGTCGTTGTAGTAGGCGCGGTTGTTGTACATGACCGCAAGGATCGGGATGCGGCTGTTCGCCGCGGTCCAGAGCGCGCCCGGGTCGTACATGAGGTCGCCGTCCGGTTGGATGTCCACGACGAGCTTGTCCGTGCCGCGATACGCGAGTCCGACGCCAAGCGAGACGGCGATCTGCGTCGCCGTGCCGAAGGACCGGCCGGGATGACGCGCTGGCGTGTCCATGTCCCACAGGCGCAGCGCCCAGTCCTCGAGCGTGTTCGCAGTGAGCACCCAGTCGTCGTTCTTGATGACCGACCAGATCTCCGAGGCAAGTCGCGGCGCGGTCATCGGCGATGCGCCCCAGTCGACCTTCGCATCGCGCTCCCACTCATCGACCATCGCTTCGTGACGCGCCGCGATCGCGCGGCGCCGCGCGGACACATCGCGTCCGCGCATCCGGTCGCGTAGCAAGCGGCGCAGCTCGGGCAGTGCGAGGCGCGTGTCCGCGACGACCGAGAGCGTCACGGGCTGGAAGTCGCCGAGGTCCTCTGCCCACTTCGAGAGGCGCAGCTCGGACAGACCGATGTCGACGACCGGCGTGCCTGGGGGGACGCGCGAGCGCTTCGCGCGCTCACGGCTGTCCCGGTCGAGCTCGTTGAGGGCACGATGCAGATCGCCGACGTCGACGGAGATGACGAGGTCCGCTTCCGCGAGCGTCTCGTCGGCCGCGAACGACACGTTCAGGGGATGGCGGTTCGGGAAGTTGACGCGACCGTGCATGTCGACGACGGCGGCGCCGATCTCCTCGGCCAGCGCGACGAGCTCGTCGAACGCATCGGGATGACGCCCGGTGAACTCGGTGACGATCACCGGCCGCTGCGCGCCGGCGATCATGTCGGCGGCGCGCGCCAGCGACGCGGGCTCGGCCTGCACCGGCGCGGGCCGGCCAGCGTTCACGACGCTCTCTACCGAGAGCGGATGGCCGATCTCGTCCTCCTGCAGACCGGCGTCGTAGCAGAGGTACACCGGGCCCGCGGGCTCGGTCGTCGCGATGCGGAACGCGCGCGCGAACGAGGCGGGGAAGTCGTCGATCGACGCGGGCTGGTCATCCCACTTCGTGAAGTTCCGCACCGCCTCGCCCTGCACCTGCGCGGTGTGGATCCAGTCGATCGCCGGTCGGCGCCGCCGCCGATCCATCGGCCCGGTGCCGCCCATCACGATCACCGGCACGCGGTCGAGCTGTGCGTAGTAGACGCCCATTGTCGAATGCAAGAGGCCGACGACATCGTGGACGATCGCGCCCATCGGCTTACCCGTGGTCTTCGCGTAGCCGTGCGCGAGCGAGACGGCGACCTTCTCGTGCGTACAGAGGATGATCTCGGGCTTGCCCTCGCCGTAGTTCACGAGCGAGTCGTGAAGCCCGCGGTACGTCGCGCCGGGGTTGAGCGCGACGTATTCGATGCCGAAGCCCTGGAGCAGATCGACGATGACGTCGCTGCCGAAACGGGGCGAGCGCTTCTGCGCCCGCCCCGTCCTCGATCCGGGTGCGACCTGGGTTATTTGCCGACCCCTCGCTTCTCAGCGTCCGACACGTACTTGTCGTCGAACACCTTCGTCACGTCCATGTCCTTCACGTTCGGGTTCTGCGCGACGAGCGCATCACGCGACGCGTTGAACGACGCGACCGTCGGGTGCGGATAGAGCGGGAAGATCGACTGGACGTAGAAGTCGTAGGTCTGCGAGACCGCCGCCGCGTCGTCCGCCTTGTTGATGTCGAGTTTGAGCAGCTTCCCGAGGATCGGCAGCGTCTTCGCCTTGTCCTTCTTCGCGATGCCGAGCGCCTCGATCTCCGCATCGATGTACGCCTGCACCGCCTGCGGATTCTTCTCGGCCCACGACTTCAGCACGACGGTGCAGTTGTCCGTCGCGAGGACCTTCTCGGCCGCGAGGTCGTAGACGACCTTGAAGCCGGAGGCGAGGAGCTTCACGGTGTCCGGCGGGTGGCCCGGGCCCGCGTACGCGGCGCCACCGAGCATCGCTGCGGCGAGGTTCGCGGTGTTGCCGAACGCCTGGATGTTGACGTCCTTCTGCGGGTCGAGCCCCATCTTCTGCAGCGCCGTCACGGCGGCGATGTACGCGGAGCCGCCGATGCTCGCGACCCCGACCGTCTTGCCCTTGAGATCGGCGGGACTCTTGAAGTCCGACTTCGCAAGAAGCTGCCACGGCGTCACGGGCACGAAGAGCGCGATGACCTGCATGTCGCTGCCGCCGGCGACGGCGCTCATCGCCTCCGTGCCGCCGAAGTTGCCGACCTGCGTGTTGCCCGACACGAGCGCGGCTGACGATGCAACGCCGCCGTCGATGAGGTCGAGCGTCACGTCGAGGTTGTACTTCTCGAAGATGCCGAGTTCCTTGGCCAGGAACGGCGCGAGATTCGACGGCGTCACGTTGCCGTACGACGACTTGATCTTGATCGGCGAGGGCTTCGGTGTCTGCGTCGCGGCCGCCGCCGACGCCCCCGGTGTGCCCGTTGCCGCCGGCGCTGTCCCACCGCACGCCGTGACAACGAGGGTGAGCATCATCAAGGGAACGAGTAAGACCCGAGCGGATCGCATCGAGTACCTCCCACAGTCCCGACTGGTCGAGCCGCGAATGGTTATACCATTCGCCCGCCCATGAGCGCCTATCCGCTCACGCTCCGGTTCCGCATTCTCGCGCTCGGGCAGACGATCGAAGGCACCGACGCGTCGGGCGCGCCGGTCTGTTTCGTAAAGCAGAAAGCCTTCCGGCTCCGCGAAGACGTGGCTGTCTTCCGTGATCCGAGCCAGTCCGAGCAGATCTATCGGATGCGCGCCGACCGCATCATCGACATCGGCGCGCGATACGACATCACCGATCCCAGCGGCATGCCGGTCGGCGCGGTCAAGCAGCGCGGCATGCGGACGCTGTGGCGAGCGACGTACGACATCCTGGACACCACGGGCACCGCGATCGGTCTGATCCACGAGGAGAACCCGTGGGTCAAGGTCCTCGATGCGGTCATCGGCGAGATCCCGTTCGTGGGGATCGTGCTGCAGATGTTCGTGAACCCCGCGTACGTCGTTGAGGTTCCGGTCGGAACGCGCGCGCTGTACATCCGCAAGCGGCGCTCGCTCGTCGAGCGCCGATTCATCGTCGAGCAGCTCGGGCCGATCCCGCCCGCGCTCGAGCGCGTCGCCGTGCCGGCGCTGCTAATGATGGTGTTGCTGGAGCGCGGCCGGGGCTAGGTGCCCGATCGCAGATCGGTGATCGCGCGCCGGAGACGGTCGGCACTCTGGGCGAGGACGTCGTCGGCGACCGGGGTCTCCGGCTTCGTGATGACGGGTGGGTACGGCACGCCGAACCTGCGCGGGTAGACGTGCAGATGGAAGTGTGGGACCTCCTGATTCGCCCCGGGCTCGTTCGAGGACCACGTCGTGATCCCCTCGGGACCGAATGCGCGCTTCACGGCGCGCGCGACGAGTGCGTGCGCCGCGAAGAGCTCGGCGCCGAGCGCGTCGTCGACCGCGTAGATGTTCTCGACGTGGGCCTTTGGAATGACGAGCACGTGCGCGGGATCGTGCGGCTGACGCAGCTGATCGAGGAAGGCGACGGTGGCGGGCGTCTCGTATATCACGTGCGCCGGACGTGTCTGCTCGACGACCTCGCAGAAGATGCACGCTCTCGCGAACTCGGCAGCCGTCTGCTCGGCGCGCATGCGGCCGAAGGCGGCGGGCGTGCTAGACAGCGCGGCGCTGAAGATCGCGACCGCATCTTCCAGGGGCGTGACCGAGGAGTCCACCTCCGCGTCGTAGGGGCCGTGCGAGTGGACGAGGTCGAATTCGGGAACGTCGAGCTCGATAGGCACGCCCTTGTGTCGATCCGCGCGCTGACGTTCGCGCTCCTGCGCGATGGGCAACGGGCACCGCACGCCGAAAAGAAAGACCCTGACCCCGGGAAGCGAGTCGAGGTAGAGGTCTCGGGTCGCCGGCAGGATGACCGCCTCGCTGATGACGCGATGGCCGACCTGGATCATGGCGCGTAGCGAGAGCAGGTAACCCTGCAGGACGCTCCTGAAGAGCTCGCGCGCATGCGCCTCTGACCACGGGCCACGCGCGGCATCCCAGTGCTTGGGCAGATAGCCATTCCGGAAGTTGTCGAGCGAGTGGTACCAGTGCGGCGGCTCGAGGACCTCATGTAGGGCGCGCGCGATCGTGGACTTCCCCGAGCTCGGAGTGCCGTTCAGCAGTACGACGTATCCGGCGATTGGCTCAGGGTAGGCCGCGCGAGATCACGCCTCCGTTGGCTGCGACTCCTCCAACGACGAGATGTGTGAGCGGACGAGCGCGCCGTCGAGGTAGACCTCGTCGAGCCCGAGCGCCCAGTAGCGCAGCGCGAGTCGGTTCGGCTGCGTCGTCTCGCGCGGCGTCTCGCGGACGAGTCCACCCTCGCCGCGTGGCATGAACTCGAGCCAGCCGATCCAGGTGCCGTCGCGGCGCTCGCGGCCATAGCAACGCGCGCGGTAGACGTGTCCGTCGCCGTCGCGGGCGAGCATGGTGAATTCGTGGATGAGGGAATTCATGCCAGGAAATGGCCGCACAGGCTACGCCAGGACACGCGCTGTTACGACATCGTTGCGTACGTGACTGCTTGCGTCGCGAGCGAAGGACACGTGATCAGCATCACGACAGCCGGTGCAAACGGCTGCAGCGCGCTATTGGCCCTTCGGCTTCTCTCCCTTGCCGACGAGCCAGCCCCACTTCTCGAGCGCCTTGCGCTTCGTCTCAGGCGTCGGCAGCTGCGAACGCGGGAACTTGTCGCGCCACTCGAACGGCCGCGTCGCGTCGATGATCGCGCGCGACGAAAGACCCTTCTTCTCAGGGTGAATGCGCGGATCCAGCGGGCCTGACCACATCCTCGGCACGATGTCGATCGACTCCGACGGGTCCGAGCGCGTGCACATCGCCCAGAGGACCTCCTCGAGGTCCATGACGTCGATGTCGTCGTCGACCACGATCGTGTAGCGGCCGAGGTATGCGCCCGAGTGCACGCTCGCCGCGGCGTGACCGACCTGACGCGCGTGCCCGGCGTACTTCTGCGTGATCGAGATCGCGTTGAAGAGTCGCGAGCCGCCGACCTCGTGGCACCACACGCCGGTGACGCCGGGGATCGACGCCGCCTCGATGTCGCCGCGCAGGCGCGCCGAGCGCATGAACGCGCGGTAGAACGACTGCTCGTCCGGCGGGACGTTCGGTGGCGACGCGAGGATGATCGGATCGTTGCGGTGGTAGACCGCCTGCACGCGCATGACCGGCTCCTCTCGCTCACCTGACGCGTAGTAGCCGGTCCATTCGCCGAAGGGACCCTCGGACATCTTGTCGGTGCCGTCGGCGTAGCCCTCGATGACGATCTCCGCGTCGACCGGGATCGGCAGACCGGTGACCGGTCCGGGCATGACGCGATACGGCGTGCCGCGCACGCCGCCGGCCCAGTCGTACTCGGTGACGCCGTACGGGATCTCGGTGCAGGCAGCGAGGAAGAGGAGCGGGTCACCGCCGGGGACGAACGCGACCGGCATCTTCTCGCCGCGCGCGAACCACTTGTCGCGATGCTGGCGACCGTGCTTCCCGGGCGAGATGTAGAAGCCCAGCGTGTTCTTGTTCTGGACCATGACCCGGTAGCAGCCCAGATTCACCCAGCCATCATCCGGATCCTTCGTGATATCGAACGATCCGGTGCCGAGGTAGCGCCCGCCGTCGAACTCATGCCACTTCGGGGCGGGGAACTTGAGCACGTCAACTTCCGAGCCGCGCATCACGTTCTCGAAGACGGGCCCGTCCTTTACGACCTCCGCCGGCACGAGCGAGATGCCCTTGCGCACGCGCTCCTGCCACAGCCGCACGAGCTCGTGCGGGGTCTCGTCAACGGGAAGCCCGAGCGTGACCGCGACGCGGCGGAACGAGCCGAGGCCGTTCGAGAGGACGCGGAATCCCTTCTTGAAGCCGACGATCTCGTCGAAGAGCGTCGCCTTCGAGGGACGCGTGCGGCCGAGGAGCTCGGTCGCCATGCCGATGTCCTCTTCGGTGTTGGCGCCGGTCACGACCTGCAATTCGCCGATCTCGTCGATCTTCTTCAGCCACTCGCGAAGATCGGTCGGTGTCTTGACGTGAGCGCGGATCGTCGTGGCCATGACTCGTCTCCCTGCAGCGCATGTTGCTCGAACGAAGGCCGTTCCGGGGCGAACGGGACCGATGTTAATACCATTGGACCGCAGTGGCGACGGAGACGGCGGACCGTTACGCGGTCGCGAAGCGCGTGCTCTCACGGATCGCGCACGCCGTCGCGATCGTCGGCGCAGCGAAGGGTGACGAGCGTGGCTGTGGCACGGGCACGACGATGTATGTGTCGCTCGCGCCGGCGATGATCGCGATCGCCGAGCACAGCGGATCGCGCACGACGCGGCTCATCAAGGAGACCGGCGAGTTCAGCGTCTCACTGCTCCACGACTCGCAGCAGGACGTCGCGGTCTCGGCGGGCAAGCCGGCGGAGGGCGCGGACAAGTTCGCCGCGCTCAAGATCCGTACCGTGCCCGCGCCCGCGGGCTTCAGCGCGCCGGGCGTCGAAGGAAGCATCGCGATCCTGTGGTGCCGCGTCGTGAACACGATCGAGACGGGTGACCATCTGCTCTTCGTGGGCGAGATCGGCGCGCACCAGGTCGACGAGCGCCGCTGGGATCCGCTGCTCCGATACGGACGCCGCTACTTCCGCCTCGGGCACTGGACGAGCGACGAGTCACCCGAGGGCTATCCGACGTGACCACGCTGCGCGACATGCGTCTCGAGTGCGCGACTGCGACGCGCGTCCTCGCGGTGGCCGGTCTCTTCGACATGCACGGCCACATCTCCATCCGTCAGGGCGACATGATGTTCATCTGCGATCGCGGCGCGAGCCGGCTCACCGTGCGCCCCGACCTCATCTCGAGCGTGCGCATCTCCGACGGCAAGCAGCTGTCGGAGGCGCTCCCGCCGTCGGAGACCGCGCTGCACCTTGCGGCCTATCGAGCGAAGCCTGAGGTCGGGAGCGTCGCGCACTTCCATCCGATGTACGCGACGGCGTTCGCGGTCGCGGGGAAGCCGCTCGAGGTCGCATCGAATGCCGGCGCGTTCTTCGGCGGCACGATCCCGGTGCACGACAACCCCGAGCTCATCCGCACTGACGAGCTCGGCGCACCGGTGACACGCGACATGGGCGCGGCGAGCGCGGTGCTGCTGCGCGGCCACGGCGCGCTCGTCGTCGGCGGCGACGTACACGAGTGCGTGACCGCGGCGCTATACCTCGAAGAGAGCGCGCAGCGGAACTACCTCGCGGCGAACCTCGGGAAGGTCAAGGCGTACAACGCCGATGAGATCCGCCGCGTCCGCGAGATGCTCGCGAGCCGTTTCGTCATCGAGAAGACCTGGCTCTACGCGCTCGAGAAGGCGCGCGTCGCGGGAGCGCTCGCCGACCTCGACTGACCTAGCCGCTGCCGGGCTGCTCCGAGCCCGCCGTCACCGCTGCGACCGGATCGGGGAGGCCGCGGAACGAGCGCACCTCCGCGGTGCGCGCGTTCACCGCGACGAGCACGAGCGCGATGGCGGCCGCGCCCGAGGCGAGCGCGAAGTGCGGCCCGCCGGCTGCGACTGCGATCCCCGATTCGAACTGCGCCGCCTGCGTGAAGCCGCGTCCGGCGAGCAGCACCGTCGAGAGCGTGCGACCGCGGTAGGCCTCGTCCGTCTGGAGTTGGAACATCGTGTTGCGCATCGCCGTCCAGTACGCATCGGTGATCGACGCCGCCACGATGACGGCCGCGGCGATCTCGAAGCTGCTCGTCGCGGCGAGGAGCGCGAGGGCGACGCAGTACGCGCCGCCCGCCACGATCATCGCGCGGCCCTTGTGCTCGACGTCGCCGGTCACGACGAGTCCGGCGGTCCCGACCAGCGCGCCGAACGCCTGCGCGCTGAGGAGCAGGCCGAGACCTTCAGGGCCCGCACGCAGCACGTCGTGCGCGAGGATCGTGATGATCGCGGTGTTCAGGCCGAAGAGGCTGTGCATCGACTCGAGGATGAGCACCGACCGGAGCAGGGGACGGCGGAACGTGTACCGCAAGCCGTCGAGAATGTCGGTCGTCAGTCGCGAGGTCGCGCGCGTCGCGGCGCGCGGCACCTTCATGAGCGCGAGCGCTACGAGGATCGCCGCGTAGCTCGCGACGTTCACGAAGTACGAGACCGCCGGGCCGAAGGCGGCGATGACGACGCCCGCGATCGCAGGGCCGACGAGGCGTCCGAGCCGGAACACCGCGCCGTTGAGCACGACCGCGCTCTGCATCTCCGCGCGCGGCACGAGCCCGGGGAACAGCGCGCGTCGTGCCGGTGCGTCAAAAGACCCGAGCGCGCCGTTCACCCCGCTGAAAACGTAGATGTGCCAGGGCAGCACCCATCCGCCGAGCACGAGCGTGCCGAGCACGAGCGACGACAGCGCGAAGCCGCTCTGCGTGACGAAGAGCAGCCGCCGGCGGTCGGTGCGGTCTGCGATGGCTCCGCCGAAGAGACCGAAGATGATGATCGACGCGGCGCGGATGGCGCCCGCAAGGCCGAGGAGGATCGGATCGGCGGTGATCTGATACAGGAGCCACGACGTCGTCGTGGTCTCCATCCAGTCGCCGATCTGCGAGACGGTGAGCCCGCTGAAGTAGAGCGCGAAGTCGCGGTGACGGAGCGGGCGGAGCCCGGGGAAGAGCTGACTCAGGATTAGGATTCTCGCGGTGTTCACGCCGGTGCGGCAATCGCGAGCGAGTGGCGAGATCGTCTCGCAGATCGAGCGCGCCATCTTCGCCGGCGAGCTTTCGGCCGGTGACCGGCTTCAGTCGGAGCGAGAGCTCGCCGAGCAGTTCGGCGTCTCGCGCATCACGGTGCGAGACGCGCTGCGAGTGCTCGAGGCGCGCGGCCTCATCCGCGTGAAGGTCGGTGCCATGGGCGGCGCGTTCGTCGCGGACGCCAACACCGACCGCGTCGCCGAGTCGATCTCGACGATGATCCGGCTCAAGCGGATGACGCTCTCCGAGCTCGCCGAGGCGCGGACGGTCGTCGAGGCCGCGACCGCGTCACTTGCGGCACAGCGCGCCGATGCCGGTGCGGTGAGCCGCCTCCAGCAGAACGTGGAGCGTGCGCGGCCGCTTCTACGCGAGCCGATCACGCATGCCGACGCGAGCATGGACTTCCACGTCGAGCTCGCGCACGCGGCGCGAAACGAGGTCCTCGAGGCCACGGTCGAGGCGTACCGCGAGCTACTCGTGCCGTCGATCCGCGACCTGCGCGACGAGAAGTCGGGCCGCGCGACCCAGAAGGCGCACGAGGAGATCGTCGAGGCGGTACGCCGTCATGACCCCGAGGGCGCTCGCGAGATCATGCTCACGCACCTCAACGACTTCGAGAAGCGCCTGCGGCGCAGCCTCTCGACGCGCGCCGATGGCGCGGCGGTCCGATCCCTGTCCAGCGCTCGTCTTATTCGGCAGCGGTCCGCCAAATGACCGCGAAGCGGACGTGAGCCTGCCGCGACGGATCGTCGTCGCGATCTCGGGCGCGTCCGGTGCGATCTACGGGGTCCGCGCGGTCGAGACGATCCGCGAGGACCGGTCCGTCGAGCTCCACCTCATCATCTCCGCGGGCGCGAAGGCGACGATCGAGTACGAGACGGATCGCTCCGTAGCCGATGTCGCGAAGCTCGCCGACGTGGTGCACGAGGAGAAGGACCTCGCCGCGACGATCGCGAGCGGATCGTTCCAGACGCACGGGATGCTCGTCGCGCCATGCAGCATCCGCACGCTCTCAGCGATCGCCATCGCGCTCAACGACAACCTCATCGTCCGCGCGGCGGACGTGCACCTGAAGGAGCGTCGGAAGCTCGTGCTCATGGTCCGCGAGACGCCGCTCAACGCGACGCACCTGCGACTCATGCACGAGGCCACGCTCGCGGGCGCGGTGATCCTTCCACCAGTGCCTGGCTTCTATCAGCGGCCGAAGACGCTGATGGACCTCGTCGATCACAGCGTGGGCAAGGCGCTCGACCAGCTCGGCATCGAGCACTCGCTCTTCGAACGCTGGAGCGGCATCCGCCCATCGTCAACGCGCGCTGAGTGACGCGCGCCTTCCACGGCGAGCGCGGCTCGTTCGCGCTCATGCTCGCGATCGCGACGTCGCTCACGACGGCGAAGGGCACCGTCGAGATCGTCTATCCGCCGTACCTCGCCGGCTACGGGTACTCGCTCTCGCTGATCGGCTTCCTGACGTCCGTCATCGCGTTCCTCCAGCTCTTCTCGCGCGTACCCGCTGGCGTCGCGTATCGCGCTCATCGCGCCCAGCGTCAGTACGCGATCGCGCTCGTCCTGTTCGCCGCGACCATCGGCGGCTTCGCCTTTGCGCAGGGCCACGGCGTGGCCATCGCGGCGCTCTCGGCGCTGCACGGGCTCGCGTTCGGGGCGCTCGGCACCCTTGGGCTCGCGCTCGCCATCGATCTCTCGGGAGGCCGGAGGGCAGGTCCGGCGATGGCGTGGTACACGGCCGCGATCTCGACGGGCTACGCCCTCGGTTCGCTCATCGGCGGCTCGCTCGCGGAGACGATCGGCATGGCGCAGACGCTGGCGATCATCGCGGTGCTCCCGCTGCTCGCCGCGGGCGCGGTCTTCGCGCTCCCGTCGCTCGCAGGCGCGCCGCAAGTCTTCGACCGCGGCACCGGAGTCCGCGGGCTTCTCGCCGCGGGCGCTCGTCTCGACAGCCGCGTCTGGCTCGCGGTCGTCATCGTCCTCTACTTGAACGTGCAACGGGACGCGCTGGACACGTTCTTCCCGATCTTCGGACCGACGGTGGGGATCTCTTTCGCGGTCGTTGGCGTGCTGCGCGCGATCAAGAGCGGCGCTGGGGTCTTCATGCGCCTCACCATCGCCGTCCTCCTCCACGCGGTCGACTACCGGCGCGTCACCCTCATCGCCGTCGTCGCGCTCGCGGCGGGGACGTTCGTCGTGCCCATGACCTCGTCCGTCGTCGTGCTTGGAGCGATCTTCATCGTGCTTGGGCTGTGCGGAGGCGTTCTGCGCGCCACGAGCGCCGCGAACATCGCCGAACTACGCAGCGAAGGCCGCGACGTCGGACTCGCCTCCGGTGTGTACAACATGGGTCTCGACATCGGCGGCATCATCGGCCCGGCGCTCGGTGGCGCGATCGCGAGTGTCGTCGGCATCGGCTCGATGTTCCAGATCGTCGCGATCGGATCGTTCGCGGCATGGCTGGTCGTCGCGCTCTCGAGCGCGACGACGCGCGAGGCTGCCGGGCTCGCGAAACGTCATACCATTGGACCAGCAGCGACGACCGGAGGAGAGCACCGTGGGTGAAGACCAGCGCACGTTCCTGCGCGGCTTCGGCTCGGAGACATATGGGCTCGGGAAATTCCGAGAGCAGCAGCGCGGACTCGATCGCGTGCGCAAGGCCGGCACGGTCACCGACGACGCGAGCGTGGGCCACTCCGGCGACTCGGACGAGGGAAAGTCGCGGACCTGGTGGATGGTCGGGCCGGGTGACGATGACTTCCTGAGCCAGACACTGCAGGTGCACTTCGTCGAGCTTCTCCCCGGTGGCGAGAACCACGGGCACGGGCATCAGAACGAGGCGCATTTCTACATCCTCGAAGGCGCGGGCTACGAGATCCACGACGGGAAGCGATACGAATGGAACAAGGACGACCTCGTCATCGTCCACACCGACAGCAAGCACAAGCATCACAACCGCTCGCAGACCGAGCGCGCGCTCGCGCTCGTGCTGAAGGCGAAGACCACGTGGATGCTCCTCGGCATGTGGCAGCAGGGTCGCTCCGCACCGTTCAACGCCGACGGCAAGTACGGCCCGCGCGTGGAGTGGTCGAAGCTTTGGACTCCGGGGTGGGAGAACAAGAAGAAGGTCATCAGCCCCGCGGACACTCGCTGGGAGACCACCCGCGACGGCAAGGTCCGCGTGATCCTCTCACCCGACCGTACCGACGCCCGAACCCACAGCCTCGATCTCTACCAACAGGAGATCCCCGTCGGGAGCCGCACCGGGAAGCACTGGCACATGTCGGACGAGATCGTGTACGTCATCTCCGGCAGCGGCCAGAGCCTGCAGTGGGACGTCGAGCACGAGATCGACGACAAGTACTACGCGCGCATTCCGAACGAGCCGTCGAAGTGGAACTTCAGCGCGGGTGACGTCGTCTACGTCCCGACGAACACCGTGCACCAGATCGTGAACACCGGCCGCCAGCCGCTCGTCGTCCTCGTCGCGCAGAACCGGCTCTTCAAGCTCATCGGGTACGACAACGTCCACTACTTCGAGGACGCGCCGGAGTTCTCGGGCAAGCGCGAGAAGCAGGCAGTCGCAGCGGACTGACCTCACACGCGCCCAGCGACCTTCGATCGTGCGAAAGCCTGCCTGTGCCCTTGCGGCGCGCCGCGGCGTGACTATGCTTCCGCGCCATCTCGGAGGGAGGCTCACACGATGCTGCGTATCGCTGTTGCGTTCGCCTTCGCGGTCGGGCTCACGTTCTCGTTCGGCGCGTCGGCCGCGCTCGCCACGGCGTGTCCGTCCACGACTCAGACATTCCCGGTCGCCATCGCGCTCCCGAACGGCACTACGACGATCGCCACGGTCGTCCTCGGTCCTGAGACGGGGTCGCTCGAAACGACCTGCAGCGGCGCGTTCACGGTCCGGCTTACGCGCTACGGCTTCAGTTACACGATCGGCGCTGGAACCTTCACCGCGACGCACAACAACGGCGTGCAGGCGACGTTCACCGGCGCGCTCTTCGGCGTCGTACCGTTCAGCGGAACGCTGAACTACGACGCGACGACGATGGCCGGCGTGGCCGTGGTGACGTTCCCGACACTGCGGGTGACGGTGACGACGACGTTCGCGAACGCTGGTGGCTCGTTCGTCGTGACAGGTGTTCAGCTCACGCGGATCGCGGCGCCCGTCCTGGCTGGCGGAGGCGACGACTAGTCCCGCAGCCTCCGCGCGATCATTTCGAGATCCGCGGTGTCGATGGGTCGGACGTCCCACGCATGACGGATCGCGTCGCCGCTCCGCCGAGGCAGGACGTGCACGTGGAAATGGAAAACGGTCTGAAAGCCCGCTGGCTCGTTGGCTTGATAGAGGGTGACGCCTTCGCAACCGAGGCGGGCACGCTGGCGCTCCGCGACCGCCTTGACAGTGATGATCACGTGACGCAGATCGTCCGGCGCGATATCAAAGATGTTCCTGCTGTGCCGCTTCGGTATGACGAGCGTGTGACCTTCGACCGCTGACGGACGCGCGATGAACGCCAGCGTGTACTCATCCTCAGCGACTTTCGCGCTCGGCAAGGCACCACAGACGATCTGGCAGAAGATGCACTCAGGCGTGGCGTCGTGCGCGCTCAAGCGCGCGCGGTCGTGGCGACGACCTCAGCCATACCTGAGCGCACACCGCGGCGCCGCAACTCATTCTCAAAGATCTGTCGGATCCGTGGATCTTCGTCTTCGTAGTCGATCTGACGTCCGCCTGCTTTGACGGACTTGTCCATGCCCTCGAACGTCTTGCGCTTGTCCGCGATCGTCGGGTAGCGCATTCCGCCGAACGCGATCGCGAGGTAGCGCGCAGGCTCGCCGCCGGTGTTGAAGTGCTGGTGGAAGAGCATGTCCGTCGGAGTGAAGACGCTGCCGAACTTCCAGTCGAACCGCTTGAAGTCGGGATCGCCTTCATGCCAGTAGAGGCTGTACCCGTGGCCTGAGACCGTGAAGACGTGGAAGTCCGCGCCGTGGCGGTGGGCCTTCTTGTACGTGCCGACCGGCATCTCGCTGATGTGCGCGTGCATCGTCCCGTCGGCGAGCGCGAAGACGATGTTGCTCGAGCCGCCGCCACGCTCGTCCCACCGCTTGAGCTCGAGGGTACGCAGGTCGGGCACAAAGTTCGTCTCCCAGATGTGGCGGCCCGGCGCCCGCGGGATAAGCCTGCCGTCGCCCTCGTTGTAGCGCGCATCGCCGAATCGCTCAGGGAACGTCGCGTCGTTCTCGAAGATGAACGACTCACTGCGGAAGACGTTGAACACCAGGGGCAGGTCGGTGACCGCCGCGAAGCGTGCCGGCTTCTGACCGCTGCCGTTGAAGTGCTGGTAACGCGCGTTGAGCGGCAGCGCGAAGAGGCTGCCCTCGCGCCACTCGAAGGAACGCTTTCCCTCGGGTGCATCCAGCGTCGTGCTCCCGCGGCCGCTCAGCACGTACACGACCGCTTCGTACAGATGCCGCTGCGGAGAAGTCCGCGAGCCGGGCGGGATCTCGCAGACGTACATGTCGGCGAAGTCACCGCGACCGCGGCAGAGCGCATAGGCGCCGAGCGCGTCCATGCGCGGCCAGCGCGCGACCTCGACGGAGAGTAGGTCGAAGCCGAAGTCTTCGCGCACCGGGACTCCCTCGGCACGAATGAAGTCGGCGTATGGATCCGCGAGGAACGGAGGAGGGCTCGTGCCCTCCTCCGTGCGACGAGACGTGTTAGCCGCCGAGCTTGCGGTCTTGCGCGCTCTTCACGAACGACGTGTCGAGCATCTTGCTGATGTCCACGCTCTTGATCTTGTCGTTGTCCGGTCCGAGGATGGCGACCGCGTCCTTGAACTGCTCCACCGCCGGGAATGGATACACCGGCGTTACCGGCGAGCTGCCGCCGATGAAGAAGTTGTACGCGTGCGTCGGGGACTCGTCCTCGGTGATCTTGAAGTACTTCTTGAGGACCGCGACCGAGCCGTCCTTGTCCTTGGCCATGCGCGAGCGCGCGATGACCGTCGCGTCGACATACGCCTGGACAACGTCCTTGTTCTCAGTCCAGAACTTGCGCTGCACGATGATCCCGGTGTTCGCGGCCGGCAGCTTCTGCGAGGCGAGGTCGAGGATCACGTTGAGACCGGCCTTGACGAGCTCCTGGTCCTCCGGTGGGTCGTCGACGCCCGCGTCGACCGAGCCGTTAAGGAGGCCCTGGGTGCGGAGCGTGTGCGAGCCAAGTGCGACGATCTGGACGTCCTTGTCGGGATCGATGCCGTTCGCCTTGAGGGCAGCGCGCGTCGCGATGTCCGACGAGCCGCCCTTGTTGGAAACGCCGACCTTCTTGCCCTTGAGGTCGTTCAGCGTCTTGATCGCCTTCTGCGCGTAGAGCAGGTACGGATAGACCGGCGCCATGTTGCCGACCATCACGAGGTCGGCGCCCCCGGCGACGCCCGAGAGAGCCTCGGAGCCGCCGAACTGGCCGATCTGGATCTGGTTCGCGAGAAGCGCCGCGCTCGTCTGCGCGCCACCACTGATCGATTGCATGTCGACGTCGAGTCCGCGCTCCTTGAAGATGCCCTTCTCGAACGCGTACCACATGACCCAGTCATCCGCGCTGATGTTGCTGTACGCCGCGACGACCTTCTTGCAGCAGGCCATCGGCTTGTCCGCCGGCCCGCTCGCCGTTGCCTGTGCTTGCGTCGCGGCGGTCGTTGGGGTTGCCGTCGACGCCGGTTGTCCACCGCACGCCGCGACGAGCATCGCGATGACAGCCGCGAAGACCACCAGTCTCAGCCTCATCTCTACCTCCCGCGTTAGCTCTTTATCTGTGGTCGCCAGCTCTGGAACCTGTTCTCT
>VBJD01000012.1 GCA_005887995.1 Chloroflexota bacterium
ACGAGCTCGCGGTCACCCTCGACGAGGGCGCTCTGCGCGCGCGGGGACTGGGCGCGGAACAGCCAGCGCACGGCCATCGCGCGCCAGAGTGCGGTGAGCGGCAGTGAACGTGGTCACCCAGGGGAGTGAGAGATCGTCACGCCTGGGACGCGAAGTACAGGGGTACTAGCCGGCTGACCCTTCGGCGGTGCGCAAACGCACGAGCTGCGGCCAGCGCGACCGCACCGTGCGAGTGATCCCCTCGGCGTCCAGGCCGTAGTGGTGTCGCCAGCGGCTTTGCGCGCCGTGATCGACGTGCTCGTCGGGGACGCCGATGTGCAGCGTCTCGACGGCTGCGCCGCGCTCGCTGAAGAGCTCGGCGACGGCCGAGCCGAAGCCGCCGGCGACGACGTGCTCCTCGATCGTCACAAAGCGCGGGATGCGCGCCGCGAGTCCGAGGAATCGCTCGGCGTCGAGGGGCTTCGCGAAGCGCGCGTCGATCACGGTCGCCTCGATACCGTCGACCGCGAGCGCCTCCGCCGCGGCGAGCGTCGCGTTCACCGGATGGCCGTACGCGAGCAGCACGAGGTCGTCGCCTTCGCGCAGCGTCTCCGATGTGCCGAGCGGGATCTCCTCGAGCGGCTCGTCGGTGCGCGCGCCGAAGCCCGCCCCGCGCGGGAAGCGAACGGCGATGCTGCCGCGGCGCGCCGACGCGTGGCGGTACGCGGTCCAGAGCATGTGCCGCAGCATCCGCTCGTCGCGCGGCGCCATCAGGGTCATGCCCGGCATCGGCCGCAGGTACGCGATGTCGTACAGGCCCTGATGCGTGCGGCCGTCGTCGCCGACGATGCCCGCGCGATCGAGCGCGAGCACGATCGAGAGGTCCTGCACCGCGACGTCATGGAGGACCTGGTCGTACGCGCGCTGCAGGAACGTCGAGTAGATCGCGACGATCGGCACGACGCCCTGCGTCGCGAGGCCGCCGGCCATCGTCACCGCGTGCTGTTCGGAGATGCCGACGTCGATCAGCCGCCCGGGGAACTCCCTGAAGAGCGGCTGCAGGCCGGTGCCGCCCGGCATCGCCGCGGTGATCGCGATGGTGCGCTCGTCGTGCCGGAGGATCTCGCGCACTGTGTCCGCGAAGACCGCGGTGTACTGCGGCGCGCTCGGCTTCGCCGCGCCTGTCGCGGAGACGCCGTGCCACTTCACGTTGTCGTCCTCGGCGGGCCCGTAGCCGTGGCCTTTCTGCGTGTGGAGATGCACGAGGATCGGCCCGTCGCGGAAGTCGCGCGCCTTCTCGAGCAGATGCTCCACGGCGAAGAGGTCGTGGCCGTCGATCGGTCCGAAGTACGTGAAGCCGAACTGCTCGAAGAGCAGGTTCGGGATCAGGAGGGCCTTCATCGAGTTGAAGATGCGGCGGCGCGCTTCCTCGACGAGGTCCGACCCGGGCATATGGTCGAGGACGTTGCGCACGACGTGCTTCGCCTCGCGGTACGGCGGCGCCGTGCGGACCGCCTCGAGCATGCGCGAAACCGCGCCGACATTCGGCGCGATGCTCATGCCGTTGTCGTTCAGCACGACGATGACGCGGCGGCGGTCGTGCCCGACGTTGTTCAGCCCCTCGAACGCGAGGCCCGCGGTGAGCGCGCCATCGCCGATGACGGCGACGACGTGGAAGTCCTCGCCCTTGAGGTCGCGCGCGATGGCCATGCCGTGCGCGGCGGAGATGCTCGTGCCGGCGTGACCCGCGCCGAAGACGTCGTGCTCCGACTCGCTGCGCGAGAGGAAGCCGCTGATGCCGCCGAACTGCCGCAGCGAGTCGAAGCGCTCGCGGCGCCCGGTGAGGATCTTGTGCACGTACGCCTGATGGCCGGTGTCCCAGACGAGCTTGTCGCGCGGCGAATCGAAGACGCGGTGCAGCGCGACGGTGAGCTCGACCGTCCCGAGGCTGGACGAGATGTGACCGCCCGTCTTCTGGACGGCCTCGACGGTGAACTCGCGGATCTCGCGGCAGAGCTCGAGCAGCTCGTCCTTGGTGAGCGCGCGAAGATCGCGCGGCTCGCTGATCCGGGGAAGTACGCTCATTCGGTCTTCATACTACGGGCGCGTGATCGACTTCTCTTCGCGCGCGGCGATGGTCACGGGCGCGACCGGCAACCTCGGACACTCGGTCGTGCGCGCGTTCCTGGAGCGAGGCGCACACGTCGCCGCACCGGTGCGTAATGAGAGCAAGGCGGCCGAGCTGCGCAACGCCGTCGACGAGCTTGCCGGAACGATCGACGACCCGCATCTCATCACCGAGATAGCGGACATCGCCGACCAACCCGCGATGGGAGCGTTCGTCGAGAAGGTCATGCGCGCCTGGGGGCGGCTCGACATCCTCGCGAATCTCGCCGGTGGGTTCGCGACCGGGTCCGCGCTCGACGCGCAAGGTATCGATGCACTGTGGAAGCAGAACGTGCGCACGACGATCGCGACGACGGCCGCCTGCGTGCGGCCGATGCGCGCGCGTGGCTACGGACGGATCGTGAGCGTGGGCGCGATCAGCGGTCTCAAGGCGCGCAAAGGCTCCGCCGGCTACGCGATGGCCAAGGGCGCGCTCATCCGCTGGACAGAGGCGCTCGCCGACGAGCTCAAGGGCGAGGGGATCACCGTGAACGTCGTGCTGCCCTCGACCATCGACCATCCCACCAATCGCGCGGCGATGCCAAAAGCGGATCCGAAGACCTGGGTGAGCCCGGCGGAGCTCGCGTCGGTCATCGTCTATCTCTGTTCGGAGGAGGCAAGCGGTGTGACCGGTGCGGCGATCCCGGTCACGGCGCGCACCTGATGACCATCTACACGATCACGAAGTTCCTGCATGTGGTGCTCGCGATCATCGCCGTCGGATTCAACGCGTCCTACGGCATTTGGATCGTTCGCTCCGCGCGCGATCCCGAGCACATTGGCTTCGCGATGCGCACGATCAAGTTCCTCGACGATCGTTTCGCCAACCCTGCGTACGGCCTGCTGCTCCTCACCGGGCTGTTCATGGTGTTCAACGCGGGCTACCCGCTCACGACGTTCTGGATCGCGGCGGCGATCGTCCTTTACGTGATCGTGCTTGTGCTCGCGTTCACGGTCATATCGCCGAACTTCCGCGCGCAGCTCCGCGCGCTCGAGACAGATGGCCCGCAGAGCGACACGTTCCGCGCGGCCGCTGCTCGCGGGCGCACGTTCGGCATCCTGATCTTGGTCCTCGTGCTCGCGATCGTGTTCCTCATGGTGGTGAAACCAACACTGAGCTGAGGCGCCAACAGCCACGCCTTCCGCGCGTCCCGCGGGTCGCGTCCAGTACGAAGGTCATACCGGTCGAATTGGCAGGACCCGCTAACGCGCCACTGGCCATTCCCGTTCGCCAGTGCAGCCGGACTCAAGGCTCACGAGGGAGGCGCGATCCGCAGCAGCCGGCTGGATAGCAAAAAGGGGAGGGTCAAACGCGATGCGTCCCATCCAGTTCTTTTTCATCTCTCTTCTCGCGATCGCGCTCATCGGGATCCCGGCCTCACGTCTGGTGCTCGCGACCGGCAACGGCGCGCCGAGCGGCACCCACTACAACCTGAACATCATCGGCGTGCCGAAGGACAAGACGGCCGACATGAACAACAACGATGGGCACCGGATCTTTGTCCAGTTGGTGGGTGGTGAGGATGCTACGAAGCTGAGCGGTCAGATCTTCAGCACGATCACGAAGGTCAACAAGATCTTCCTATACCCCGCGCCATCAGGCGAAAGCTTCAAGGTCCTGGACGCGAACGCCACGGATGCGAGCGGCGCCGCGTTCCAGCTTCCCGCTCTTGTGTCCACGACCTGGACCGTCTGGGCGCGCGCGCTCGGGACGCCGAAGGGGACATCCGACACGACGACCTGCGCCACGACGGCGGGCGCCGACCTGGTCCTCGGCACGGCCGACGACGAGGTGATCTGCTCGATGGCGACGCTGCACATGGAGCGCACCAAGAACGCGAAGTTCTCGAACGTCTCGGGCACATTGCTCTTCATCACGATCGACGTCGTCGCGGGCACGACGCTCTCGACGTGTCTCGGCGGCCTCAGCGGTACGCAGACACTTGCCCTGTTCAACACCTGCCTGCAGAACTACTTCTGGAACTACCAGAACAACGGACTGAAGCTGCTGCAACTGCGCTTCTACCCCGTGACCGTCCCGAACCCGACCTAGGACTGGAGAACGGCACGATCGGCGGGCCGCGCGTCGGCCCGCCGACGAGCCGAGGAGATCAGTGGAGAAGACATCGCTCACCGAGATCGACCGCCGGATGCTCGCGCAGCTCGAGGGCCTGTACGGCCCGTCGCAACGCGCGGCAGCGCCCGCCACTGCCCGGCGAGCATCGGCCGCGCGCGCGCGTCGTCCGTTCGGTTCGCTCCTTCGTACGGTCCTGCTCGTCGGTGTGGCCTACGTTCTCGTGACCGGCACGGAGCCGGGCCGGACGATGTACGCCTGGATGATCGATCAGCTCGGGCTGATCTATTCCGCGGCGATGGATGTCTTTCGGTAGAGGGATCTTGTCGATGGGTATCCACTATCCGGTCACGAATGCCGCGGGCATCCGTGCGCTCTCAGGTGATCGCCGGAGAGCGCGAGCTTGAGTAACAGTTAGCGCACCGCGTGTTTACCGTCCGTTGACGTCGATCGCTCGCCGCCCGGCACTAGGATGCGACGCGGAAAATCGATAGATCGCCGCGCCGTTCCGAGGAGGTGATGAGGTCTACAGCCGCGTGCCGGACGGCGATCCGTCGCGGAGGGAGCAATGCGTAGGTACATCGCGTTCGTCACAGCGGTCACTCTCACGGCGACCCTGCTGGTATCGGCGACGGCGTACGCCGACAACGAACCACAAACCTTCTTCCTCGAAATGGAGAGCCCCAATGTCGCCGAGGCACCGAACGGTGATCGCGTCGCGGTAACAGGCGAGGGGACGTTCACGGTCAACCCGAAATCGGTCGAGGCCGAAGGACGTTTCACGCATACGTTCGCAGGTGGCGGCAGCCTGAGCGGTACCTGGAACGCGACGCAGCTGCTCGAGTACCAGTCGTACGGCTGCGGTGTCGTCTTCGGCTCGCCGATACCGCCGAACCTGTGCGGCGGTGCGCTGAAGATGCGCGTCACGTTGACAGTCGGTACGACCGAGCTGGACGGCATCCTTACCGTCTTCTGCGTCATCGGACCGAATCCGCCGAACAGCGCGTCGGAGGGCATCACGCTCGTGGTGCCAGGCATCATCAACTTCAACAGAGTGGTCACGGGCGAGAACGTCTACGTTCGTTTGGACTAGCTAAGCGCACGGGCCGCGCGGGCGAGAGGGTGTATCGAGACGCATCGATATGCTGACGCCGCAGTGAGCGTCGAGCGCATTCTTCGCCTGCGCGGCCTCACCTGAAGCGCCGCCCCGGGCCTTGGTTGAGGCTCGCGACTCGCGCCCGTGCTGGCGCGACTGCTCGAGGAGCCAGGAGTACAGAACGCGGAGTCCGACGTGCACGGCGAGCTCATGCGGGTGCGATTCACTGACGAAGGGGACCCGCAGCACGTGCTCGATCTGCTCGACGACCTTGGATTCGCTGCGACGTTCACAGGTGAGGTCGCTGGCGAGCGGGAGTGGTACGACGTGGGTCACGTCGCCGAGCTCTCGCGGGCTGAGGGACGAATCATCGCGGCGAGGGTCGTTCTGCCCTTCGCTCGCGACTGGGACCTCGACGACGACATGAGCGCGAGGCTCGTCGACGAGATCGCGCGGGCGCTTTATGAGTGCTTCATCGACCAGGAGCGGACCACGAATCGGTCTGCGGCCGCCTTTCGGACCGACTGCGAGACCGCGGTCGTCCGCGTCGTGGCTCCACTGCTCGGGGAAGACCGTGCTGCGGCGCTTGGGAAGGCGGTCGCGACGGATCTGGCGCAGCGCAGCACTGCCAACGAGCGCGTAGAGGGATCCACCTAGTCATCGGGGCGGCTAGGCCGCCACGATGGGATCCATTCGCAGGCGCTGTCGCTAGTCAGAGTGTGGAGAACGCGTGGCGCCGCGTGCCCGCGATCCTTGCGGCGACCCTCCTGCTCGCCGCGGCCTGCGCGCCATCCGTTGGGTCGGCTCCGGCCGCGAGCGCGTCCGCTACGCAGGGCCCGGTCGCCGGATCGCAGCCCTGCGCGTCGGGTGGCCTGGCGACAAGCAGCATCGAGGCGCCCACGCCGACCACCGCGCCGCCAGCGAGCGCCAGCGCCTCGCGGACCGCCGCACCAGCGACGACCGCCGCCGTCCCGCCGCCGTCGCCGACCGCGACGCCGCGCCCCGCACCATCGGCGGACCGCGTCGGCTTTCCCGA
>VBJD01000085.1 GCA_005887995.1 Chloroflexota bacterium
GCGTCGCGCCAATGGTTCGCGCTCGATACGGCGGGCAATCTGACGAACCGGTTCGCGTGGCCTATCAGCAGTGCGCCGATCCAGTCTTCGGATGGGATGCAGGTCATCTACGCCGCGACCGACCCGCAGACAGGCCACCGCGCTCTCTTCGTGCGGGACCTGAACGGTGCGCCGCGCCTCATCAGCGTCGGCGATCTCGTCCCCACGCGCTGGGTCGACGCGTTTCGTGTGCTGGTTGACGATCCGGGCGATCACACCGCGATCTACGCACTCGACACTCGGACCGGCACGAAAGAGACCGTCATGTCCACTCCACCCACGCATCCGACGCTGCCGACGACTGGGAACAACTGGATCAACCCGTCAGGCGACCTGCGTTGGGCGCTGATCCACCGACTCGATCCTGACGGTTCGTACGTGCGCAGTGATCTGTATGACGTCACGCGTCACGAGTACGTGAGCGCGGTCGTGCCGGGCACGGCATTTCTCGCACCGCGGGGCGATATCGCGGTCTGGCTCGCGAGCGACGGCCTTCGCGGCATGCACCTCTGTGACCGCAGAGAAGTGACGCTCGCAGCGATCTCCGCGGAGCCGACCGTGCTGACCGGGATGCGCTGGAGCCCGGACGGGCGCTATTTCTCGGTCTCGCTTGGCCCGACCGACGAGACACATGGTCCGCAACGTGATCTGATCCTCGACTTCGAGCGCGGAGTCGTGGCACAGCTCGATGAGCCGTGGGGGTACATCCAGCAGTGGGCGCCGCGCAACGAATACGTAGCGGTCGGTCGTATCGGCTACCACGCAGCGGACGTGCGGCTCGCCCGCCTCATCATCCCGTAGCTACCGCGTAGCCTTCGCCGCGTGACCGAAGCGATCCCCGTCCTCGAGATCGGCCTCGTGCTGCTCATCGCCGGCGTCGTCGGCGTCCTGGCGCGGCGCGTCGGACTGCCGGCCGTGGTCGGCTATCTCGTCGTGGGGCTCGTCGTCGGGCCGTTCACGCCGGGGTACGTCGCGGACAAGCACCAGATCCAGGTGCTCGCTGACGTCGGCGTCGTGCTCCTGCTCTTCGAGGTCGGCATCGAGCTCGATCTGCGCTCGCTTGCGAAGGAGCCGCGCGGCATCCTCATCGCCGTCCCGCTGCAAGTCGTCCTCGTCACCGTCCTCGGGGCGCTCGTCGCGGTCGCGCTCGGCACGACGGCGCTCGGCGGCGTGACGCTCGGCCTCGTCGCGGCGCTCTCGTCGTCGGTCGTCGTCGTGAACATCACGCGCAGCCGCAAGCGCACCACCGATCCCGTGACCGAGCGCGCGCTCATCGTGTGGGCACTGCTGCAAGACGCGGTCACGCTCGTGGCCGCGACGCTGCTCGCGGTGCTCCTCGCGCCCGGTGACGAGCCGCCGGTCATCGCGGTCGGGAAGGCTGTCGCCTTCGTCATCGTCGCGTGGGGCGTGCAGGGTTGGGCCGTCCCGCGGCTGCTCGCCGCCCTACAGGATCAGCCCGACTCGTTCCTCATCGCCGCCGTGTCCGCCGCGCTCGCGATCGCGGGCGTCGGTGCGGTCGTCTTCGGGATCCCGGTCGCGCTCGCTGCGTTCGTCGCCGGCGTCCTCTTCTCGATCCGACCGATCGCGCAGGAGGCGCGCCGCGAGGTGCTCCCCTTCCGGGATCTCTTCGCGGTGCTCTTCTTCGTCGCGATCGGCACGCTCGTCGATCCGGCAGCGGTCGCGCGCGAGCCCGGATGGCTCCTGGTGTTCATCGGCCTCGTTGCGCTGAAGGCAGTCGTCGTCGCCGCGCTCGACGCGCTCTTCGCCATACCCGGTCGCGATTGGCAGATCGCGATCGGGCTCGCGCAGATCGGCGAGTTCAGTTTCGTCGTGCTCGGCCTCGGGGTCGCCGCCGGCGTCGTGTCCGCGGGTCAGTCGAGCGCAGCGCTCGCTGCCGCCGCGCTCACGATCGCGGCGTCAGCGGTCGCCGTTCGGCTGTTCCCGAAGCGCGCTTAGCCGAGGAACCCGATGATCGCGCCCTGGACGATCGCCGCGACGACCTGGTAGCCCGCGGTGATCGCGTGAAGGCGCGGCGGCCGACCCGCGAAGAGCACGTCGGCGAACATCGCGGGGGCGATGAAGCCGATGCCGACGAAGAGGCCGAGCAGGCCGCCCGCGGACCCGCTGTGCGTGCCGGTCTGTCCAGCGAGCCACGCCATGGTGATCGCCTGGACGAGCGCGGCGACGACGGTCAGCGCGTAGAGCGGACCGGGCTGCTGACCCTGGCCCATCGTCCGTCCCGAGAGCGTCATCCAGCTCTTGCCGAATGCCCAGTTCCCGTACCAAAGGAAGCCGATGACGATGGTGGCGATGGCGGCGATGATGATGGCGAGCCAGTTCACGTTTTCCTCCAACGCGAGACTGCTCCCCTGCGGCGGCACTCTAGAGGAAAGGCACGAGCATTCCTACCCTTTTCGCGTAGGCCTCGTACTCGGGGCCGAAACGCTCGCGGAGCAGGCGCTCTTCGACACGCGCCCTCACCACGAAGGCCGGGATCGTGCCGAACAGGGTCCCGGCGACGAGGAGCAGGTTGCCGGTCGCGAGGCACGCCCCGAGGAAGTGGACGATGAGGCCCGTATAGACGGGATGCCGCGTCCAAGCGAACGGCCCGTCGCGCACGAGCTCGTGATCGGCGTGGATCTCGAGGACGAGGTCGTAGTGGCGGCCGAGCGTGGCGATGGCCCAGAGGGAGAATGCGACGCCCGAAACGGTGAGGCCGAGCCCGATCCAGCGGAGTGCGGTGGGTACGTCCGCCTCCGGACCCACTCGCGCGACGGCCACGACGTACGGCGCCCAGAAGAAGTACGGGGCGATCGCCGCGAGGCGTCCACCCGAGACGCGCACGATCGCGCCGCGCCGCGCGACGGCGCGCGCGCTCGCGATCTGCGCGAACACGATGAACGTCGCGCCGGCGAGCACGATTACCGTGGCGATGAGCTCGCCCGTCACGCCAGCGCGTCCCGCAGCCGCATCGCGGACAGCGCGTTCGCGCCGTCGTCGTCGTGGCGGAAATAGGCATACACGTCCTTGCCCCTCGCAAGGACCATGCGTAGCCGCCGTGCCCAGGCGTCGACCGCATCGTCGCGGTAACCTTCGCGCGCGCGCAGGCGTATGTAGGCGAAGCCGGCGGTCATCCCGACGGTCTCGACCGGAGAGGGATGACGTTCGCCCTCAGCGTGCACGAGCGCGACGCTCGCCGTGCCGAGAAGCTCGTACACCTCGGGCACGTACCACGAGGGATCGCGCACCTCGAGGGCCGACCGCACGTCGCGCGGCAGCGCCGCGAGGAACATCGCGAGGCGATCGTCGTCGCGCCTCACCCAGGGCGGCGTCTGGAAGAGGATCGGACCGAGACGCGGCCCGAGCAATCGGGCGCGCTCGAAGAAGGTCGGCAGGGTCCTCGCGGGCTCGCGCAGCTGTGCGCGGTGCGTGATCTGCTGCGACGCCTTCAGGCCGAACACGAAGTCGTCGCCTGTCGCGGCGGTCCACTCGGCGATGTTCTTCTCGGTCGGCAGGTGATTGAAGGTGTAGTTGATCTCGATCGTCTTGAACTTCGTCGCGTAGAAAGACAGGAACTCCTTCGACTTCAAGCCCTCGGGGTAGAACTTCGGTCGCCAACTCGCGTACGACCAGCCCGAGGTTCCGACGAAGGCTCTAGCCACCGTTGTCGTCGGAGACGCGATGGCGACCGAGGACCGCATACGCGATCCCTGCGGCGAGCGAGTTCGCGCGCTTGAGGCTCGAGAGCAGATCGAGGTGAATGCTCGACGTGTCGATCGACTCGCGCAGCCCCTCGTGCAGACGCTGGATGTGAGTCTGACGAAGCTGACGCTCGATGAGGTTGATGCGCGATTTGTGGCGGATGACCTTCTCGGCGATCTGCGGGTCCTGCGCGGTCAGCGCCGAGAGCGCGAGCTCGAGGTTCTCGACGACCTTCGCGTGCACGTTCTTGATCTCCGCCCAGCCCTGCGGGCTGAAGGCGTGGCCGCCGCGGATCTTCTTCTCGGCGAGCTCCATGAGGTTCTTCTCAATGACGTCGCCGATCTCCTCCAGGTTCGCTATCACGAAGATGAGAGCCGTCTCCCGTTCCGACTGCTCCTCGGTGAGCTGCTGCGAACCGAGCTGCACGAGGAACTGCTTGATGTCCTCCTCGAGCCGGTCGATAAGGTCGTCGCGCGCGATGACCTGTCGCATGAGCGCTTCGTCATCGTGCTCGAGCACGACGATCGACTCGCGCAACGACTGGACGACGACATCGCCCATGCGCAGCGTCTCGCGTAGCGCCTGGCCTAGCGCGACCGCCGGCGTGTCGAGCGTCTGAGGGTTCAGGTAGATCGCGCCCGTCGCCGTCGATGCGCGCTCGGGGATGAGCCGCGTGAAGAAGCCCGCGGCCCACGGGCTGAGCGGCAGGAAGATCGCGGCGACCGCGATGTTGAAAATCGAATGCGCGTTCGCGATCTGTCGAGGAACGTCGGGTGCCGTGCGCGCGACGAGGTCGGAGAACGGCCCGATAAAGGGAAAGAACAGCGCGACACCAACGACTTTGAACGCAGCGTGCGCGGCGGCGACGCGCCGGGCCTCAGCGTTCTGACCGACCGCCGCGATGAGCGCGGTGACCGCCGTTCCGATGTTCGCGCCGAAGATGATCGGGATCGCGCCGACGAGCGGCAGCACCCCGGCCGTCGCGAGCGAGAGCGCGAATCCGATGGTCGCGGCGCTCGAGCGGACGAGGCCCGAGAACGCCGCGGCGATGAGCAGCAGGATGAGCGGCTGCGCGGCGAGCGCCTCGAGGAGATCGGCGAAGAGTGCGTTCTGCCGCAACGGGCTCGTGCCATCGGCCACGAGCTTCATCCCGAGGAAGAGGAAACCGAACCCGAGGATCGCCTCGCCGACGTAGCGCAGCGTGCCGCGACCGGTCACATAGAGAAGCCACCCGATGAACACGACGAGGGGCGACAGCGCGAGGAGATCGAAGGCGAGGAGCTGGACCGTGACGGTGGTCCCGATGTCGGCGCCAAGGATCACGCCGATCGTCTGGCGTAGCGTGAGCAGGCCCGCCGACGCGAAGCCGACGAGCATCACCGTCGTCGCGCTCGACGACTGCAGCACCGCGGTCACGCCCGCGCCAACGAGCAACGCCTTGAACCGATTGCCCGTCAGCGTCGAGAGGAGATGGCGCAGCCGTGTTCCCGCGGCGCGCTGCAGACCCTCCCCGACGAGACGGACTCCGTACAAGAGAAGCGCCGTCCCACCGAAGATCGAGAAGAGGACGAGATCGGCCGAGGTCATGTCGGCGCAGTATCGCGCCGCGCGTCACTTCGCGACGGTGAGCGTCGCCCTTCCCGTGCCGCCTGAGGCGAGCACGACGACCGCGGCCTCGCCCTCGTTCGGCGGCGCGGCGAAGCTGATGCGCGCGATGCCGGTCACATCGGTCGTTGATGTCGCGATCGGGATGACACCGACGGACAGCGAGACGCTCTCACCGGCGCGCGGCACGCCATTCGTGCCGATGATGAAGATCGTCGCCGTCACGAATCCACCGGGCTTCACGGTCGTCTTGTCGAGTATCACGCTGATCGAGACGGCCGAGGTCGTCGCGGGCTTCACGGTGATCTGGTTCTTCACCGTCGTTTCATTGCCCGCGCGATCGCGCGCCACGACCGTGATCGTGAGCGGCCCCGCGCTCGCGGTGAAGGAGTCGCTGAACGAGCCGTCGGGCGCGGGGATGACCATTCGGTCGTTCACGCTGATGGTCGCGCCTGTCTCCGCCTTGCCCTGCACGCTCACCGTCGGCGCTTCGACGCTATCGCCGTTCGCCGGCCGCGTCACCGCGAGCGTCGGCGGCTGCCGATCGAGCACGACCGTGTACGCGCTGTTCGCGACGACGTCCGTGCCGGAGATGAGCGCGAGCTCGATCGCGTTCGGCCCATCCTTTAGCGTGACCGCCGCAGCGAACGCACCCGCCGCATCCGGCGGGACGATCGCGGTGACGACCCCATTCAATTTCACCGCGACGTTGCGGCCCGCGACCATCGCGAACGCGGGCACTCGACCGTTGAGCTTCAAGTCCGGATCGCGCACGAAGTCCGGGACGTTGTCGGCGGTCAGCTGCGCGCTCACGTTGCCGGCGGTCGTCGGAAGATCGATCGCCTTTGATCCTTCGGCGTTGGGGAAGAGCGCTCCGAGCTGACCACCGAACTCATCGAAGCCGGTGCTCATCGCGCCGCCGATGCGGGGCCCGGCGAGGAGCATGAAGAAGAACGCGACGGCCAGCAGCGCCAGGTCGATGAGAACGAGCCGGCGTGGCAGGCGCGTCTTGATGCCTGTCTGTCTGGCGGCTCGGCGGTACCGCTGGCGGTCCATGGGTGCTCGCCGCGGGCCGGCGGCTCCCGGGAAAGCGTTCATCTAGGCCAATAACGCTAAACAAAGCGAAAGGGCGTCGGCCCGATGGCCGCCGCCCTCCGCTGGTGGGTGGGATGAGGGGCTTTCACTTAGAGCGTCCCCGCGTTACATGACGCCGGGACAGAGGTCCGTGTTTCGTCCTCCCCGCAGGGTTTAGCGCTGATTTACCCTGCCGGCGGACTGTACGACGGTCGATAGGCACCGCGCAAGAGGGCCCGATGGTCCTAGCGGGTACCACTCCTGCCTGTGCGAAACTCGGAACATGGCGACCGAATCGCAGCAAAAGACCCCTTCGCCGCGAGGCCTCGAAGGCGTCGTCGCGGCGCAGACGGCGATCTGCAAGGTCGAAGACAACCTCCTCGTCTATCGCGGCTACCCGATCGAGCAGCTCGCGGCGAAGGCGGACTACGAGGAGGTCGCCTACCTCCTCTTGAACGGCGACCTGCCGACCCGGGACCAGCTACGCGACTTCAAGGCGGAGCTCATCAAGCACCGCGCGCTCTCGCCGTTCCTGCGGAACATCCTGCAGGAGGCATCCGAGAACGGCACGCCGATGGATGTGCTGCGCACCGTCGTGAGCGCATCGGCGACCGAGGACCCTGCCGAAGGCGACAACTCACGCGAGGCGGAGTACCAGAAGTCCGTGCGTCTCACCGCGAAGATGCCGACGATCCTCGCCGCGTACATGCGGCGTCGGAAGGGCCAGCAGCCCGTGCCGCCGGACGCCTCGCTCGGGCACGCCGCGAACTTCGCGCGCATGGCCGGACTCGAGCATCCGCGAGCGGCCGAGATCCTCAACGTCTGCTTCATCCTCCAGGCGGAGCACGGCCTCAACGCATCGACCTTCACGGCGCGGATCGTCGCCGCGACGAACGCTGACATTCATGCCGCGGTCACCGCCGCATTCGGTGCGCTCAAGGGCCCGCTGCACGGCGGCGCGACCGACGGGACGATGAAGATGCTCGAGGAGATCGGTTCTCCCGACCATGTCGACTCGTTCGTCGAGAAGGGCATCGAACGCAAGTTCCTGTTCCCCGGCTTCGGGCATCGTGTTTACAAGACCGAGGACCCGCGCGCGAAGTTCCTGCGCAACTTCGCGCGCGAGCTGCAGAAGGACTGGAAGGGTCCGCGCTACTTCGACATCCAGGAGAAGCTCGTCGACGCGATCGCCGCGCGCCGTCCGAAGATGTCGCCGGCCGCGGCCGCGAAGGTGAACGTCGTAAACGTCGACTTCTTCGCGGCGACGACCTACACGTTCCTCGGCATCCCCGCTGATCTCGGCACGTCGATCTTCGCGGTCGGACGTATCGCCGGCTGGAGCGCGCACATCATGGAGCAGCACGGCGACAACCGGCTCATCCGTCCCGAGTCCGAGTACACCGGACCCGTGGGCAAGCGCTACATCCCGATCGCCGAGCGCTAACTCGTAGCGCGCGCTCTGCAACTCTGATCCCAGGCGTGGACCTGGGGCTAGGGGTCGAAGCTCGCGAGCGCAGCGTCCCAGGCCAGTTCTGAGGCAGCGATCGCGAGGCTGACCTCGTCGAGCTTCGGGTTGTCGACCTTCTGCGTCGACACCGCGAAGAGGACGTCGCCGTCCCAGCGGGTGTTGAAGGGTTGGATCGCGCGCGCCAGCGACGAGTGCACCTGGCGCGCGATCGAGCGCAGCTGCCAGTAGTCGAGCTTCTGATCGGTGGCGACGAGCGTGAGGTTGGTGTTCTGCGTGACGACGCGACCGCGGAGGGCGGGTGGGTCATACGCGCCGGTCTGAGCGACGACGTCCTCGCTACGCCGTCTCTTGCCGGTCGCGCTGTCGCGGTTGCCGCGAACGACGTCGCCGTTCCGATCCACGATCGCGCCGTAGGCGTTGATCACCGTGAAGACCGCGATGCGTGTCGGACCGACGGCGCGCGACGCGCCACCCTGCCCGGCGATCTCAGCGGTCTCGCCGTGCCCGGCCGTCGCGAGGCAACCCGCGCCGTGCGGCCCGAGCGGGAAGCGCGCGGGTCGAAGGGCGCGGACCGCGGCGCGGCCAAGCTCCTTGTCCGGATAGATCGCGTTCGCACGACGGCCGTAGTCGAAGATGATCCCGCCGGCCACGAGCTGGATGTCGTTCCATTGCGTCGAGTACGCCTTACGCGCGAAGAGCTCCGCAGCGACACCCGTCGCGGCCTCGAGCCCGTAGATCGATCCGCCGGCGAAGCAGATCGCATCGACGACCGGATAGCCGTCGCCGACGACGCCGGGCGAGCCACCGCGGACGTCGACGTGTAGCGACACGGTCTTCCCGAACCAGAAGACGCTGCACCCGGTCGGGCCTTCGGCGTACTCGGCGACGCCGATCTCGAGGCCGGGGAAGTCGACGTCGAGCCATCGCTTCGCGTCGATGTCCGTGCGCGGCGCGGGACGCGTGGTGTCGTTCGTCGGGCGTGCGGCTCCGGTCACGCGAGTGACGCGCGGATCGACTCGTCCGTCGCGATGCGCACCGCGACAGAGGCGAGCATCTCCGCAGTGAGCATCGCGTTCGTGTGCGCGAGATCGGTCGCCGATGCCTCGCGCATGACGTGCGAGTGCCCGGAGATCGACTCGGTGCTCACCGGGAAGCCGATGTAGTCCGCCGGCGCGACCTGCGACACGTTGCCGAAGTCCGTCGACGCGAGCGTGAGTCCGCCCTGCTCGACCGGGATCTTGCGCCGCCCGAACTCCTCCCGCAGCAGCGCGTCGATGCGCGGGTTCGGCTTCACCGGCGCGTAGAGGCGCATCTTGTCGTCGATCTCAACTGTCGTGCCCGTCTGCATGGCGGCGCCCTCGGCCATGCGACGGAACGTCGCGTCCATCTCCTCGAGAACGGCGAGGTCGGCGGCGCGCAGGCCGAAATCGCATTCAGCGAGGTCGGGGATGATGTTCGACGCGGCGCCACCCTTCGTGATGATCCCGTGGACGCGCGTATCCGCAGGCAGATGCTGGCGCCACCCATCGACGGCGAGGAAGAGGCGGATGGCCGCGGTCAGCGCGTTCTTCCCCTTGTGCGGTGAGTACGCCGCGTGCGAGGCCAGGCCGTGGAAGCGCACCAGCCGCCCGACGATGCCGAGGCTCGAGCGACCGAACTCCCACGTGTTGCCACCGGGATGCGATGACAGGACCGCGACGGACTGCTTGAACGCGCCCGCGTCGATCAGGTCGATCTTCCCGCCACCCGATTCCTCCGCGGGTGTGCCGATGAGCTCGATGCCGACCTCGAGGTCCTTCGCGCGCTGCGCGGCGAGCAGGAACGCGCCGACGTTCGACATCGCGATGAGGTTGTGCCCGCAGGCGTGACCGATCTCCGGCAAGGCGTCGTACTCGGCCAGGAGCGCGACGGACGGACCCTTGGGACCGACGCGCGCGCGGAACGCCGTCTCGAGACCGCCGTGTGGCAGCTCGACCGCGTGGCCGTGGCGCCGCAACAGCGACGCGATGTTCGCGACCGCCTGCCGCTCCTGGTACGCCAGCTCTGGTGCGGCATGGATCGCCCGCGAGAGGACGATGAGGTCATCGCGCAGCGAGGTCCCGCCATTGGCCGAACGAGCGCCCCTGCCGCCGCTCATGCCGCGATCCGTTCCCGCAGCGCGCCATCGGTCGCGACGCGCCGTGCAGCCGCCGCGAGCGCCTCCGTGGTGAGCAGCGCGTTGCGGTGCGCTAGGTCGGTCACGCAGGCCTCACGCATCGCGTCGGAGTGACCCGCGATCGGCGTCTCCGTCACGGGGAAACGGATCCAGTCCGTCGGCACCTTCTGCGACACGTTGCCAAGGTCGGTCGACGCGGTCACGAGCGTGCCGCGTGTCGCGTCCACGCCGCGCGCGCGCAGCTCCTCCGCGAGGATGTCGCCAAGTGCGCGGTTCGCGGAGACCGGCGCGTACAGCGGCAGGTAGTCCGTGATCTCGACTGTGGTTTCCGTCTCGAGCGCGGCGCCATGCGCGACGTCGGTGAAGGTCGCGACCATCTCATCGAGCATCGCGAGGTCCGCGGCGCGAAGCCCGAAGCGGCCCTCGGCTCGCGCCGGCACGACGTTCACCGCATCGCCGCCGAAGTCGACGATGCCGTGCACGCGCGCGGTCGACGGCAGCTGCTGTCGCCAGCCGTCGATCCCCGTGAAGAGCCGGATGAGCCCGTTGAGCGCGTTCCGTCCGCGCTCCGGCGACGATCCCGCGTGCGACGACTGCCCGCGATAGATGACGCGCTTGCCCACGATCCCGAGGCCGGTGGCGGACACGCCCCACTCGCACTGCGCGGCGGGATGCGTAGAGAGCGCGTACGCGACGTTCTCGAACACGCCCGCGTTGATGAGATCGATCTTCCCGCCGCCGTCTTCCTCCGCCGGCGTACCTATCAATTCGATCGCGATGCCGAGGCGTGTCGGCTCGGTCGCAGCAAGCAGGAAGGCGCCAACGTTGGTCATCGCAATGAGGTTGTGGCCGCAGCCATGGCCGACGCCCTTGAGCGCGTCGTATTCCGCGAGCAGCGCGACGGTCGGCCCTGCCGGTCCGGCTCGCGCCCGGAACGCGGTGGCCAGACCACCGGTGCCAATTTCGACGCTATGTCCTCGCCGTTCGAGCAGGGTGCGTATACGTAGTGCCGCGCGGTCCTCTTTGTACGCGAGCTCCGGATCGGCGTGGATCTCTTTTGAGAGCGTGAGGAGATCGCGCTTGACATCGTCGGGGAGCCTCACCGCGTTGTATACTGCTACGTAGCAGCCTTCCTCATCTTCCTTTGCCGGGCGAGAGCGCATCCCCCAGACGTTGTGCCCCCCGGAACTTCTCGTAAGAGCTCACCGCGATCTCGCACAACACCCCCCAAGGAGCAACACACCGCGTGGAAAACCCAGAGCAGAACCCAAACCCCGAACAGTCCACCGCGCCCGCGAAAACCGCCGCAGAAGCGACGACCCCCATCGCGCCCACGAACGGCGCCCCCACCAACGGCCCGGCCATCCGCCGCGAAGCGCCCACGCGCGAAGCAGCGCCCGCAGCGCCCCGGGGTGGGGGCCCCGGTTCCGTGAGCGAAGCGAGCGTGCGCAAGTGGTACACGATCACCGAGCTGACCGAGGCGAAGCCGAAGGATCTCCTCGGCATCGCGAAGGAGCTCGGCGTCACCGACATCACCGCCGACATGAACAAGCAGGACGTCATCACGCGGATCCTGCAGGCACAGACCGAAGCGCAGGGCAACATCTTCGCCCAGGGGATCCTCGAGATCGTCGAGGACGGCTTCGGGTTCCTCCGTCGCCGCACCCTCCTCCCCTCGCCCGACGACGTCTACGTCGGTTCGAGCCAGGTACGCCGTCTCGGGCTCCGCACCGGCGACTTCATCACCGGTCAGACGCGTCCGCCGAAGGACAACGAGAAGTACTTCTCGCTGCTCCGCGTCGAGGCGGTCAACGGAATGGATCCCGAGGTCGCGAAGCGACGTCCGCACTTCGAGGACCTCACGCCGGTCTTCCCTGACGAGATGTTCGACCTCGAGGTCGACGGCGCGAACCTCAGCCAGCGCCTGATCAACCTGGTGAACCCGCTCGGCTTCGGCCAGCGCGCGCTCATCGTGTCGCCGCCGAAGGCCGGCAAGACGACGCTCCTCAAGGACATCGCCAACGGCATCGCCGGCAACCACCCGGACGTCCACATCATGGTCGTGCTCGTCGGCGAGCGGCCCGAGGAAGTCACCGACATCCGCCGCTCGATCAAGGGCGAGGTCTTCTCATCCACGTTCGACGAGCCCACCGAGAACCACACGCGCGTCGCCGAGCTCGCGCTCGAGCGCGCGAAGCGCCTCGTCGAGGGCGGCCGCGATGTCGCCATCCTCCTCGACTCGGTCACGCGCCTCGCGCGCGCGTACAACCTCGCCGTGCCGCCATCCGGCCGCACGCTGTCCGGTGGTATGGACCCGGTCGCGCTCTACCCGCCCAAGCGGTTCTTCGGTGCGGCCCGGAACATCGAAGGCACCGGCGGCCAGCCTGCTGGCTCGCTGTCGATCTTCGCCACCTGCCTCGTTGACACCGGCTCCCGCATGGACGACGTCATCTACGAAGAGTTCAAGGGCACCGGCAACTCCGAGATGATCCTCGACCGCAAGCTGCAGGAGCGGCGCACCTTCCCGGCGATCAACATCCCCGCCTCCGGCACGCGCCGCGAGGAGATGCTGCTTTCGCCCGAGGTCATGCGCCAGGTCATCCTGTTGCGCAAGATGCTCTCGGCCGTCGGCCAGATCGAAGGCACAGAGCTCCTGCTCCAGCGGCTCGGCAAGACGAAGACGAACAAGGAGTTCCTGTCGTCCATCGCGAAGGCGATGGAGGCCGACGCGAAGAACTAGCGGGCGTACTCTCCTACCCCTAAGGGGGGCAACGGGGAGATGGAAGGACCGCCACCGCAGATCACCGCGAAAAGCGTCGACGACTATCTCGAGCAGCTCTCGAAACCGGTGTTCCAGGCGGGCATGAGCTGGCGCGTCGTCGACGCGAAGTGGACTGGCATCCGAAAGGGTTTCCACAATTTCAAAGCTGAGCGGGTCGCGCGCATGAGCGATCGCGAGGTCGACACGCTGACCACGGACGAGAAGATGATCCGCAGCCGGCCGAAGATCGCGGCGGTCGTGCACAACGCGAACGCCCTCCTTGACCTCGAACGAGGTGGCGGCATCAAGAAGCACCTCCGCTCGTTCGACGAATACGAAGACCTCGCGACCGATCTCAAGAAGCGCTTCAAGTTCGTCGGGGACAGTGGCATGTACCACTTCCTCTGGACGGTGAAGCATCCGGTCCCCGAGTGGCATGCGTGGGCGCGGACACACGGAATGAACTGGGGCAAGAAGGCGAAGACCAAAACGACGACGAAAGCGAAGCCAAGAGCGAAGCCGCGCGCCTGACGGGGAGCAAGCGGCCGCCGTTCTACGACCGAGCAGTCATTCCGGAGGCCCACGTGGTCCGTCCCGCCGCGACCGGTCTCGCGACCGCCTTCTATCGCCTCTACCTGTTGGATGCATTAGCGCCCGAGCCTGCCCGGCCCACGACATTGCTCGCGAAGATCGCGGCCGAGCAGCTTCCGCTGGCGAGCGGTGGTTTCAGCCGCGCGCTTCAGGCGCTGCTCGACGGCGGCTACCTCGCGCCGGCGGCGGAGGGCGCGGTCGCGCTCACACCGCTGGGTGCCGCGGAGCGCATGGCCGAGCGCGAGCGCTGGAAAAAGGTCCTGCCGACCGCGGCGCGCCTGCTCAGCGAGGAGATCGTGCCACGACCCGCACCAGTCGTGAGCGAACCGGTCGTGCGGTATCGCGCAGCGGAGGTCGCGGAGTCGTACCTCGATCGCGTCCTTCTCGCCGCGCTTCGGGAGCGGCTCGCGCAGGCGCGCGATGGCGGCCGTGCGTTCGCCCTCGTGCTGGGCGTCGCGGATGTCGACGCGCCGGCGGAGGCGACGCGACGCGCGATGGTGCACCGCGTCATCCGCGCGACGCTCGGCGGCAGCCAGACGATCTTCGGCGGCGACACGAGCGCGTTCCGCTACGGCGATGCGGGCATCGCGCTCATCGCGCCGATCGTCGCTGACGCGACGCGTGGCTCGCATCTCGCGGCGCTGGTGCGCGCTCGCATGGACGAGCTGCTCCGCGCTATGAGCGCGAACGTGCGCGCGTTCGCGGGCGCGCGCTGGCGAGTGCGCAGCGGTGCCGCGACCTGGTCGATAGAGATCGCGACCAGCGGTGCGCTCCTGCGGATCGCGCAGGACGCGCTCGCGACGGACGCGTCGGCCGCCGCTTAGCCGAGCGCGTCGCTCCAGGAATCGAACTCCGCGCCATCGCTCGCGACGCGTCCCTGTCGCTGCGCGGTACGCCATACCGGGCAGACGAACGCGAAATGCTCCTGGCATGCGCGCTCGGGGCGCTCGCCCGGGACGACGCCGGCGCGCCGCAGCGCGTAGTACGCATGGCACAGCGGTAGCCCGGTGATGTTCGCGAGGCAACCCTCGTAGCCCTGCACCAGCCTGCGGCCCTCGCCCTGGATCGCGTACGCACCGGCCTTGTCGGCGGGCTCGCCGGTCGAGACGTAGCGCTCTATCTCGCGCAGCGAGAGCGCGCGCAGCGTCACGCGCGAGCGGACCGCGAAACGGAGTCGCATCCCGCTCGGCGCGACGACGACCATCTCACTGCGCACGTCGTGCGTCTGGCCGGCGAGATCCGCGAGCATCGTCACCGCCTCGCCGTCGTCGCGCGGCTTGCCCAGACGCTCGCCGTCGAGCTCGACCTCCGTGTCGACCGCGAGCGTCGCCTCGCCTCTGCGCGCGACCTGCTCGGCCTTGGCGTTCGCCGGTGAAGCGAACGCGCTCTCGTCGATCAACGCCGGCGAGACCTCGAATGGGAGGTCGAGCAGCCGCAAGAGCTCGATGCGTCGCGGTGAGGCCGACGCGAGGCGCAGCACGACGACAACGTACACGCGAGCGAACGACGGGGACGAACGTAGACTCCGAGCGCATGCCCACCAGTCCGAGCGCGGCAAAAGCCGCGACGAAACTGCTCAGCGTCGACGAGGCGCTCTCGCGGATCCTCTCGCAGATCAAGCCGCTGGAGACGACCGAGTCGCCGCTGCTCGAGGCGCTGGGATCCGTGCTCGCTGAGGACGCGGCGGCCGATCGCAACGTCCCGCCGTTCCGCAACTCGGCGATGGACGGCTACGCGGTGCGCGGGAGCGACGTCGGCTCGGCGGGCGCCCGCCTCCGTGTCGTTGGCTCGGTGGCCGCGGGCGCGGTGCCGGATCGTCGCGTCGACGCGGGCGAGGCGATACGCATCATGACCGGCGCGCCACTGCCCGACGGCGCCGACACCGTCGTGCGCGTCGAGGACACCGACAACGGCACCGAGATGGTCACGATTACACGCTCGACGCCGACCGGCATGGCGGTGCGGCAAGCCGGTGAGGATCTGCGCAGCGGCGAGGTCGTGCTGCGACGCGGTGCCGTGCTGCGCGCCGCGGAGATCGGCGTCCTGGCCTCGATCGGTCACGCGCGCGTGACGGTGCATCGCCGGCCGAACGTCGCGGTGCTGTCGACCGGGGACGAGCTGGTCGACATCACCGAGCAACCTGCGCCGGGGAAGATCCGCGATACGAACCGCTACTCGATCTCGGCCGCGGTGCGCGCGACCGGAAGCGCAGCGTTCGAGCTCGGCATCGCCGGTGACGACGCGTCCGACCTGCGGCACTCCCTCGGCAATGCCGCGTTCGGCGACATGGTCGTCACGAGCGGCGGCGTGTCCGTCGGCGACCACGATCACGTGAAGCCGGTCGTCGATGCGATGGGCGCGATGGACTTCTGGTCGATCGCGATCCGGCCGGGGCGTCCTCTGGCGTTCGGCCATCTGCGGACCAAGCGCGGCGACGTGCCGATCTTCGGGCTACCCGGGAATCCGGTGTCCGCGCTCCTCACATTCGAGCTCTTCGTGCGTCCCGCGCTGCTGAAGATGGCGGGGCACACGAGGCTGCACCGGCCGCGCGCCATGGCACGCCTGCTCGATCGCATCGAGAAGCCGAGCGGACTGCGCACGTTCGCGCGCGGCGTCTACGACCGCGACGCCGAGACGGTGCGCGCCACCGGACCGCAGGGCTCGGGCATCCTGCGCTCGATGTCGCTCGCGAATTGCCTCATCGACATCCCCGAGCCGCTCGCGGCGGTCGAACCAGGCACGGATGTGACCGTCGTGCTCACCGACCTGCCGGAAGACCATTAGGTGCCCGCGCGCAGACGCATCGTGGCGCCGCCGAAAAAGTTGACGCACGTGGACGCGAAGGGCGCCGCGCGCATGGTCGACGTGAGCGCGAAGCCAGCGACCGATCGGCGCGCGACCGCGCGGGGGAAGCTGATGCTCTCGCGCGAGACGCTCGAGCTCGTGCGATCTGGTCGGACGCCGAAAGGCGACGTGCTCGCCGCGGCACGCATCGCGGGGATCATGGCGGCGAAGCGCACGCCCGACCTCGTGCCGCTCACGCATCCGCTACCCCTGTCGCACGCGTCGGTCGACCTTGTGCTCGCGACTGATGGCATCGACATCGAAGCGACCGTGGGCACGACCGCGCCGACGGGCGTGGAGATGGAAGCGCTCATGGCCGTGACCATCGCCGGACTCACGCTGTACGACATGCTCAAGTCAGTGGAGCGCGGCGCGCGGCTCACGGACGTACGCCTCGTCGCGAAGAGCGGCGGCCGCAGCGGGGAGTACCGCGCGGAGTGACGGCGATACGCGCCGGGATCATCACCGTGAGCACGCGGGGCGCGAGCGGTGAGCGCGCCGACGAGAGCGGCCCGGCGATGCGCGAGGGGCTCGTGGGCGCGGGGCACGAGGTCATCGCGAGCGCACTCGTCGCCGACGACATCGCGCAGGTCGCGAACGCGATCCTCGACGCCATCCGCGCCGGGGCGAACGTCGTCCTCACGAGCGGCGGCACCGGCCTCTCGCCGAATGACGTGACGCCCGAAGCGACGCGGCGGGTGATCGATCGTGAAGTGCCCGGGATCGCCGAGGCGCTGCGCGCGCGCGCGCTCGCGAAGACGCCTCACGGGATGCTGTCGCGTGGCGTCGCCGGCGCGGCTGGCGCGGCGCTCGTCGTGAATCTGCCGGGCTCACCCCGCGCGGTGCGCGAATCGCTGGAGATCCTGCTCCCGGTGCTGCCACACGCGGTCGAGCTGCTCGCCGGCGAGACCGGCGAGCGCGGGCACGCGCGCGGCCGCGCGGGGTCGTGAAGCTAGAGGTCGAGCCCGCGGTCGCAGCGGCGATCGCCGCGAAGCGCGCCGTCGTCGCGCTCGAATCGACCGTCATCGCGCACGGTCTCCCGCGGCCGCTGAATCTCGAGACGGCGATCGCGCTCGAGGACGAGGTGCGTGCCGGCGGCGCGACGCCGGCGACGATCGCGGTCGCATCGGGCAACGCTGTCGTCGGCGCCGACCGCGCGCTGCTCTCCCGCCTCGCGAACGAGGAGGGAGTTGTGAAGGTGAGCACGCGCGACGTCGCGCCAGTGATCGCGGGCGGCGGTCTCGGCGCGACGACGGTGGCCGCGACCGTGGAGATCGCGGCGCAGGCCGGCATCAGCGTGATGGCGACGGGCGGCATCGGCGGCGTGCACCGCGGTGCGGAGCGTTCTCTCGACGAATCCGCCGACCTCCTCGCCATCGCGCGCCATCCGGTGTGCGTGGTGTGCGCCGGCGCGAAGCTCGTCCTCGATCTCGCGTTGACGCTCGAGCGTCTCGAGACGCTCGGTATCCCGGTGATCGGCTTCGGGACCGACGACTTCCCCGCGTTCTACGTGCGCGCGAGCGGACTGCGCGCGCCGCATCGCGCGGACACGGCGCTCGCCGCGGCGCGCATCGTCCGCGAGCAGCTCGCGCGCGGGGCCGGCATCGTCGTCGCGGTCCCCATCGCACAGGCTGACGCGATCGATCGGCACGAGGCGGAGGCCGAGGTCGACCGTGCGATCGCCGCCGCCGAGCGCGAGGGCATACGCGGTGCGGCGCTCACGCCGTACCTGCTCGGCGCGCTCGGTGCGGCGACGAGCGGCAAGAGCCTCCGTGCGAACGTGAGTCTCCTGCGTCAGAACGCGCGCATCGCGACGCAGATCGCGCTAGCGCTTGCCGCCTAGCGCCTCTTCGATCTGATCGAGATGCTCCGCGCGGTGCTCGGCGCGGATCGGATTGACGAGACTCTTTTCGTTCTCCGGCCACCAGCCGCCGGCAGGCGGTGACGCCACGCCCTCATCGGCGGCCTCCGCGAGCCTGAGCGCGAGCCGCGCCGCGTTGCGCGGCGGTATCGCATGGAGGAAGGGCCGCATCGACTCGTTGATCCACGTCACATCGTCCGGCTCGATATCCGACTCCGTGAACACCGCACCGCTGCGCTGCTTGTCGGAGAGCCAGCGGTTGCGGACGTCCCAGAAGCCGACGTGCAGGAGATACGCGGCCACCGTCCAATGCTCGTTGACCTTGCGACGCAGGTCGTCGTCGGAGAGGCGGTCGATGAGCGCGCGCATGCGCAGGTACTCGCGGCGGTTCCTCTCGATGTACGACGTGTCGGACATGGGCACCTCCGGCTAGCGACGATCGAAGCCGAGCATCTCCCGCATGCGCACGTAGCCGGCGACGGACTCGCGGTGCAACAGTCCGACGAGCGCGCCGTCGCGCACGACCGGAAGGAGTGGCAGATCCTCGCTGAACTTGTCGAGCACAGTACCGAGCGCGTCATCTGGGCCGACCGAAGGCACGGCGGATGCCGACGTCATGACCGCGTCGACCGGCGTCGTCGGCCACTGGTCCTGCTCGACCTTGCGGAGGTCGGCGATCGTCACGAGCCCGACGAACCGACCGTTGTCGACGACCGGGATCGCGCGCAAATTGCGCGGGAGCACGTAGTCGCGGACGAGCGTGCCGATCAGCGTTCCGCTCGGCACGACAACGAAGTCCGTCGTCGCGAGCTGCGCGACGCGCGTCCCACCGACGGCGCGCACGAGCCGCTCCTGCTGCATCGACTGCCCGGCGATGTTGAACAGGAAGAACGCCACGAGGCCGATGAGCAGCGCACCCGGATCGTTGAGCTGGAAGAACAGATACGCCGCGAGCAGCAACAGCAGCCCGGCGATGAGCTGACCTGCGCGACCGGCGATGGCCGTCGCGCGGCTGCGATCGCCGGTGAGGCCCCAGATCGCCGAGCGCAGCACGCGACCACCGTCGAGCGGGAATCCGGGCAGCAGGTTGAAGATCGCGACCTGCAGGTTCACCTGACCGAGCACCTGCGCGACGGCGACCGCGGGCAGGAGCCATGGAGCGCCGAGCAGCGCGTGCGAGAGCTGCGCGGCGCCGCCGAGCGATGCGCCAGCGATGACCAGGCTCGTCGCGGGGCCGGCCACGGCCATGAGGAACTCGCCCTTCGCGCTCGTCGGCTCCTTCGTGAGCGACGCAACGCCTCCCAGCAGGAAGAGCGTGATAGACGACACCGGCAAGCGGAACCGGCGTGCGACGATCGCGTGCGCGAACTCGTGCGCGACGACCGAGGCGAAGAAGAGGAGCGCCGTGACGGCGCCCGCGATGAATGCTTTCGCCTCGGACGTGGGGAAGACCGACGGGAATTGCTCCTGCGCGAGACCGTAGGAGAAATACAAGAAGATGAGGACCCACGAGAGATGCACGCGAACATCGATCCCGAGGATGCGCGCGATACGGAACGAGCCCGGCACAGGCCGAGCATAGCCGCGATACTTGGACGAGAAATGACCGCGTGACAGAGACACGGACCGCGCGATTCGGCGAGCTCGAGATCCATCCCGACGTCGCGCGCGCGATCGAAGAGCTCGGCTTCATGGCCCCGACCCCCGTGCAGGTGCAAGCGATCCCGACGCTACGCGCTGGCCGGGATCTCCTCGCGCAGGCGCAGACGGGCACCGGGAAGACCGCGGCGTTCGCGATCCCGATCGTCGAGCACGTCGATTCGACGCGAAAGGAGCCGCAGGCGCTCATTGTCGTCCCGACGCGCGAGCTCGCACTGCAAGTGACGCGCGAGTTCGGGGCGATCGGGAAGTACCGCCGCACCCACGAGGTAGCGATCTACGGCGGTGTCCCCTATGGACCGCAGGAGCGCGCCCTCGCGCGCGGTGCGCAGATCATCGTCGGCACTCCCGGTCGACTCCTCGATCACATCGAGCGCGGACGTTTGCGGCTCGACGCGATCGCCGTGGTCATCCTCGATGAGGCCGACCGGCTGCTGGACATGGGCTTCGCACCGGATGTGCGCCGGCTGCTGCGTATGGTTCCGCAGCGACGGCAGACCGCGCTCTTCTCAGCGACGCTCACTGGCGAGATCCGCGACCTCGCGTACCGCTTCACCAAGGAGCCGGCGGAGATCGCCATCGATCCGGAACGACGCACGCAAGAGTCGGTCGAGCAGGTGTACGTCGAACTGCTCGAGGAGGACAAGCCGCGCGTGCTCGAGGAGTTGCTCCGGCGTTGGGAGACGGACCAGGTCCTCGTGTTCCGTCACACCAAACGCGGCGTGGATCGCCTCCTCGAGATCTTGCAGCGCCGCAAGCACGCGGTCGCGGCAATCCACGGCGACATGACGCAGCGTGAGCGCGAGCGGACGCTCGAGAAGTTCCGAAGCGGCGAGATCAAGATCCTCGTCGCGACGAACCTCGCCGCGCGGGGACTGCATATCGAGGACATCAGCCACGTCGTGAACTTCGACCTTCCCGAAGATGCGGAGGTGTTCACGCACCGCATCGGCCGCACCGGTCGCGCGGGCGAGACCGGCGTGGCGGTCACGTTCGTCGCGGAATGGGACTTCGAGGAGTTCGAACGGCTGCGCGACAAGGCTGGCGTGCCGTTCCGCCGGGAAGTCCTCGAACTGTATGGCCGTTAAGACCCGAGCTTCGCTTCGGCCTGTACTCGAAGGCACGGTGGACCGTGCCTTCTGGTAAGGGCTGCGCCTTCTGCGCGGTCGTGTCCGGCGCGGAGCATCACGCGATCTACCGCGACGACGCGACGGTCGCGTTCCTCGACCACGCGCCGGTGGCGCACGGCCACACGCTCGTCGTGCCGACAACGCACTACGAGACGCTCGAGGACGTGCCCGACGCGGCGCTCGCGCCGCTGTTCGCCGTCGTGAAGCGAGTGTCGAAGGCGTTCGCCACGGCGCTCGGCGCGGAGGGCTCGCTCACGCTCGCGAACACGCGCATCAGCCAGAGCGTCGCGCATGTGCATGTGCACGTCGTGCCGCGACGCAAGGGCGACCGCTTCTTCACGCCCGGCCGGCCGTTCTGGATGCGCCAGCGCTACGCGGCGGGTGAAGCAGAGGCGATCACGTCGAAGCTACGCGAGGCGCTCGCGAAGGGCTAGCCAAGCATCTCCCGCACGACGCCATCCCATAGCGGCGTCATGAGCGCGAGCGTGTCCTGGTCGATGCGCTCATTGTTGCCGTGGAAGAGCTTCGAGAACTCGCCAAAAGGGATCTTCTCGCTCATGAGGCCGTAGCCGTACGCGACGACGCCCTTGCGACGGAAGAAACGCGAGTCCGTCGCGCCGACGATGAGGAACGGCACCGTCGTGGATCCCGGGATGAGGCGCTGCGTGACCTTGGTGAGCGCATCCCAGAGCGGCGTGTCACGCGGAGAGGACGTCGCGGGGTTGTGTCCCTCTTCGACGAGCTCGACGTCGCGCCACAGATCGCCCGCCGCTTCGCGGAGCATCTTGTGCACGGTTTCTCCGTCGTCACCGGGCAGCGTGCGGATGTCGATCTGGACTTCCGCCGTGTCGGGGATGATGTTGAGCTTCACACCGCTCTGCGCGATGTTCGGCGACAGCGTCGTGCGCGTCGCGGCGTAGATCATGCGATCCGCGCCCGTCGGGACACGGTCGAGCGCGGCATCGAAGCTCGCGGCGTTCGTAAGGGCCACACGCTGTACGGCGGGCAGATCTATTGCGTCGACGAACTGCTTCCAGAGACCGCCGACGTGCAAAGGCGCCTTGTAACGCGCGATGCGCGTGATCAGCTCCGATGCTTTCACGAGCGCGTTGTCGGACTTGTAGGGCATCGAGCCGTGGCCGGGCGTCCCCTTCACACGAAGGCGCGTCCACTGCGAGCCCTTCTCCGCGGTCATGATCGGCAGCTTCGTGCCCGTTCCGATCGGCATGCGCACGCCGCCGAACTCGGTCACGAGATAGTCGCTCTTCACGTCGTCCCAGGCGTGTTCGGTGAGCCACTGCGCACCCCAGGTCCCGAGCGCCTCCTCATCCGCGACGGCCGAATAGATGAGCGTGCCCTTCGGCCGGAAGCCGCTGTGAAGAAGGCGCTTCAGCGCGACGGCCATCGACGCGGTGACGTCGAGCATGTCGATCGCGCCGCGTCCCCATACCTCGCCGTCGATGAGCTCGCCGGCGAACGGATCGTGCTGCCAGCCAGAACGCGTGACGGGCACGACGTCGGTGTGGCCCATGAGGTGAAGGCTCGGCGCGTTCTTGTCGGTCCCCTCGATGCGCACGACGAGGCTGCCTCGCCCCGGCGACGGCTCGTACCGCTTCATCTCGACGCCCGGTGCCGTGAGATAGGACGCAAGGAGGTCCGCGCTCCGTACCTCGTGACCGGAGGCTGGCGTGCCGTCGTTCACGCACTCATTGCGGATGAGCTGCTGGAGGAGATCGGTGGTCTCCGCGAGGACCGTCGTCACGACGAAGGAGACTCTAGTCGAGCGCCACGTCGCGTGAGAGTTGGAGCAGATAGCGCGTCTTCTCCGCGATCAGCGCGAGCACATCGCGATATGGCTTCCCACGAGCTTCTGCGACCGCAGCCTCGCGCGCGGGCTGGCCGACAGCGGCAAACGGTCCGAAGATGAAGAGCCAGCGCGTGATCGCGTTAATGACGTAGGCGCGACGCAGCGCGTCGGGCGCGATGACGCAGCCCACGTCGCGCAAGCCACGGTCGTACCCCCCAAGACATGCTTCGGCCAGCGCGGCGGGCTCAAGCCGTTCCCCGTGATAGAAGATGCTCGCGAGCACGAGCTGGGTCACATCCGCCGCCAGCGGTGCGATACCGACGAACGCCCAGTCGACAGCGACCGTCTCGGTCTGGCCGCGCGTGACACGGCTGAGCAGATTCGCGCGGAACGCGTCGAGGTGACCGAGCGTGACCGGAAGCCGATCGAGCGCCGCCCACCATCCGTCGAGCGCGGCGAGCGTGCGTCGCAGTTCGTCGCGCGCGCTCGGCCCGAAGAGTTCGAGAGTGAGCGGCGCCGCCCAGATGCGGTCGTCCGCCAATTGCGTCGCGGCATTGCGCGTGAAGAACGCGACCCAGCCCTGGATCCAGCGCCGCGAGAGCCATGCCTGATCGGGGAGCGGTTTCGTCGTGAGGTACTCGCCGTTGAAACGACCGAGGTGCCGGGCCGCGAGCGCGTAGCGCGCGGTGTCCCATGACGAGAATTCGTCGCGCACATCCTCGAGCCAGATGCGCGCACTCGCGCCGTCGCGCTCGACCCCGAAGCAGCGCGGCGCGACGAGGCCGCGCGGCAGCGTCTCGAGGAGGCCTGACTCGTATGCTTCGGCTTCGCGGTCCCAGCGCAGGAAGTCGAGCTCCGCCGCTCGCCGGTCAGGCGGAAGGCGCGCGAGCCATTCCTCTTGCGGTTCGTGACAGATCTTGACCACAAGACTCCAGGAGCCGGTAGCCGACGCCGAGCGGGCGGTCCCGGATACGCGGTACAGGCCCGCGGAGACAGGATTGAAGGCGTCGTATTTGATCGGCGCGACCGTCCAGTCGCCGACCAGCGTCGCTTCGTGACCGAGCGCGCGCGAGACCGTCGTCTCGAGCATCGCCCGGTCAAGCTCGAGCGACTCAGGACGCGCCTGCACGCGTTAGGTCTACGCCTGGACCGGCACCGCCCGCGACCCGATCTCGGCTCGCACCTTCTTCGCTGCCTCGACGACGACGCGGCACTTGTCGAGGGACTCCTCGACCGTGCGCGTCTTGAGGCCGCAGTCCGGATGCGGCAGCAAGCGGTCCGCGCTCACGTACTTCAGACCCTTGCGGATGCCCTCAGCCGCCTCCTCGACCGTCTCGAGGCGATGCGAGTGCACGTCCACGACACCGATCGCGAGCTCCTTCGTGAACGGGTGCTCGTCGAAGAGCTTCAGCCAACGGTACTCGTAGTTGTGCATCGCAAGGTCAAGCTGATCCACCGGGAGCTCGAGCACCTTCGGATAGATCGCCGCGAAGTCGCCGTAGCAGATATGCGAGACCGTCTTCGCCTTGAGGTTCTGCGTTACTACGGCCATCGCCTCGATGGCGAT
>VBJD01000013.1 GCA_005887995.1 Chloroflexota bacterium
AGAAGACGGAGCCGACGAAGAAGCCTGACGACTTCGGCACCGCCTTCGAGAAATGCCTTGCGATGCGCAACTTCGACAGCGACGAGTGCATCCGTGCCGAGGAACTCTCGGGCCTCTCGACCGCGGATTTCGAAGCGAAGTTCAAGGCGAAGCTCGCGGCCAAGGATGGGTCCGACTTTTGGACCGTCTTCGAGAAGTGCCTGATGACGCGCGACTGGCGCAGCGATCTCTGCTTCCGCGCGCAGGAGCTCATCGGCTTCAGCGATGAGGACTTCCACGCGAAGTTCGATCGCTACCTCGCCGAGCGCGATGCGAAGATGCCGGTCGTCGCGACGCCGAAGCCGACGAGCAACCCGTACGCCGTCTTCGTCGCCTGTGGGATGACGCACGAATGGGTAAGCAAGGCGTGCACTGAGGCACTCACCAAGAGCGGTCTCTCGCAGACCGAGTTCCGCGCGAAGATGACGTTCACTTTCGGCGAGTTCCACTAGACCTCTTAATCCCCCTCCCCGCGTCATGAATGGCGTGCCGTAAGGCGCGCCATTCAACTTTGTGTCGCCGTGCGGGGGAGGACGGACGGGGGAGGCCCGCGGCGAAGGGCGCGCTCGTTGTGGGGAACAGCAGGACCGGATGGAAGGAGCGACTGGAATGCTTGCTCAGATCTGGAGCGCGGTGACACGCAGGCCGCAGCCGACACGCGAGGTGTGGGGTGCGCAGCTCGAGCCGATCGTGAAGTACCGACTCGCGGTCTACCTCACGACGACCAGCGCCAACCCAACGTCCCAGCCGCTCAGCACGGCCCGACGCACCAAGTAGCCCGAAGGAGAACTGAAGTGATGGTCAAGCTCTTGAACGCGTTGATCCGCCCCGCCGTGGCGTTGACGCTCCTCGTCGGTGCAGCCGGCGCCATGGTCGCGGGATCGGTGAACGTTGCCGCGGCTCAGCCGCAGATGACGGCGATCGATACGACGCAGACGATGAAGCAGACGACCGCGGATCGCGCGGTCGACGAATACGTGAGGGCATGCCTCGCTTCGAAGGATCCGCGCAGCACGGAGTGCGCGAGAGCGATCGAGAAGAGCGGCCTCAGCGTCGAGGACTTCTGGCCGATGGTCGCGATGTCGTTCGCGCGGACGGCTCCGAAGACGACGGAGGTCTCGACACGCGATCTCCTCTCGCTCGTGTCGGCCTGCGTCGCCTCCCACGAGCGCGGCAGCAAGTACTGCGAGAAGGCGCTCGAGCTGAGCGGACTCACACCGGATGAGTTCTGGGCGAAGGTCGGCCCACTGTTCGCGAAGACCGACCAGGTCAAGACGGACAGCCCAGCACGATCCACGGAGAAACCGACGATGCCGCGCGAAGCGCTCTACGGGCTCGTCACCGCATGCCTCAGCAAGTACGAGCACGCGAAGGACTCGCCCGATGGTGCCGCCCAGGCCAGCGAGGCTTGCCGCAAGGCGATCGAGGCGACCGGCCTCACGAGCGAGGAGTTCTGGAAGCGGTTCGCGCCGAAGCCCCAGACGACGACCCGGACGGAGCCGACGAAGCGGCCCGAGTCGACGAACAAGCCGGAGTCAACGCGGAAGCCAGAAGCGACAACGGGAACGCAGCGCGTGACTGACGCAGAGCTGCGCTCGCTGGTGCAGGACTGCTTCGCGAAGTACCTCGCCGTGCGCAACTCGGGCGGCTCGAGCGAGGCCGGATCCGCGGCTGGCGAGGCGTGCCGTGCGGCGATCGCCGCGAGCGGCCTCACGCCGACGGCCTTCTGGCAGAAGTTCGGCACGCCGGGCGCGCCGACCAACTAGCCCTCACTCCCCTCCCCGCGCTTGAATGGCGCGCCCAGTGGCGCGCCATTCATCATTTCCCCGGATGCGCATTGGAGTGCTCACGGGGGGTGGCGACGCGCCGGGTCTGAACCCGGCGATCCGCGCGGTGGTCCTCCGCGCGACGCAACTCGGTCACGAAGTCGTCGGCATCGCCGACGGCTGGGCCGGGCTCATCGACGGACGTGCGCGCCCGCTCGTCGAGAAGGACGTCGCGCACATCCTCGACCTAGGCGGCACGATACTTGGCACCTCACGCACCGATCCGCGCAAGGACGAGCGGCACCAGCGGGCGTGCATCGAACAAGTTGGGAAGCTCGGACTCGACGCGCTCGTCGCGATCGGCGGCAACGACACGCTCGGTGTCGCGCAGTGGCTGCACGGACGCGGCGTCCGCATCGTGGGTGTGCCGAAGACCGTCGATAACGATCTCTCGGCGACCGATTACTGCATCGGCTTCGACACGGCGGTGAGCGTCGTGACGGAGGCACTCGATCGCCTGCGCACCACGGCGAGCTCGCACCACCGCGCGATGGTCGTCGAGGCGATGGGCCGCGACACCGGCTGGGTCGCCGCCGTGGGCGGCCTCGCGGGCGGCGCCGACATCATCCTCGTGCCGGAGATCCCCGTGACCGCCGAAGAGGTGGTCGAAGCGGTTCGGCACCTGAAGGAGCACGGCGACGACGACATCATCGTCGTCGTCTCAGAGGCGGTGGAGATCGAAGGCCTCGACGCGCAGACATCGATCGAGCGCGACGCGTTCGGACACCCGCGGCTCGATCAGCGCGCGATCGGCGCAAGCCTCGCTCGGCACATCGAAGAGCGCACGTCGATCGAGTCGCGTGTCGTGGTCCTCGGCCATCTGCAGCGCGGCGGCTCGCCGACGACGAACGACCGCTTCTGGGCGACACGTCTGGGTGTCTCGGCCGTTGACCTGGTGACCGCGGGGAAGTCCGGCGTGCTGCCGGTCGCCCGCGGCGGAAAGGTCGCGGTTGTGACGTTGTCCGAGGCGGTGAGCACCACGCGGCGGCTGGATCCCGAGCTCATCGAGCTCATCGGCCGTCTCGCGGGTACCCGCCCGCAGCACTAGTCATGCGCGCGCTCCTCTGCGCGTGCGTCGCCATCGCCGCCGCATGCGCATCGCCACGGGTGGAGACGGCACTCCCCACGCCGACGAGCGCGACGGCCAGTCCCGCTGCCGCGACGGCGGCGCCGGAGCCGAGCCCGACCAGCGAGCCCGCGCCCACCCTGAGTCCGGCCCCGACCGTCGTGGTCCCAGAGTGCCGCCAGCCGCTGGCGCAGGGCCGCCTCATCGCGCTCTGCCCCGATGGCGCGATGCTCTGGCTCGACGGTTCGCTCTCGCGCGAGGAACAGGCCGCGATCGCGGCCCAGGTCGAGGACGACCTCGCAGCGGTGCAGCGCGAGTTCAAGTGGACGCTGCGGACGCGCGCGGTCATCCACGTCCGCGCGGGCCGCGATGGCTACGTGGACACGCTGAGAAGCGTCTTCGGTTACGGCGGCGCGACCGCCGAGTACATCGCCGACAACTCCGTCGCGTTCTTCGAGCCGTCGCTGCGGACGATCGCCGTGAATTGGGACGAGATCCGCGACCGAAAGCCGATCGCGGCGATCCGCCACGAGCTGACCCATGTGGTCACGCTCGAGGCGTGCGCGCCACGCTGCGACCTCGTGCCCGCGTGGTTCAACGAGGGTGAGGCGCGCTTGCAGGAGACGACCGTCGGCGCCGAGTGGCGCCTCGTGCGCGTCCGGTACGAGGCCGCCTCGATGCTCGCGACGGCCACGCTGCTCCCGCTCACGACTCTGTGGACGCAGGCGCAGTGGAACGCCTACGGCGATTGGATGGGCTACTACAAGTACCAGGAGGCCGCGCGCGCGATCGAGCTGATCAAGGAAGACGTCGGCCCCGATGCGATCCCCAAGATCTACGCGCGGATGCGCGCGGGCGACGACGTTCCACGCGCCTATGCCGCGCTCAGCGGTAGATCGTGGGCATCGTTCGTCGGCGGGCTCGACGCGCGCATCGCCGCGGGCGTCGCCGCGCCACGCGGCATCGTCACCGTCGCACCCGGCGCCGACGGCACCGGCCTCTCGTACCTGCTCTACGGATTCCCGGCGGAAGCGAATGTCACGCTGCGCATCCGCTCCCACGCGGTCGACCAGACGCAGGAGGTCGCCGTGTCCCCGCAGGGCGCGCTCTTCGGGAGCATCGACAACACGTACCCGCAGGGCGAGTACACGATCACGGCCGCGATCGGTGCTGACACCGTCGCGGCCGTGACCGCTGTCAAACGCGGTGGTCGCCTAATGCAGGAGGACTTCGAGTTCCCTTACACGTCGCTGTACAGGTAGAACTCGTACGGGTGCGGACGCAGCGCCACCTCTTTGGCGCTCTGCCGCTTGAGCGAGAGCCACGCCTCGATGAGGTCCTCGGTGAAGACGCCGCCACGCATGAGGAAGTCGCGGTCCGCGTCGAGCGCCGCGAGCACCTCCTCGAGCGAGCCGGGGGTCTGCTTGATCTTCGCCTTCTCTTCGTCCTCGAGGTCGTAGAGGTCGACGTTCATCGGGGCCGGCGGCTCGATCTTGTTCATGACGCCGTCGAGGCCCGCCATGAGGCACGCCGAGAACGAGAGGTACGGGTTGCACGACGGGTCCGGCGCGCGGAACTCGAGGCGGCGCGCCTCGGGCTTGTCGAAGTACGTCGGGATGCGGATACAGGCTGAGCGGTTGCGGATCGAGTACACAAGGTTGATCGGCGCCTCGTATCCCGGGACGAGACGGCGGTAGCTGTTCGTCGTCGGTGCCGCAAAGGCGAGGATCGCCGGCGCGTGCTTCAGCAGGCCGCCGATGTAGTAGCGCGCCATGTCCGAGAGGAGCATGTCGCCGCCCTTGTCGTAGAAGAGGTTCGATCCGTTCTTCCACAGGCTCTGATGCGTGTGCATGCCCGAGCCGTTGTCGCCGAAGAGCGGCTTCGGCATGAACGTCACGACGTAGCCGTTCTTCTGCGCGACCGTCTTCGTGACGTACTTGTACTTGAGGACCTTGTCGGCCATCTCGACGAGGGTCGAGAAGCGCATGTCGATCTCGGTCTGGCCCGCGGTGCCGACCTCGTGGTGGTGGACCTCGACCGCGATGCCCGAGTCGATGAGCGAACGCACCATCTTGCTGCGGAGGTCCTGCAGCTTGTCAGCGGGCGGGACCGGGAAGTAGCCCTCCTTGTAGCGCGGACGGTGCGCGAGGTTCGGTGTCCCGTTCGAACCCGAGTTCCAGATGCCCTCCTCGGAGTCGATGTAGTAGTAGCCGAAGTTCTGCGCCTGATCGAAGCGCAGCGAGTTGAAGATGTAGAACTCGATCTCGGGTCCCCAGAACGACGTGTCCGCGATGCCGGTCGAGCTGAGGTACTGCTCGGCCTTCTTCCCGACGTAACGCGGATCACGCGAGTAGGGCTTGCGCGTGATCGGGTCGATGACGTCGCAGATGATGTCGAGAGTCTTCACCTCGAGCGACGGATCGATGAATGCGGAGCTCGCGTCGGGCATCAGCAGCATGTCGCTCTCGTGGATGTTCTGGAAGCCGCGGATCGACGAGCCATCGAACCCGATGCCATCGGAGAAGAGACCTTCAGAGAGTTCCTCGACTGGGATCGAGAAGTGCTGCCACGTGCCGGGCAGGTCGACAAAACGCAGGTCGACGATCTTGGTAGCGGTCTCTTTCGCGAGCTTGAGCACGTCCTTGGCGGACGTCTTCGGGATCGGCGGCGCGGCGGTCGCGGGGCGCTCGATGGTCAGCGTCATGTGTCACTCCCCACTTCAGTCGAGTGTTGGAGGAAGCATCAGCGCCAAGCGTGCGAGGGTGGGCGACGGCCGGGTTGAGATTTGGTGCCCGAACGGTGACGCCGGAAGTTGCGGAGTGGTGGCTAGCGCGCCGCGTCCGGACGGGGCGTTTTGATGCGCTGATTCGGCAGGAACGGACGTTCCTCGGCGAGCGGCACGTGGTGGTAGCCATGTGCGTCGATCTCGTGCGCCGTCCGTAGCGAGCTCGCCTTCGCGAGGGCTTCCATCGAGTTCTGGTCCGTCACCGAGAACGCTCGGTCACATCCGGTTTGCCGACATGGAAAACCACCCGACCGCATCGCAGTTCCTCTCCGGCCTCCCGCGGCCGCGCCTCAGCAAACATAACTGGGTCCGACGGTTCTGGCTAGGTCAGGGTGATGACGATGGTGCGGGGGCGGGCAGCTTGACGACGATGTCGTCCTTGAAGATCTGCGCGCGAGGTGTGTCAACGAGGAAGCGGAGCAATCCATCAGCGATCCC